>CALWYG010000051.1 GCA_944385695.1 uncultured Oscillospiraceae bacterium | reverse complement strand
GCGAGCCCGACATCGACACCCTGAAGCGCGCCAAGGAGATGTGCTTTGCCGACAGCTACATCGGCACCCTGTGCGGCATGAAGCAGTCCGAGGTCAAGGCTCTGCGGGAGCACTACGGCATTGTCCCCTCCTTCAAGATGGTAGACACCTGCGCTGCTGAGTTTGACGCCGAGACCCCCTACTACTACTCCACCTATGACGGGGAAAACGAGGCCGTGGACAACCACTCCGACAAAAAGAAGGTTCTGGTTCTGGGTTCCGGCCCCATCCGCATCGGCCAGGGCATCGAGTTTGACTACTGCTCTGTCCACTCCGTCTGGGCCTTCAAGCGCCTGGGCTATGAGACCATCATCATCAACAATAACCCCGAGACCGTCTCCACCGACTTCGACGTAGCCGACAAGCTGTACTTCGAGCCCCTCACCGCCGAGGACGTGCAGAACATTGTGGAGCAGGAGAAGCCCTGGGGCGCCGTGGTTCAGTTCGGCGGTCAGACCGCCATCAAGCTGGCCAAGGCTCTCACCGACATGGGCGTGCAGATCCTGGGCACCCCCGCCGACGGCGTGGATGCCGCCGAGGACCGCGAGCGCTTTGATGACATCCTCCAGAAGTGCGGCATCCCCCGCGCCAAGGGCCGCACCATCTTCACCACCGAGGAGGCCCTGGCGGCGGCCCACGAGCTGGGCTACCCCGTTCTGGTGCGTCCCTCCTACGTGCTGGGCGGTCAGGGCATGGAGATTGCTTACTCCGACCGGAACATTGAGGAGTTCATGAAGATCATCAACATGACCGTTCAGGAGCACCCCATTCTGGTGGACAAGTACCTGATGGGCCGGGAGCTGGAAGTAGACGGCGTGTTCGATGGTGAGGATATCCTCATTCCGGGCATTATGGAACACGTGGAGCGTGCCGGTGTTCACTCCGGCGACTCCATCGCCGTGTATCCTCCCCTCCACCTGGAGGAGAAGCACCGCCAGCTCATTCTCCAGCACACCAAGAACATGGCCAAGCACCTGGGCGTCATCGGCCTCATTAACGCCCAGTATATCCTCTATGATGATGACATCTACGTCATCGAGGTCAACCCCCGTTCCTCCCGCACCATCCCTTATATCTCCAAGGTCACCGGCGTGCCCATCATCGACCTGGCTACCAAGGTTATGCTGGGCCAGAAGCTGAAGGATTTGAACTTCGGCACCGGTCTCTATCCCGAGGCCAGCTACTATGCCGTGAAGGCCCCCGTCTTCTCCTTCGAAAAGCTCACCGATGTGGACACCGGCCTTGGCCCTGAGATGAAGTCCACCGGCGAGGTGCTGGGTCTGGCTGAGACTTATCCCCAGGCCCTGCTCAAGGCCTTCAAGGGCTCCGGCATGCGGGCTCCCAAGCGGGGCGGGCGCATCATCATCACCGTGAAGGATGAGGACAAGCAGGAGATTGTCTCCATCGCCCGGGGCTTTGAGGAAATGGGCGTGGAGCTTTACGCCACTTCCGGCACCTGCCAGTTCCTCAACGACGCCGGCATCGAGTGCAAGCGGGTCAACCGCGTGTCCCAGTCCCACCCCAACATTCTGGACATGATCGCCTCCGGTACCGTGGACCTCATCATCAACACCCCCACCCGCGGCCGCAAGCACGACTCCGACGGCTTCCACATCCGCCGCTCCGCTGTGGAGCACGGAGTGGGCTGCGTCACCGCCGTGGATACCGCCCGTGCCCTGCTCACCGTCCGCCAGCAGAGCCGCAGCGAGGATCTGACCCCCATCGATATCACCAAGATCTGATTTTCCGCCTGGGGCGGCCACAAGGGCCGCCCCAGCCGTAATTTTCCCCTGAAACGCAAAAATCCACACCCGAAGGTGTGGCTCCTTGTCCGTATGGATCGGTTCAATCAGCGCTCGCTTACCACGCCGCTTTCCCGTTCATAGAGCATATCTTCCAAATCCTGCAGCATACGATCCGCCTCCTTTCCTGATTTCTGATACCAGCATACCTGATTTCTAGGTCGAAAACAAGGGAATCGAGGTTAAACATTTGTTAAATCTAAACCCACAAGGGAGGAACCTTCATGTCCCATCAGACTGTCATTGTCCTTGACTTCGGCGGTCAGTACAACCAGCTCATTGCCCGCCGGGTCCGGGAGTGCAATGTGTACTGCGAAGTCAAGCCCTATACCACCCCCCTGGCCCAGCTGAAGGCCATGAATCCTATTGGCATCATCTTTACCGGCGGTCCCAATTCCGTTTATCTGGAATCTTCCCCCCATGTGGACCCCGAGATTTTCACCTGGGGTGTGCCCATTCTGGGCATCTGCTATGGCTGTCAGCTCATCGCCCACACCCTGGGCGGCCAGGTCACCGAGGCCCAGGATGATTCTGCCCGGGAGTACGGCAAGACCCAGACCTACTACGACACCGGCTGCAAGCTCTTCAAGGGGCTGCCCGCAGAAGGAATTTCCTGGATGAGCCACGGGGACTACATGGCCCGTGTGCCCGAGGGCTTTGCCCTCACCGCCCACTCCGATGCCTGCCCCAATGTGGCCATTGCCGACGAGAAGCGCGGCTTCTACGGCGTGCAGTTCCAGCCCGAGGTCAACCAGACCGAGCACGGCGTTGACATGGTCCGCAACTTGCTCTATGAGGGATGCCAGGCCGCCGGGGACTGGACCATGGAGGACTATAAGCACACCGCCATTGCCCAGGTTCGGGAAAAGGTGGGCAGCGGCAAAGTGCTGCTGGCTCTCAGCGGCGGCGTGGACTCCTCTGTGGTAGCCGCCCTGCTGGCCGAGGCAGTGGGCAAGCAGCTCACTTGCGTGTTTGTGGACCACGGTCTTATGCGTCTCAACGAGGGAGACGAGGTGGAGGCCGCCTTCTCCAAGTGGGACATCAACTTTGTTCGCGTCAATGCCGAGAGCCGATTCCTGCTGAAGCTGGCCGGGGAGAGTGAGCCCGAGCACAAGCGCAAGATCATCGGCGAGGAGTTTATCCGGGTCTTTGAAGAGGAGGCCAAAAAGGTGGGTGCCGTGGACTTCCTGGCCCAGGGCACCATTTACCCCGACGTCATCGAGTCCGGCGCGGGCAATGCCGCCGTCATCAAGAGCCACCACAATGTGGGCGGCCTTCCCGACTATGTGGACTTTAAGGAGATCATTGAGCCCCTGCGCCTGCTCTTCAAAGACGAGGTCCGGCAGCTGGGCCGGGAGCTGGGCCTGCCCGAATACCTGGTCTCCCGTCAACCCTTCCCCGGCCCCGGTCTGGCCATCCGCATCATCGGCGACATCACCAAGGAGAAAGCGGACACCCTGCGACTGGCCGACCACATCTTCCGGGAAGAGATTGCCAAGGCTGGTGAGGACAAGAACCTTAACCAGTATTTTGCTGTCCTCACCAACACCCGCTCGGTAGGCGTCATGGGCGATGGACGCACCTACGACTACACCTTGGCCCTCCGGGCTGTGACTACCAGCGACTTTATGACCGCCGACTGGGCCCGGATCCCCTATGAGGTGCTGGACAAGATCTCTGTGCGCATCGTCAATGAGGTTCCCCACATCAACCGCATCGTTTACGATATCACCAGTAAGCCCCCGGCAACCATCGAGTGGGAATAAAGAGCACAGCTCTGCAACGTTTTGCACTGCAAGGTTTTGCGGGGCCGTCTCTTCTCAGGCACGTGTATGAAATGTTTCTTTGGAAAACATAGTGAAACGCCCGAAGGCAGCTTACCTTCGGGCGTTTTGGTGTCATGGCGTCTAATTTATCCAAACATCAGGTTCAGATCCACATTTCCTTCAATCCCTGCCACTGTGCCGGTATGGGTATACTGCCACAGGTCAAAGTGGTAGTAAAAGTCCGGCTTCTGGTCATACTCGGCCAGCCACAGGGTGTAGTCCGTGAGCTCTCTCAGATCATAATGGAGGTATCCCAGGTCCTGATTGAAGTAGACCGCGGGCTTATAGCCGGCCTGGGCCACCTTGGCACAGAAGGCCCCCGCGCACTGGGTAAGCACCTCGCCGGTGAGTCCGTCGGTGCGTGCATTCTGCCCGGAGGTAATTGGCTCCCAGTCAAAGGCGATGGGGCCGGTTATCTCGTAATCCTCAATGGCATTGAGGACAAATGCAGCTTCCGCCTCCGCCTCCTGGGGAGTAATGGCCTGGGAGAAGAAATAAACTCCCACTTCCAGTCCCGCGTCCAGAGCCCCCTGAACATTAGTCTCAAAGCGCTCATCCATCATCAGTCCGCCCTCGGTATAGCCCCGGTAGCCCAAGCGAATGATGGCAAAGTCAATGCCGTCTGCCGCTACCGCCTGCCAGTCAATCTCCTGTTGGTAAACCGACACATCCACACCGGTTTTGGCCTGGATTCCATCTTTTTCATAGGTGATCCGGCCCTTTTCATCCATAGAAAAATTCTCCCGGCTATAGGGATTGCGGGGCATTCCCTCCATGGCCACCAGCGTCTGACCGCCATATTGGAAGGTCTCCGGCTCCGGAGCCAGTTCCTCTCTCAGGACCAAATACAAAGCCGAGCCCGCCATCACAATCGCCGCCACTGCCAGGACCAGCGCGGTAATTCCCAGCCAGTTTTTGGTTTGCTTCCGGTCTCCGCCGGGCACATTGTCGTTCATATGGATTCCTCCTTCCATGCTTCGACAATTTTCCCCATTATAACAGAGGGAACCGGAAATAGCAACGCAGGAAAAATCCCTCCCCAGCTTTCCGAGAAGTTGGAGAGGGATTTTTTCACGTTATGACGCAGTTATCCAATGACCTGGCGGGCTACGTCCACACTCTGCTTGGCATCTTTGGCATAGAAGTCGGCGCCAATCTGTTTGGCATACTCCGCCGTAAGCACCGCACCCCCGACCACCACTTTACAGGGGAGGTTCGCCTTGCGCAGCAGGGCGATGGTCTGCTCCATGCTGTGCAGGGTAGTGGTCATCAGGGCGGACAGCCCCACCAGAGGCGCATGGTGCTTCTCCGCCGCCCGAACCACTTCCTCTGGGTCCACGTCCTTGCCCAGGTCAATCACCGGGTAGCCGTAATTTTCCAGCAAAACTTTCACAATATTCTTGCCGATGTCGTGGATGTCTCCCTTGACGGTAGCCAGCACAATAGGGGCCTTCTCCCCTCCCGCCCCTTCCGGTTGGGCGGGCATGGTCTGACGGATCACCTCAAAGGCGGCCTGGGCCGCCCCGGCAGACTGGATGAGCTGGGGCAGGAACACCCGTCCCGCCTCAAAGTCAGCACCCACCTTGTCCAGGGCTGGAATCAAAATATCGTCCACAATGGTCATGGGGTCGGCAGTGTCCAAAAGCTTCCGGGTACACTCTCCCGCCTCTCCCCGCAGGCCGGACTCCACAATCTGACTCAGACTCCGCTCCCCTGCCCCGGGTGCGGTAACCTGCTGACCTCCTCCCGAGGTAATGGAGGTGGAAATGGTGGCCCCGCCATAGGCGGCAATAAAGTCTCTGGCCTCCTTGTCAATATTCATCAGAAGGTGGTAGCTGCGCACCGCGGCCATCATCTCTCCCATGTTGGGATTGATGATGGGCAGGTCCAGGCCGCAGGTCATGGCCATGGTAAGGAAATTCTGGTTGATGAGAGGCCGGGCAGGCAGACCGAAGGAGATGTTGGACACCCCCAGCACCGTCTTTAGTCCAAGCTCACTGTGGACCCGGCGCAGAGCTTCCAACGTCTGAGCCGCTCCCTCCTGCTCGGCGGAGACGGTAAGGGTCAGGCAGTCGATGTACACATCCTCCCGCCGGATGCCATAGGACAGGGCGGTGTCCAAAATCCGCTGGGCAATATCCATGCGCTCCTGGGTAGTTTTGGGGATGCCCTGCTTGTCCAGGGTCAGGCCCACCACAGCGGCGCCATACTTCTTCACCAGGGGCAAAATGGCCTCCATGGTCTCCCGGTCTCCGTTCACCGAGTTGACAATGGCCTTGCCGCAATAGACCCGCAGGGCCTTCTCCAGCACCTCGGGCCGGGTGGAATCCAGCTGGAGTGGTGCATCAGTGACCCCCTGGAGGGCTTTGACCACCCGGACCATCATTTCTCCCTCGTCAATCTCGGGCAGGCCCACATTCACATCCAGGATGTCTGCTCCCGCCTCCATCTGCTCCAGCGCCTGGCCCAGCATGAAGTCCACATCCCCCCGGCGCAGAGCTTCCTTCATCAGCTTCTTTCCCGTGGGGTTAATGCGCTCACCGATGACCCGTACCCGGTCCATGGGCACCACGGTGTTTGGGCTGCACACGGCCGCCGGAATGGGGCCTCTTTCACTCTCCCGGATGGTCCGCCCCTCCAGTGCCTGCTTCAGAAGGGCGATATACTCCGGGGTGGTACCACAGCAGCCCCCGTAGCACTTTACCCCCAACTTGGTGAGCTCCCCCATGGCGGCGGCAAACTCCTCCGGGGTGATGTCATAGCCCGCCCCCCCTGGATCAGGAAGGCCGGCGTTTGGCTTGATGGAAATGGGCAGGGTGGTCCAGCGGCGCAGTTCCTCCACCAGCGGCGGCATCTCCCGGGGACCCAGAGAGCAGTTCACCCCGATCACGTCCGCCCCCATGCCTTCCAAGGTCAGGGCGGCGGCGGCAGGGGCATGGCCCAGGAAGGTCCGTCCCCGCTCCTCGTAGGTGAGGGACACCATCACAGGCAGATCACTGTTTTCCTTTACTGCCAGCAGAGCGGCCCGGCACTCCTGAAGGTCGGTCATGGTCTCGATCATCACCAGGTCCGCCCCAGCCTTGACTGCGGCGCGCACCTCCTGGGCGAAGATATCCACCGCCGTCTCAAAGTCCAGGGAACCTGTGGGCTCCAGCAGCTGCCCTGTGGGCCCCATATCCAGAGCCACCAGAGCCCGGCCGGCGGCGGCCTCCTTGGCCAACGCGATGGAGGCAGGAATGACCTCCTCCACCGTCTTGCCGGTGCGGCGCAGCTTTTCCCGGTTAGCGCCAAAGGTATTGGCACATAGAATCTGGGCTCCCGCCTCCACATAGGCGCGGTGGATCTCCTTCACCCAATCCGGGTGCTCCAAAGCGGCCAGCTCCGGGTATTCCCCCAGCTTCAGCCCCTTGGCCTGGAGCATGGTCCCCATGCCTCCGTCCAAAATCACAGGGTTTTTCCCCCGCAGCAGCGCTTCAACGTCCACAGTGTCCTCCCGCCTTTCGATACTGGCAGCCCTCCCGGGCGGGACAGCCCAGGCAGCTGCGGTGTGTTTCTTCCAATTCGTTTTCTGCGATTCCTAATATAGCGGTCACAGATTTTCGCGGCGTAAGCAGGGAGCTCTCATTGGCGCACAGCCCCACCCGCCGTGGGGCATCCAGCAGATTGAGCAGCTCTCCCTGGACCTCCAGGGGCAGATCTCCATACCCGGGGCTGAAGCGGTAGGGGAAGAAGCAGCCGGGAAACTTGCCCTGCAACTCCAGCTCGATCTGGTCGCACAGCTCCTCCACCGCCGCCGATGCGCAGCAGTCCAGCGCCAGGGCCCGGCCCATATCCCGCTGCTCGGCCCGGCGGATCAAGGTATCGGTCTCCGCACCCAGGGTAGCGCAGAACACCGCTGCCCGGCAGCAGCCGGCCAGATGGCCTTTCAGGTCCGCTCCGGGCAGAAGAAGCCCGTTCTCCAATCGCACGCCCTGGGGCTCTTGGGTCAGAGCCATCTCCCGCCAGGCCCAGCGGGGCCGCGCCACAGTCAGCAATTCTCCGGCACAGCCCTCCACCAGTGCCCGCAGCTGTGCGTCCGCCTTCTCCGGCGGACAGCCCATGTAGCGCAGCACCTCATCGGTGTCCACACGGGAAATTGTGACGGGCGCAGCCATTACAGCAGAATGATCCCCGCGTCCTCGCAGGCCTTTATATTGGCCTCGTCCCACAGGGAGGACTGCACCTCACCGATGTGGGCCTTGCCCAGCAGCAGCATGGATACCCGGGACTGGCCAATGCCGCCGCCCATGGTCAGGGGGAGCTCCCCATTCAGCAGCACCTTGTGGAACGGCAGCTCCCGTCGGTCTTCACAGTCGGCCAGCTTCAGCTGCCGTGCCAGGCTCTCTTCGTCCACCCGGATGCCCATAGAGGACAGCTCGAAGGAGCGTTTTCCAACGCTGTCCCACACCAGCAGATCGCCGTTCAGATCCCAGTCGTCATAGTCGGGGGCACGGCCGTCGTGGGGCTTGCCGGAACGGAGCTTGCCGCCGATACCCATCAGGAAGGTGGTGGGGTGTTCCTTCACATAGGCGTGCTCCCGCTCCTTGGGCGTAAGGTCGGGGTACAGATCCTCCAGCTCCTGAGCGGTAATAAAGGATACATCGGTGGACAGCTGGGGCAGCACACACAGCTGGGGGAACACCGTACGCAGGAAATTCTGGGTGTCGGCCAGAGCGCCCACGATAGAGCGGACCGTGGCCTTCAAAAACTCCGGATTACGCTCCTCCCGGGCGATGATCTTTTCCCAGTCCCACTGATCCACATAGGCGGAGTGAAGGATATCCAGCTCCTCATCCCGGCGGATGGCATTCATGTCAGTGTAAAGGCCCTCACCCACCTGGAACTGGTAGCGCTTCAGGGCCAGGCGCTTCCACTTGGCCAGGGAGTGGACGATAACCGCATCCCCCTGCACGCCGTTGATATCAAAGGACACCGGCCGCTCCACACCGTTCAGGTCGTCGTTAAGGCCGGAGGAAGCCGCCACGAACAGGGGGGCGGACACCCGGTGCAGCCGCAAGGCTCCGGAGAGCTTGTCGGCAAACAGGCGCTTTAAAAGATCGATGGCCTTCTGGGTCTCATAGATGGACAACAGGGGGGTATAGCCCTGGGGCAGGATAATTTCTCTCATAATGGACACTCCTTGTCATCTGGATTCCATGGCCCTTCCTTGGGGCCAGGAGGTCTGTCTGTTCCCGGCCGCAGGAGCGGGGCAGGCAATTCAATAGATAGTATTATACAAAATCCCGGCGAGAAACGCAACGGCGGCAGCCGGATTTTGCGCTGCCTTCCCGTTTTTTCTTGCCAAAGGTTTCTCCCCTGAGTATAATGAGACAAAACCGGTCACACCGGAATGCAGAGGAGCGGCTTATGAAATTCATTTCCTGGAATGTAAACGGCCTGCGGGCCTGTATGAAAAAGGGCTTTCTGGACTTTTATCAGGGACAGACTCCCGACTTTATGTGCCTTCAGGAGACCAAAATGGAGCAGGGGCAGGCGGATGTCCCTCTGGGAGAGGGAATTCTGGAATATTGGAACTCAGCGGAGAAAAAGGGCTACTCCGGCACCGCCGTCTTCACCCCCCATGCCCCCATCGCCGTGGCCTATGGCATGGACAAGGACATCCACGACCACGAGGGGCGGCTCATCACCTTGGAGTATGAGCCATTTTATCTGGTCTGCTGCTACACCCCCAACGCTCAGGACGGGCTCAAGCGGCTGGACTACCGTATGCAGTGGGAGGACGATCTGCGGGAGTACCTTATGTCTCTGGACAAGGTCAAGCCGGTCATTTACTGCGGAGACCTGAATGTGGCCCACCAGGAGATTGACCTGAAAAACCCAAAAACCAACCATATGAATGCCGGCTTTTCCGACCAGGAGCGGGAGAAAATGACCGCTCTGCTCTCCTCCGGCTTTACCGACTCCTTCCGCTACCTCTATCCCGATTTGACAGGGGCCTACTCCTGGTGGTCCTATCGCTTCAACGCCAGGAAAAACAACGCCGGATGGCGTATTGATTATTTTATTGTATCCGACCGGCTCCGGGACAAGATCCGGCGGGCAGAGATTCTCTCTTCCGTTGAGGGCAGTGATCATTGCCCCGTGCTGCTGGACATAGACTTCTGATCATCCTATCACCATTTGATACAGGGAGGTAATGACGATGAAACTGGCAGAACTATTTGGAAAAGGAAAAACCGTGTTTTCCTGCGAGGTATTTCCACCCAAGCGGGACACCCCTGTGGACAGCATCTACACCACACTGGACGGTCTGAAGGGCATCCGCCCCGACTTCATCTCCGTCACCTATGGAGCCGGTGGCTCCAAGGTCAACCAGACCACCCGGGAGATTGCCTCTATCATTGAAAACCGCTATCACATCCCCGCCATGGCCCATCTCACCTGCGTGGCCGCCGGGAAAGAGGACGTGGATCAGCTCCTGGCCGACCTGAAGGCGGACGGCGTGGAAAATGTCCTGGCCCTTCGGGGAGACGTCAACCCCGACTATCCCCCTAAAACCGATTTTGCCTACGCAAGCGATCTGGTCACTTATATTCATTCCCGGGGGGACTTTGGCGTCTCCGCCGCCTGCTACCCGGAGGGACATTTGGAGAGCCCCGACCTGGTCAGCGATATCCGCCACCTGAAAATGAAAGTGGATGCAGGCGCCCAGCACCTGGTCAGTCAGCTTTTCTTTGACAACGAGGATTTCTTCCGCTTCTTGGAGCGCTGCCGCATTGCCGGCATCAACGTCCCCATCGAAGCGGGCATTATGCCCGTGTTGTCCCAGGCCTCCATCCAGCGGATGGTTTCCATGTGTGGAGCCAGCATGCCCCGAAAGCTGACCCGGATTTTAGCCCGGTATGGAGATCATCCCGACGCTCTGCGGGAGGCCGGAATCGCCTACGCCATTGACCAGATCTCCGACCTGATCGCCGGCGGCGTGGACGGAATCCACCTGTACACCATGAACAACCCCGCCGTGGCCCGGCAAATCGCCGGCAGCATCGCCTCCATCCGCCGGGTTTGAGGTGTTTGAAATGTTCATAAATTTTTAAGGAGTCTTTTGTCGTTTTTTCCCGTCCGATGTGGTAGAATACCACCGATATCTGGAAAAGGAGGCGTAGGGTGCGCCTATGAAACGACGGATCGCTCTGCTGACAGCCGCCGTCCTGCTCTGTTTGGGAGGCGGCTTTTTCTTATACCATACCGGTTTTTTCGCCGCCGCCACCTCCACCGAGGGGCTGCGCAGCTACATTGACCGCTTTGCCCCCTATTCCCATCTATGCTTTTTTCTGGTACAGTTTCTTTCCGTGGTGCTGGCCCCCATTCCCAGCAACATCACGTCTGTGGCGGGGGGAGTGCTCTTTGGAACCTGGCCCTCCTTTTTTCTCACCTATGCCGCGGTAATTTCCGGCTCCCTGCTGGTCTTTTCCCTAGCTCGGGGCCTGGGAAGGGATTTTGCCGACCGGCTGGTCAGCCGGAAGCTTTCAGAGAAGTATCAATCCATTTTGGAGACAAAGGCCCCCATTTTTTTGGCGCTGGCCTTTCTGTTTCCCTTCTTCCCGGATGATGTACTGTGTATTCTGGCTGGTTTGACCTCGATCTCTGTGCGTCGCTTTTTTGTTATTATGCTGCTCACCCGTCCTTGGGGCCTGCTGTTCTCCTGTGCGCTGGGCGGCTCTACCATCTCACTGCCTCTGTGGGCCATGGTTCCCATTGCCCTGGCGGGGCTTGGACTTTTTTTGCTGGGCATGCGCTACGGAAACCAGGTGGAAGACGCGGTCTTAGGTTGGTTTAAGCGGCATCAAAAGAGGAAATAATCTAGTTTGGAGCGGGCCGCCGGCTCGCTTCAAACTTTTTTACTTTTTTTCAATTTTCCTCTTTACAAACGCCTTCCGGTGTGCTAGTATAATCCCGTAATAAGAATTACTATTATTAACGAAAGGAGGCCGGCCATGGAGCGTGCCACACGATACAGTAAAAAGCGGGCGGATATGCTTACCTTGCTTCAGTCTACTGACTGCCACCCTTCTGCCGAATGGGTTTATCAAAAGCTCAAGCCCACCCATCCCGACCTCAGCTTGGGAACGGTCTACCGGAACCTGATTTTCTTCCAAAACCACGGGCTTATTCAGAGCGTCGGCGTGGTCCAGGGGCAGGAGCGGTTTGATGCAGTTACCCAGCCCCACAGCCATTTTGTTTGCGAATGCTGCGGATCTGTCATGGATCTGCCCAAGATTACTCTGGGCGCAGATTTGGACCAGTCCGTCAGCCGGCAATATGGGCTTGCAGTTTCCAGACATGAGCTCACCTTCCATGGGCTTTGTCCCACCTGCACCCAATCCAATCAACAAGAAACTGTATTAAATTGAGGAGGAATTCTATTATGAAGAAGTTTGTTTGTACTGTTTGCGGTTATGTTCACGAAGGCGATTCCGCTCCTGAGTTCTGCCCCCTGTGCAAGGCTCCCGCTTCCAAGTTCAAGGAGCAGGCCGGTGAGAAGACCTGGGCTGCCGAGCACGTGGTGGGCGTGGCCCAGGGCGTGGATGAGGAGATCATCAAGGGTCTGCGCATGAACTTCGAGGGCGAGTGCTCCGAGGTGGGCATGTACCTGGCCATGGCCCGTGTGGCTCACCGTGAGGGCTATCCCGAGATCGGTCTGTACTGGGAGAAGGCCGCTTACGAGGAGGCCGAGCACGCCGCCAAGTTTGCCGAGCTGCTGGGCGAGGTGGTCACCGACTCCACCAAGAAGAACCTGGAGCTGCGTGTGGACGCCGAGAACGGTGCTACCGCCGGCAAGTTCGAGCTGGCCAAGAAGGCCAAGGAGCTGGGTCTGGACGCCATCCACGACACTGTGCACGAGATGGCTCGCGACGAGGCCCGTCACGGCAAGGCTTTTGAGGGCCTGCTGAAGCGCTACTTCGGCTAATTTTAACCGCTGCCGCCCCCTTGGATTCGCCAAGGGGGCGGTTTTCTCCCTTGATTTTCTCCCGATCTCTATGGTATGATTGCCTGTACCCAACCAATTCTCCGCTTGAAAGGGGGGCTATACCATGGACGAACCGCTTATCATTCACCCCCAACTCTCCCCGGAGGGGCGGGTCATTGCCGTCAGTGATATCCACGGAAACCTCTCCTTTTTTTCTGCCCTGATGGACAAGATCGCTTTGACTGGCCAGGACAGTCTGATTCTGGTGGGCGACATGATTGAGAAGGGCAAGGATAGTCTGGCTCTGCTGCGCCGTTTGATGGAACTCTCCCACACGCACAGGCTCTATCCCCTGTGCGGAAACTGCGACGGGCTGGTGCTGAATTTCTTTGAAACGGATGCTCTGGATGGGCGCTTTTTCTCCTCCTACCTTCCTCAGCATCCGGAATCTACTATCCGGCAGCTGGCCCGGGAAGGCGGCTTTGAGCAGTTGGAGGATCTGCCCCGGCTGCGGCGTGATCTGCGCTCGGCCTACCCGGAGGAGTGGGCATGGCTGAAATCTCTGCCCACCATTCTGGAGACCGACCGTCTGGTGTTTGTTCACGGAGGCGTGCCCTCTCTGGAGCACATGGAGAAGCTCAACCGCTGGCGCTGCATGAAAAATGACGACTTTCTCTCCCAGGGCCACTCCTTTGATAAGTGGGTGGTGGTGGGCCACTGGCCTGTGACCCTCTACAATTCCCACATTCCCTCCGCCGCCCCCATGATCCTCCCCCACCGGAAGATTGCCTCCATTGACGGCGGCTGCGTGCTGAAGGCGGACGGCCAGCTCAATGCTCTGATACTCTCCTCCCCCGACGCCGCGGAATTTTCCTGGACCGCCTGGGACGGCCTGCCCACCGGCACCGCCCTAGACTCCCAGACTCCCAGCAGAGACAGCCTGAACATCCGCTGGGGCCGCTCCGCCCTGGAGCTGCTGGAGCCGGGTGAGGAGCTGTCCTGGTGCCGCCATGTGGAAACAGGCCGGGAGCTCTGGGTGCTGAACGCTTACCTCCGCCAGGGCCCCAAGGGCCTGTGGTGCGAGGACTCCACGGATTACCGCCTTCCTGTCGCCCCCGGCGACCGCCTCACCTTGGTCTGGCAGACCCAGGATGCCTTCCTGTGCAAAAAGGATGGGGTAACCGGATGGTACTTTGGCCGCATCACCGATATACAACGATAAAAAGGTCTGACAGTGGAAAACACCTCTGCTCAGAACCGGAAATAAGGATTTGAATTTATGTTAGACTTCCACCCCCTGCAATTAGAGGATCTTCCCAAGCTGCGGCCGTTCTTTGGATACAGCGGCAGCCGTATCTGCGACACTACCCCCGGCACCGTATTCATCTGGCGGGATATGTATAAAACCGAGTGGGCCATCTATGACGGCTCCCTCTATTTTAAGGTACTCTACCCCGGTCTGGGCGAAACCTTTACCCTCCCTCTGGGGGGCGGACGTTGGGAGCACTATACCCAGATCGCCGCCTATTGCTGCCGCCGAAACATGCCCATTGCCTTCTATCCCGTCCCCAAGGACGAGCTGGAGCGGCTTCAGGAGTTTTTCCCCAACAGCGCCGCCCTTGCTGAGCGAAACAACTTCGACTACCTGTACCGGGCGGAGGATTTGAAATACTTCCGGGGCAAAAAGCTCAGTGGCCAGCGAAACCATGTGAATAAGTTCCTGAAAACCTATGGAAACTGGCTGTTCCGCCCCATCGAGCAAGAGGACATCCCCCAGGTAAAGGCATTTTTGGACCGCTACGCCAGCCGGTGGGATAAGTCCGCCGCCACCTTCCACGAAGACATTGCCAAGACCCACGAGGTGCTGGACAACTACCAGGCCTATGACCTGCTGGGCGGTATGCTTCTGGTGGATGGGGAAATCGTTGGCTTCTCTCTGGGTGAGATCATCGGCGACACCCTCTTTACCCACATTGAGAAGGCCGACCGGGACTATGAGGGGTGCTATCAAATGCTGGTGGCCCAATTTGCCCAACAGTTTGCCCATGAGGGAGTCTCCTTCATTAACCGGGAGGACGACACCGGAGATCCAGGCCTGCGCACCAGCAAGCTCTCCTACCATCCCGTTGCCCTGCTGGAAAAATACACAGTTACCGTGGAGGAGCCCTGCTCCTTCTGCTAAGACACAAAAACGGCTTCTGCCATTGGCAGAAGCCGTTTTCTCTTATTCGATGACACTCTTGGCGGCGTCCAGGTCATTGGCCACCACCAGCAGTACCGAAGCGCCCTGCTGCTCCACCAAAGCTGCCTCCAGCTTGGGAATCTCCCCGGGGCGGTAGCTCTCATTGGTGGAAATCTGTCCATCCACATAGGCCTTCAGCGCATCCAGGGCCTTGCCGGCTTTGTCCTTATCCGCCAGCACCAGCACCGCCCCCTCCTCACAGGTGGCGCCTGCCGAGCGCTGCACCGCGCAGTCGGTCAGATCCTCCCGGGCTAGGCCGTAATCTCCCAGCTTATAGAGGGCAAAGGCCGTGTCTCCATCCAACTCCTCCAGTGGTTCGGAAAAAGCTCCCGCTTCCACCATGGCCCCTACCAGGTCGGTGGAATAAGCCTTTGCTTCCTCGCCCCCGCCGCAGCCGGTCAGCACAAACATGCCCATAGCCGCAGCCAGGGCAAGCATCATCAGTTTTTTCATGGTTTTGTTCCTCCTTAAACCGTCGCCTTGCGCAGCAGCCCCACTCCGATCGGGGTAGGACCGGTGTGAACGCCGATGGTCATTCCAATCTGATAGGGCTTTTTTACTTCCGGGCGGTCGTAGCCCCGCTCCAACAGGCCCTCGTAGACCTGCTGGGCAAACTCCCGGTGCTCCTCCTGATTCAGGCCAAAGCCCGTAGCCAGGATATACTCATTCAGGTTCAGCTTTTCCCGCTCCACATACCGGAAAAACAGCTCCCGCACCCGCACCAGCGACTTCTTCCGCCCCTGGGCGATGCCATCGGTAACAAGCTCTCCATGTTCATACCCGATCAGGGGCTTTACCCGCAGCAGCGCCCCTGTAGTGGCAGCAGCTTTGCCGATTCGCCCCCCATGACGCAGATAGTCCAAATCGTCGGTGGTAAAGAAGATCCGGCCGGTTTGGGGCAGCTGCTCCAGGATGGCCACCGCCTGCTCCAGCGTCAGGTCCAGATCCCGCAGCCGCACCGCCTCCTCCACCAGCAGCCCCTGCAGCACGGTGGCCAGTCTGGAATCCATCACATAGATCTGCACCTGCGGATACCGTTCCCGCAGCTCTTCGGCAGAGTTTCTGGCATTCTGGTAAGAGCCGCTGAATAGACCGTTGAGGCAGATGCATAAAATGGGAATGCCCTGCTGCGCAATGGGGAAAAATGCCTCCAGATAATCCTCCATGGTGGGCATGGAGGTTTTGGGAAAGACCCCGGGCATTGCCGCCATGCGTTGATAGAATTCCCGTGTAGAGATGTCTCGTTCCTCCCGGTAATAGGTCTCGTTTCCCAGGGCGGCATAGTAGGATACCATCTCCACTCCAAGGCTACGGCACCTCTCCCGTCCCAGATCACAAGAGCTGTCACTCGCAATTTGGAACCTCATACGCTTCTCCTTTGTTCCGTGGCCCTATCGACTTTCTTCAGGGCCGTACCCGGGTCCCACCCGGTGGGAATTAGCGTAAAGTATACACCTTTTTGCAAGAAAACTCAACTATAAATAATTCGATTTTCCTGATGCGGACTCATTTTTTCCCGCCGGCTCTTTCCCTGTCTTTTTCCTTCCTTTCCAAATCTCCTTGGCCCAGCAGCACAGGGGCAGGAGATAGAGGTAACAGGCAAAGGGCAGCATGGAAAGTCCCACCCCCATGGTAGCCAGGGGAACGCTGCAGGCAATGGCCCAGGGCACCAGCCCCGCCAGATTGATCACGGAATTTCCTATATTGGCCGCCATCTCCATGGGCGGCAGGTCCCGGCGGTGGTACTCCTCCCGGGTGAGCTGTGCGCTGAGCACCGTACCCACCGTCTGGTTGCAAAAGAGCATGCAGGTGCCAAGGGACAGCAGAACATGGGTGGCAAACAGGCCGATCCGGTCGATCAGTCCCCCCATTTTCTCCGTCACCGGGTCCAGGAAGCCTGTCCCGCTGAACAGGCCGGAATAGGCACAGGACAACACCACGATAATCGCCACATCCAGCATGGAGCAAAGTCCGCCGCCGGACAGAATATCCCGCAGCTCCGGCTCAACGGCCTCGTATCCCGTCACACAAGCCCACAGCAGCTGCCCAGGGTCCATATGCTGAATCAACAGCGCACACAGCGCCGACAGCACACAGCTGACCAGAATCGCCCCCACCGCGCTCACCTTCATCCACGGCAGTGCCAGCAGCGCCACCGCAGGCAGGATGACCGGCCAGCTCAAATCAAATCCGGTGGACAGCGCCTGTAAAATCTGTCCGTCCACCTGGTGAATGGGGTAGACCGGGGACAAAACGCCATACAGGAGCAATGTGATGGAAAAGGGCAGCAGCGTATCCCGCCACATACGGCTACGGAACGCCCGATCATCCACTCCGGCCACCGCCGCCGCTACCGCCGCGGCGGAGGATGCCGGAGAAAGCCGTTCTCCCACATAGATGCCGGACATGATTGCTCCGCTGGCGGCCAACAAATTCGCCCCGCCGCTGCGGGCAATGGTCATCAGGATCACGCCCGCCGTCCCCACCACGCCGAAGGAGCTGCCAAAGGCCATGCTGAACAGGGCAGGCAGCAGGAAAGCCACCAGCAGAAACGTATTTGGCGTAATCAGAGAAACACCCGTCCGGACAAAAAAGGCCACCGTTCCGCCTGCCCGCCACAGGGCCGTGAGCAAACCAATCAGCAGCAAAATCCGCAGCACCTTCCCCGCGGTTTTCATCTCTTCCGCCGCCATGCCGCCCAATTCCCGGACCGAATAGCCCCGGCGCAGTCCTACCAGGGCAAAACATACCAGCCCCACCAGAAGCGCCCAGGACAGGCTTGCTCCCAGCACCATGCAGGCCGCCACGCAAATCAGAAAAATCAAAAATGCAAATACCAGATCCATTTGTCCCATCCTCTCCGGCCCCATTGTAACACTCACTGTGCCGTTTGTCATCCGCTCCGGTTCGTTTCTTACCATGGATTTCTGCAAAAGCCCCATAGATCCCGCCGTTCTTTCCTCCCCTTCCCCCTTTCTTTTCCACGCTTGGTGTGATATAATAATTTGAGTTTGTATGTAAAGGTTGGAGTATTTCGTGGGCAATGTTACACTAATTGGAATGCCGGGTTCTGGCAAAAGTACGGTCGGCGTTCTGCTGGCCAAGTTCCTGGGCTATGGCTTTTTGGACGTGGATCTGCTGATTCAGCAGCAGCAGGATGCTCTGCTTCAAGAGATCCTTGACCGCCGGGGGGTGGCGGCCTTTCTGGATGCCGAGGAGCAGGCTGTACTGGGCCTTCAGTGCGACGAGCACGTGATCGCCCCCGGCGGCAGCGCTGTGTGCCGGGAACGGGCAGCCTTCCATCTGAAAGAGCTGGGGCCGGTGGTTTACCTGCGGGTGGAACTGGAGGAGCTTCAGCGCCGGATTCAAAATTTGTCCACCCGTGGCATTGCCATGGAGCCCGGCCAGACCCTTGCCGACGTGATGGCCATACGTGCCCCCCTTTATGACAAATATGCCGATATCATCGTGGACTGCCCCGCCGGACAGAGCCTGGCGCAGACTGCCCAGACCGTTTTGGAGCAGCTGCGGCAGAAGGGATTGCTCCCCTGAAAGGCTCCACACCCAGCATCGAGCCAGGGCGCCGACTTATCGGCCCAGTTTAACCCCAGCCCGCAGGGAAAAGCGGGCCGGCTGGGTACAGGCCCGGCTGAATGAGAAAAGGAAGTAATGCATGACATTTCGTGATTTGGGGCTGAAGGCCCCCATTCTGCGTGCTTTGGAGGAGCAGGGCTACGCCAAGCCCTCTCCGATCCAGGAGAAAGCTATTCCCCCCGCCCTCATCGGGCGGGATGTACTGGGCTGTGCCCAGACCGGCACCGGAAAAACCTGTGCCTTTGCCACCCCCATTCTTCAGCGGCTGGATGCCGCCCCCCAGAAGTCCCGGGATATTCGGGCCCTGATTCTCACCCCCACCCGGGAGCTGGCCATTCAGATCGGCGAGAGCTTTGAGGCTTATGGCAAATACCTGAAGCTGCGCCACGCGGTCATTTTCGGCGGTGTGGGCCAAAATCCCCAGGTAGAAGCTCTGAAAAAGGGCGTGGACATTCTCATCGCCACTCCCGGACGGCTCATGGACCTGTATCAGCAGGGCTTTGTTCATCTGGAAAATTTGGAAATTTTTGTTTTGGATGAGGCCGACCGTATGCTGGACATGGGCTTTATCCACGATGTGAAGAAAATTCTCAAGTGGCTGCCCGCCCAGAAGCAAACGCTTTTCTTCTCTGCCACCATGCCCCCGGAGATCACCGAGCTGGTCAATTCCCTGCTTCATAACCCGGCCAAGGTGGCCGTAAACCCCATTTCCTCCCCGGTGGAGGCCATCCGCCAGTCGGTTTACCTGGTGGATAAGGGAAACAAGACAAACCTCTTGGCCTATCTCATGGAGACCAAGAACGTGAAAAACGCCCTAGTCTTTACCCGCACCAAACACGGAGCCAACAAGGTCGCCCGTGACTTGGGCAAGCTGGGTATCTCCGCCGCGGCCATCCACGGCAACAAGAGCCAGACCGCCCGGCAGCAGGCCTTGTCCGACTTTAAGGCCGGGCGCATCCGCTGCCTGGTGGCTACCGACATCGCCGCCCGGGGACTGGACATCGAGTCGCTGTCCCATGTGTTTAACTACAACCTGCCCGAGGTCCCCGAGACCTATGTGCACCGCATTGGCCGTACCGGCCGGGCCGGAAAAGGCGGTGAAGCCATCGCCTTTTGCGATTTTGGGGAAAAGCCTCTGCTCCGGGACATTGAAAAGCTCCTGGGCAAGCCCATTGCTCAGGTGGCCGACCACCCCTATCCCATGACAAACTTTGAGGCCCCCAAGCGGGACAAGAGCGGCAAGATCATCAACGAGGAGGACGCCGAGGCCCGCCAGGCGGCCCGGCAGCTGCGCCAGCAGCGCCAGCAGGCCGCCCAGGCTCCTAAGAAGGTCGAAGCTACCCGGGAACTCTCCTACCCCACCCCAGAAGATGTACTTTCCACAGCGGAAGTGGGGGCTAAAAAATCCCGCCGACGCAGGAAGAAGCATACCCCCCCTCAGCAGGTCCCCGCTCCTTCCGCTCCTGTTCCGTCCGCCAAACCTCTGGAGCCCACCGCTCCCGTCCAGCGCTCCACGCCCCCCAAGCGGGGTGTCCGTTCCGGCACCTTGATGGACACCGGAGACGCCATGCCCCGCACGGAGTTTCACCGGCCCAATCCACTGGACAGCGACATCATTATGGACGCCACCGCCCGGCTTTTGGCCCCCAGACGGCCTGCTGCTTCCCCTTCCCGCCCCGCTCCCCAGAGTCAGCCCCATACCGAGGGCCAGGGCAAAGGCCGGAATAAGAAGAAGCACACCGCCGCCCCCTCAAAGCTTCCCCAGCTCCAGCTGGAGCAGCTCCCGGCCAAGGATCAGGAGCGAAAGGGACACCAGAGCAAGAAAAAGGCAGCCAAGCCCGCCCGGTCCGTCCCGGCTCAAAAAAGTGAGCGCCCCGCTCCCGCCCCCCAGCCGAAAAAGCAGGCAGGCACAAAGCGCCCCCGGCACGACCGTCCCCGGGGCATGCCCCTGGAACCCAGGAGATCTCAGACCAAGGACTCTACGGAGCAGCCCAGTCTGATGAAGCCCTACTATCTGGACCTGGGACGCTGAGTTTTGTTACGATTTTATATTTTTACGATTCGGAGGAGAAAAAAATGGATTATCAGGCCCTCTATCAGCAGAAACTGACCACCCCGGAAGAGGCGGTTAAGGTAGTGAAGTCCGGAGACTGGGTGGATTACACCTGGTGCACCAACCACCCCATTGCCCTGGACAAGGCGCTGGCCAAACGGAAGGACGAGCTCACTGACGTGAAGATTCGCGGCGGCGTTACCATGTGGATGCCCGAGATCGCCAAGGCCGAGGATGCCGGCGATCACTTCACCTGGCATTCCTGGCACTGCAGCGGCATTGACCGCAAGATCATCTCCAAGGGCATGGGCTATTTCGGCCCCATGCGCTACTCCGAGCTGCCCCGGTTCTACCGGGAGAACCTGGCCCCTGTAGATGTGGTCATGCTCCAGACCACTCCCATGGATGCCCACGGCAACTTTAACTTCGGTCTGGCCGCTTCCCACCTGGCCGACCTGATGAGCCGGGCCAAGTGCATCATCGTGGAAGTCAACCAGAACATGCCCTGGGTCTATGGCCTTACCGGCACCGAGATCAACATCAAGGACGTGGCCTATGTAGTGTAGGGCGACAATCCCCCCGTGGCCCAGCTGGGCGGCGGCGGTGAGCCCACCGATGTGGACCGTGCCGTGGCCAACCTGGTGGTGCCTGAGATCCCCAACGGCGCCTGCCTGCAGCTGGGCATCGGCGGCATGCCCAACACCATCGGCGCCATGATCGCCCAGTCCGATCTTAAGGATCTGTCTGTCCACACCGAGATGTATGTGGACGGCTTTGTGGATATGGCTGCCGCCGGCAAGATCACCGGCCGGCATAAGGCCCTGGACCGCGGCCGCCAGGTCTTTGCCTTTGCCGCCGGCACCCAGAAGCTCTACGACTACGTGAACCGCAACCCCGACGTGATGGCCGCCCCTGTGGACTACACCAACGATGTGCGGGTCATCGGTCAAATCGACAACTTTATCTCCATCAACAACGCCATTGACATGGACCTGTTCGGCCAGGTGAATGCGGAGTCTGCCGGCATCAAGCACATCTCCGGCACCGGCGGCCAGCTGGACTTTGCCATGGGTGCCTACCTCTCCAACGGCGGCAAGAGCTTTATCTGCATGTCCTCCACCGTCACCGGCAAGGACGGCAGCGTAAAGAGCCGCATTGTCCCCACCCTGACTCCCGGCTCCATCTGCACCGACCCCCGCTCCTGTGTACACTATATCGTCACCGAATACGGCATGATCAACCTGAAGGGTCTGTCTACCTGGGAGCGTGCCGAGGCCATTATCTCCATTGCCCACCCCGACTTCCGGGAGCAGCTCATCCAGGACGCGGAGAAGATGCACATCTGGCGCCGCACCAACAAGTAAGTTCTCACATAAAAAAATCCCTGTGCCGCTGGCACAGGGATTTTTTTATAGCAGTTCCCACTGAAAGTTCTCCAGCTTCAGGCGGCTGCCCACCGTGGTCCCCTCGGGAAGCAGGAACATGGTAATGGAGTGTTCCTGACCGTGGTCGCCTATGAGCTGGGCGTAATCACCGTTGATGGACAGGACCGTGTAAAAAATTGGTTCCATGGCTTTTTCCTCCTATTCATAGAGCCCTGTGAGAAAGGGAAACTCCGCAAAATTCCCCTCTCCCCACGAGAGCACGACCGTATAGTAGTAATCCGGAGTAACTTGGATTTTCTTTGCGTCCGCACATTGTTCCGCTGGGAGAGCGCTGTCGCTCATAGGAACCGGCCACCCATCCTTCAGCGTCGTGTCCGCCTTTCCGATTTGGTCTTTATAAAAGCGATAGACCTGTATCTCATAATTTCCCCGTTCCATTCCCTTCCCCTCCAGGCAGAAGATAACCTCCCGCTCATCGGTCAGGTGCAATACATATAGGCCCTCATGCTCCCGGCTCACCGCCGGGGCAGTCACCAGCAAGGGGTTGTCCTCTTCCCGCAGGGCTCCGTCTCCGGCAAAGAAGAATGCTCCCCGGCTTCCTCCGGGACATAATTCCACATGGGTCTGGGCGGTATAATTGGAATCTTCTCTCGTATCCGAATAGTAGAGCTCCACCACCGGCAGCACCGGAGTCTGAGGGTTCGTCAGTCGGGCCACAAAGTTGGAAAAGCGGGGGCCAGCTCCCCACAGCAGCGCCGGCCACATGGGGGCCAACACCAGCCATCCCAAACATAGGACCACCCCCAGCAAGCCCAGCGCGGTCTGTTTGTTCTGTCTGGCCCGGCGCTCTTTCACCCGGGCCAGTGCTACGGCGTCGGCCACAGTCTGTTCCAATTGGACAGGAGTAGGTTCTTCCTGCTCTCCCCGCAGAAGTTCTGTAACGGTAAGGTCCAGCTCTTGGCACAGCGGCTCGAACAGGGCGGCATCGGGAAAATTCAGTCCCCGCTCCCATTTGCTTACCGCCCGGTCCGATACATGGAGCCGCTGTCCCAGTTCCTTTTGGGTCAGCCCCTTCTCCCTGCGCCGCCTGGCAATCAGTGTTCCCGTTTTCTGATAATCCATATCCCCCCTCCTTTCTCATCCAGTGTACCGTGTTTGGCGCATTTTGGCAACCAACCGTAGGTTGAGTTACTAAAAGTCCGGTTTATCGGACTACTCTTCCGGTATGATAAGGCCATAAGAAACGATCACCAATACATCACAGACCATATAAGAGCGGAAAGGAGCGGAAACGCAATGGATTACACCATGATTTGGGTCAGAGGACATGTTGAGGTATACGACTGGGCAGGGCGGTTCTGCTTCTCCGCCGACAACGAACGGGAAGCCCGGGAAGAGCTGGCCCTTACGGCCTGATTTCTCTTTCTCGGCACCATAATCAAACAATCGGGAGCGGATTCACCGCTCCCGATTGTTTTTGGACTTATTTGCAGAATTCACTCTTGCGAAACAGCGACCGCAGCAGCACCATCCATCCCCAGGAGATGGACAGCGCGGGCAGACAGGCCAGCAGAATGGCCCGAACTGGATGGATATCGGTAAAGCACAGGGGACCGAAGAACATCACAAAGGTGACCACCAGCATAAGGATCAGGGTAATGCGCTCTCCTCTGGTGTTGGGCGGGGTCAAAAAGATCTTAACCAGATCCATTTCCACCCGTTTGGCTTCTTTTTTCACGCCAGCTCACCTACCACTTCTTCGGTCAGCTCCGCCAGACGGCCGGAGTGAATCAGCTCCCGCAGATACTCGATATGGGGATAGAGGAACATATCCTCCTCCATCACCGGCACATGCTTGCCAATTTCCTCCAGCACACGCTCAGAGCCCGCTCCTCTCTTCCGCTCAGGATCCAGGAAGGGCTGAGCCTGGAAGGCAGACAGCAGCTCGATGGCCAGAATGTACTCCAGCTTTTCCACCACGGTTATAGCCTTCTTAGAGGCGTTGTAGCCCATGGCCACATAGTCCTCCTGATTTCCACAGGTAGGGGTGTTGTCGATGGTTGCGGGAGTGGAGAGGATCCGCATATCATTGAGGAGACCGGCCTGGGTGTACTGGGGGATCATCAGCCCGGAGTTGAGGCCGGGGTTTTTGATGAGGAACCAGGGGTAGCCGGACAGGCTCTCATCAATGAGGCGGTTATTGCGCCGCTCGGACATCTTGGCCAGGGTGGTGGCGGCGATACAGCAGGAGTCCATCTCCATGCCCACATAGGAGGAATCGGCGTTGCAGGCGGAGATTACGTCGGCCTGCGTGCCGTCGCTCCAGATGATGGGGTTGTCGCAGCAGGAGTTGAGCTCGATCTCCACAGTGGTCAAGGCATCCTGAAGTGTCTTCTTAGCTGCACCGTGGAGCTGGGGGACGCACCGGAGAGACAGGGCATCCTGGACGCGGGTGTTCTTGTAATGCTCGATGATCTCAGAGCCCTGGAGCACCTTGCGCACATTGTCGGCCACCCCCGCCTGATGGGGGTGGGGGCGCACGGCCATGACCCGCTCATCAAAGGCCCGGATAATTCCTTTAGAGGCTTCCAGGGTAATGGCGGCAATCACATCGGCGGCCTTGGCGGCGTTGAGCATATCCCACAGGGCCAGTCCGCCCAGAGCGGTCACCGAGGTGGTGCCCGACACCAGAGCCAGACCCTCCTTGGCCCCCAGCTCCATGGGGGCAATTCCGGCCCGGGCCAGCGCCTGGGTGCCGGGCAGAAGCTCGTCCTGATACCAGGCCTTCCCCTCCCCCAGCAGGACCAGGGCCATATGGGCCTCAGGACTCAGATAGCCCACCGATCCCTCCCGGGGCGCCCAGGGTGTCACGCCATTGTTCAGCAGCTCCCGCAGCTTCTCCAGCACTGCCAGACGCACGCCGCTATAGCCCTGACCGATGTTCTGGAGCATCAGAAACATGGTGGCCCGGGTCTGTTCTACGGTAAAGGGCTCGCCCACAGAGGTGGAGTGAGACAGGACGATGTTGCGCTGCAACCGAGCGGTCTCCTCCTTGCTGATGGCCTTCGTACAAAGGGCTCCAACGCCGGTGGTCACCCCGTACATCACCCGCTCCTGGTCGATCCACTCCTCCACCAGCTTCCGGGAACGGTTCACTCGCTCCCGATAGTCCTGGGAAAACTCCACACGGGCTCCATAGCGGGCCACAGCCACCAGCTCCCGCAGGCCAACCGTCCCCCCCAGCTCCACAACTTTTATCTCCTTGCACTGATTCACTGCAAATCCTCCTCTGTTATACTTCCCAGCACCCAACCTGGGTCGGCTTCCTCTTACTCCTGCCCGGGGGCCTGCTCCACCTGATCCACGCTGTCTACCATATCCTTCTTGGTCTCGGGATCAAAGAAAAATACCTTAAATGCAGCGGCTACCTGGAGGATAAACACCACCAGCACCACAAAGCCGCCGCAAGCCGCCAGATACTTCACGCCGTCCACGCCCTGGGCGCCGCCGCCGAAGGCCACCATAATGCAGGCGATGGCTCCGATGGACACGCCCCAGACGATCTTCTGCCACACAGCGGGCTCCTCATCATGCCGGGCCCCCTTGGTGCACAGGGCAGCAATGGTGGTGGACATGGTGTCCGCAGTGGTGGAGAAGGCTGCAATGAGGGCCACGATGATGACCGGGATGATGATCACACCCAGAGGCACATGCTTCAAGAACTCCCAAATACCGGCCACGGCTCCGCCTTCCTGAATGGCAGAGATAATATCGGCTTTGCCGCTGTCCTGCCAGTAGAGCGCGGTGCTGCCCCACACAGCAAACCACACATAGCCGAAGGAGGCGGGCAGAATCCAGTTGACAATCAGGAACTGGCGGATGGTACGGCCATAGGCGATCATGGCAAAGAAGATGCCCATCAGGGGAGCGTAAGCGATCCAGATGGCCCAGTCGTACATGGTCCACCAGGTTACCAGGGCGGAGCCGCCCACGGTGTAGGGGTCAAATCCCCAGGTCCAGAACCGGTCCAGCCAGTAACCCAGGCCTACGTTGGACATATTCAGAATATAGATGGTGGGGCCAATGACAAAGAGCACGATAAGCAGCACATAGAAAATTTTGCTGGTCAGACCGGCCAGCCACTTGATGCCCTTGTCAATGCCAGTCACAGATGCCACGGTGAAGGTAACGGTAATAATAGCGGTCAAAATGATCCAAACCATGGGGCCCTGGTCCACCCCATAGGCTGCATGGAGGCCGGTGCCGATCAGAGCAAGTCCGGCGCCCAGAGAAGCGGCCAGGCCCAGGGCAATGGCCAGCACAGACAGCACATCGATGAGCACCACCCAGATTCCCTTGGTCACCCGCTCTCCGAAGAGGGGGATCAGGGAGGCAGAGACGGACAGCTCTTTCTTCCGGTTAAAGTACATATAGGCAATGAGCACCCCGGACAGCGCATACATGGCATAAGGAATGAAGGTCCAGTTATAGAAGCACCGCCCGATGGCAAACCAAGAGGCTTCCTGGGTCAGGGGTTCAATGCCCAGGGCATCCAGCTCACCATAGATATTGCCGTAATAGATGAGCACTTCATTGACGCCGTAGGTAATGAGGCCCGTGGCAATGCCGCCCGTCAGGGTCATGGCAAACCAGGAACCGAAGGAATACTTGGCCTTTGCTTCCGGTCCGCCAAACCGGATCTTGCCCACCTTGGTAAAGGCGAGCATGGCAGCCAGGAACAGGGTAACCATGGCCACGATCTGATAAAGCCAGCCAAAGGTACTCAGGGACCAGCTGAAGACACCGTTGGCCACAGCCGTCAGCCACTCGTTGTTGACAATACCCAGAATGGCCGACCCGCCGATTACCGCAAAACATGGAATAAATACATTCCATCGGATCGGCTTGTTGTTGGTTTCGTGTTTCATGTTTCTCTTTGTATACCAGCGCGCCGCGCTGGCATACCCTCCCTTCCTTGAGTGATATTATACTATGAAAGCAAATCTGGGGCCAACGTTTTCTCCCCCTGGATTTTTGTCGTTCTTTCACAATCTGTCTTTCATGTTATTATATAGTATAGCCAAAAATCAGTCCTTTTCCTTTTTATTTTCCCATATACCCAGTTTGTTAGACCGCAAAATTCTTTTGCGTTATGCAATAAATTTTTGCATTTTACTTGACAGGAACATGGGCGTCCGCTATGCTGAAAGAAAACCCTGCAAAGGAGGCGCAGGCATGGCTTTTTATGATGTTCGGTTCACGGTGGATGAAGCGGGGGTATTGCGTTACGTCGCCTGGGGCAGCGAAAGCGCACGGAAGACCTATGGGCTGCTTTTTGAGGCCTGGATTGCTCAGGGGCGGTTGGTCCATAAGGTCTTTGCTCTGCCTCCGGGCCAGGAGGAGGGGACCTTTTCCTGGGATGAGGACTCCTTTTCCTTCCAGTTTCTGCCCGCTCCCGGTGGGGCAAGATATCTTCTGTTATCCCGGGCGGATGAGCGGCTGTTTCTCTTTGCCCGTGCCCTGGACCACTGCAATGAGGGAGTCCAGATCTACGACAAAGACGCCCAAGCAGTTTTTTTCAACAAGGCCAGCCGAAAAATCTCCCGTATCCCCGACGGCGTTCAAATTGAGGGGCGGCACCTGCTGGATCTCTACAACCTCAACGAGGAAATCAGTACCACCATTACCACTCTGCGTACCCAGTCCCCGGTGATCAACCGGGTGGACCGCTTCCACACCAGCAACGGCACTACCCTGGCCACTGCCAACACTTCCTTCCCGATTATGAAAGAGGGCAGTCTGGTGGGCGCGGTTGTGTTTGAACAGACCGAGGATCTGCTCAAAGGGAACATCCAGCGCATGGAGGCCACTCAGCGGGCGCTGCGGGAATATGCCGCTCAGGGCACCCGCATCTCCTTTTCCGGCTACACCTTTGATAATGTGATCGGCCAGGGACAAAAGCTGCAGGATGCCGTGGCGCTGGCCAAGCGGGTAGCCAGTCAGGACAGCAGCATTCTCTTAGTGGGAGAAACCGGAACAGGAAAGGAAATTTTTGCCCAAAGCATTCACCGCGCCAGTCCACGCAGCAGCAAAAAGTTTCTAGCCATCAACTGCGCCGCCATTCCGGACACCCTCATCGAAAGTCTCCTGTTTGGCACGCAAAAGGGCAGTTTTACCGGCAGTGAGGATAAGCCGGGGTACTTTGAGGAAGCCAACGGCGGAACTCTTTTTTTGGACGAGCTCAATTCCATGAGTTTGACCATGCAGTCCAAGCTTCTGCGCGTTCTCCAGGAAAACACCTTCCGCCGGGTGGGCGGCAGCAAGGATCTGAAGCTGGACGTGCGGATCATCTCCTCCTGCAATGAGGACCCCTTCCGCTCCATCTCTGAAAATCAGTTCCGCCGGGACCTCTTCTACCGGCTGTCCACCGTAATGATTGAGCTTCCTCCTCTGCGGGAGCACCTGGAGGATTTGGAACTGCTCACGGAATATCATTTGCGCTCCACCGCCCACCAGTATGTCCACAGCATTGCCCGGGTGGACCCCAGGGTTTATGAAATTCTCCGGGCCTATCACTGGCCAGGCAACGTGCGCGAGCTGTTTCATGTGCTGGACTATGCCCAAAATGTCTCCGACAGTACTGTCCTCTACCCTGAGCAGCTTCCCTCCTACTTGCTGCGCAACCAGCCCTCCCAGTCCTCCGCCTCCCCTCAGCCCATTAGCTTTTCCAACACCAGCCTGCAGGCCCTGCTGGATGACTACGAACGGGACATCATCGCCCAGGCTCTGGAGCACTGCGGCTATAATATTTCCAAAACTGCCCATACCCTGGGGATTCTCCGTCAGAGCCTTCAATACCGGATTCGGAAGTACGGTCTGGTCTTTTGATCGCTCCAGACGGCAATGAAAAAGCGGTCCACACAGATGTGGGCCGCTTTCTTATAAAATGAAAAAGGACATCCAGTTGGATGTCCTTTTTTGGTGCGCGAGGCGGGAGTCGAACCCGCACGCCCTTGCGAGCACTGGCACCTGAAGCCAGCGAGTCTACCAATTCCACCACTCGCGCGTACCGCGCTTTCTCAGCGCAGGTAATATGATACCACAACCTACGCAGAGTTGTCAACACTGAAATGAAGAAAAATTACGCCGCCCTCAGCGGGATTTTTCCTTGCACAAAAAAATCCGGAACCTTTTGGTTCCGGATTTTTGGTGGTGCGCGAGGCGTGAGTCGAACCCGCACGCCCTTGCGAGCACTGGCACCTGAAGCCAGCGAGTCTACCAATTCCACCACTCGCGCATACCGCGCTGTCCTTAGCGCGGGATTTATGATACCACAGGAAACATCATGTGTCAACACTTTTTTTATTTTTTCTTTGTTTTCTTCTTTCCCCACGTTTTCTCTCAGTTCAAGCATACGCAGCCCTGGAAAAAAATAAATTGACATGGGCAGTGCCTCATGGTACACTGACACTCACAGTAAGGGAGTAGTCGGCACATAAAGGTGGGAGCCGGTCAACATACTGGAGGGGCGGCCCTCCTGGTCGGGTCTGAAATGACGAGACTTACCTGTCCATAGGACAGGTGGGTCTTTTTTCTTTTCCCTTTTTACAAGGAGGATGTTTGATATGCAGCTTTATGAACTCTTCATCGTTGCCGTCAGCCTGTCCATGGATGCCTTTGCGGTATCGGTTTGCAAGGGTCTCTCCGTGGGCCGGCCCAAATGGCGGCACTGTCTCATCTGCGGGCTGTGGTTTGGCGGCTTTCAGGCTCTGATGCCTCTGCTGGGCTGGCTGCTGGGCGTGCGCTTCCAGCAGATGATCGTCTCGGTGGACCATTGGGTCGCCTTTGTGCTGTTGGGGCTGATTGGCTTCAACATGGTGCGGGAAGCCCTGAGCGGCGAAGAAGAGGCGCTGGATTGCTCCTTCGGCGTGCGCTCCATGTTCCTGCTTGCTGTAGCCACCAGCATCGATGCCCTGGCCGTGGGCGTTACCTTCGCTTTTCTCAGCGTGCCCATTTTTACGGCAGTATCCCTCATCGGCATCACGACGCTGGTTTTCTCCTGTGTCGGCGTGAAGCTGGGCGCCATCTTCGGCAACCGCTTTCAAAGCAAGGCTGAGCTGGCCGGAGGGCTTATCCTCATCGGTATGGGCACAAAAATATTGCTGGAGCACACAATTTTTTCCTGAAAGGACGGACAGAATTGCTTTTTCCCGCATAGCATGATATGATGATTTTATCTCTCCCGATGTGTGTGGAATTGTTAAGGAGAAAGGAACGATCGTTTGCTATGAAAAAGTTTTTCTCAAGTCTGCCCGCCCGACTGATTATCGGTGTGTTGGCGGGAATTGCCATCGGCCTGTTCTGCGTGGACCGGTGGATGTTCGGAGTGGAAATCGGCTCCATGATTATGCAGGTCATCTTGACCCTCAAGACCCTGATGGGCTCACTGATCTCCTTCTGTGTCCCGCTCATTATCATCGGCTTTATTGCTCCCTCCATCACCCGGCTGCAGAGCAACGCCTCCCGCATGCTGGGCCTGGCCCTTCTGCTGGCCTACACCTCTTCGGTGTGTGCCGCACTGATGTCCATGGGCGCAGGCTACATCATTATCCCCAATCTGTCCATCCAGTCCGCCACAGACGGGCTGCGTGACCTGCCGGAGCTTCTGTTCAACCTGGAGATTGCTCCCATCATGTCCGTGATGTCCGCTCTGGTGTTCTCGGTTCTGATCGGTCTGGCCGCCACCTGGACCCGCGCCCGGACGGTCATCGAAATTCTGGATGAGTTTCAGAAGATCGTACTGGCCACAGTAACCAAGGTGGTCATTCCCATCCTCCCCTTCTTCATCGCCGGAACCTTCTGCAGTCTGGCCTATGAGGGCTCCATCACCCGTCAGCTGCCCGTATTCCTCATTGTCATTCTCATTGTGATCGTCGGCCACTTTATCTGGATGACCATTCTCTACGCCCTGGCCGGCCTCTACTCCGGCAAGAACCCCTGGGAGGTCGTGCGCTACTACGGCCCCGCCTATCTTACCGCAGTGGGTACGATGTCCTCCGCTGCCACTCTGGCCGTCGCCCTGCGCTGCGCCAAAAAGTCCCCTGTTCTGCGTCAGGACATGACCGACTTCGGCATTCCCCTGTTTGCCAACATCCATCTGTGCGGCTCCGTTCTCACAGAGGTGTTCTTTGTCATGACGGTTTCCAAAATTCTCTATGGACACCTGCCCTCTCTGGGGACCATGATCCTCTTCTGTGTCCTGCTGGGCATTTTTGCGGTGGGTGCTCCCGGCGTTCCCGGCGGAACTGTGATGGCCTCCCTGGGCCTTATCATGAGTGTGGTCGGCTTCCTGGATGACGGTACGGCCCTCATGCTCACCATCTTCGCCCTGCAGGACAGCTTCGGCACCGCCTGCAATGTCACCGGCGACGGCGCGCTGACCCTGATCCTCACCGGTTACGCGGAAAAGCACTCCATCCCCGAGTCCAAGGGACAGCTCCTCTAATACGCAATATCCCCCGACCTCTGGTTGGGGGATATCAAAAAGACCTCTTCCGCTTCTGGGCCGCCGCCCTGGGGAAGAGGTCTTTTTTGGTCAATCACGTCCATTTTCGGCCGGAGGCGCTGGGGATGTTCAGCTCCTCCCGGTATTTGGCCACAGTACGCCGGGATATGGGACAGCCCAGCTCCGCCATAGCCTCGCACAGCTTCTGGTCCGACATGGGATGTTCCTTGTCTTCCCGCTCCACCAGCCGGCTCAGCAGTGCCTTGGCAGCCACTGCCCCCACCTCCTCGCCGCCGGTCTGGGCGGTAGCGCTGCGGGAGAAGAAATAGCTCATGGGGTACACGCCGCGGCTGCACTGCAGATACTTTTCCCGCACCGCGCGGCTGATGGTCGACTCATGGAGGCCCAACTCCCTGGCCACATCGGCCAGACGCATGGGACGCAGCATACGCGGGCCCTCCCGGAAGAAATCCCGCTGCCAGTCTGCAATGCACTGGGCGCACCGGCGCAGAGTACTGTCCCGCTGCTCCAGCGCCCGAAGCACTCCGTCCGCCTGGCGCAGCTTTTCTGTCAGGTACGTCTTAACCTCCCGGTCATCGGACTGCTTGAGGAGTGTACGGTAGTAGCTGCTCACCTGGATAGGGGGCCGTTCCCCTCCCCGGAGCTTGGCTACCAGTACGCCGTCCTCTTCCTCCAAAAACACATCCGGAAGTATGTACTGCACCTGCCCGGGCTGTTCAAAGGGAGCGCCCGGCCGCGGTTCCAGCTCGCGGATTATGCGTTCAGCCTGCTGAACCTCCTCCACAGAGATGGACAGTTTGGCGGCAATGGCCCGGTAGTGCCGCTTGGCCAGCGCCTCCAGATGATGCCGCACAATCTCCAGTGCAGGGCCGCATTCATGGATACGGAGCAGCTGAAGTTCCAGACACTGGGACAGGTTTTCCGCCCCCACCCCTGCCGGCTCCAGTGTGCGCAGCAGCTCCAAGCAGCGTTCTACGTGCGCTGCGGGCCGCCCCAGATTGGCCGCCAGTTCCTCTACACCTACCCGAAGATAGCCGTCTCCATCCAGGCAGGCAGCCAGATAGCGCACTGTCTGAGCCGTGTCCTCGTCCAGATCCATGGTGTAGAGCTGGCGGGAAATAAACCGAAACAGTGTCTCTTCCAGTCCCCCCTCTGTGCCAACCCTGGCCAGCGGGTCCAGCTCCTCCTCGCCCACATGCTGATAGTATCGGTTTTGCCGGTCATTGTCATCCAACCACTTCAGGCGGCGCAGCAGCTCGTCATCCTGGGGACGCTCCGGCTCCGGCCTGCTGTCGTCCAGCTCCACCACCGGGTTGTCTTGGACCAGGTTGTGCAGGTATTCCTCCAGCTCTGCCGCGCTCATCTGGAGCAGCTCCACACTTTGCAGCTGCTGTTGGCTGAGATGTTGAACTTGACTTTGGAGCAGCTCCAACAGGACCGCCTCCCTCTCTTTTTTGCTTTATTATAGCAAAATTCCAGCCCTCACGCAAGGCAGCCGCATATTCCAATTACGCTCCATATCCCAGAAGACAGAGAATCAGGCCATAAATCACACTGGCTCCCATGCCGAATACCAGCACCGGCCCAGCCACGGTAAACAGCTTTGCGGCAGTACCGGTAATCAGCCCCTCGCTTTTAAACTCCAGAGCCGGCGACACCATGGCGTTGGCAAACCCGGTAATAGGCACCAGAGTACCCGCCCCCGCCCGCTTGGCGATCTTATCAAAAATTCCCAGCCCAGTCAAAACCGCCGCTACAAAAATCAGCGTAATGGAAACCGCAGTACCCGCCTGATCTTTGTCCAGCCCCCAGCGCTGGTATAAATTCATTAGCCCCTGGCCCAGAGTGCAGATTCCGCCCCCGACCAGAAAGGCCCACACCATATTTTTCCCCATGGGTGAGGGCTTGGCACGTTCGCTGACCAGTTTTCCGTAATCCCGATTGGTAATGTTCATCTCCAGGCCTCCTCTTGTTTCCCATAGGTTTTCTCCGGACAAGAATTTTATGCCAACAAAGGACAAAAAACAAAAGACGATGTACGAAATTACTTCATACATCGTCTTTTGGCACGCCCGAAGCCGAAGCGAAGCCCGGTGTGCCGGGGGCACGCCGGGCCGCTGCGGGTCCCTTCCCAAGAAGGCGAGGGCAGCGCACGAAGCCTGATTGGCACCAGAGGCAAACTTTAAAATAAAAAACAAACCAGGATAGACCTTACGATCTATCCTGGTTTGGCACGCCCGAAGGGACTCGAACCCCCAACATTCAGAACCGGAATCTGACGCTCTATCCAATTGAACTACGGACGCACATCTCATTTGCGCTCCGCTATTATAACAGATTTTTCATCCTTTGTAAAGAGGAAATTTCCCCTCCTATTTTTTATTCTCTCGACAGGTTTCCCTTTTTCCACAGGGAAGAAGAAAATATACTGAAAAAGCGGCGTCCCGCACCACATCGGGACGCCGCTTATCCTCAGCGATAGGAATCGGCCAGAGCCTTAAACTTGGGCAGGGCCCGCTGAAGCATCTCGGTCTGAACACAGTAGGAGATGCGCACATGGCCCGGAGCACCAAAGCCGGTCCCCGGCACGATGAGCAGGTCAAATTTCTTCGCCCGCTCGCTGAAGGCCACATCATCTGCCTCCAGACTGCGGGGGAAGAGATAAAACGCGCCGCCGGGCTGCACCACATGGTAGCCCATTTCCCGCAGCGCCCCCACCAGCAGCTGCGCATTCCGCTCATATACCTTCAGGTCGGCGGTCAGATCGCAGCACAGAGAGGTAACCTGCTGGAACAAACTAGGGGCGTTCACATAGCCCAAAGACCGCCCGGCACCTGCCACTGCGGCATAGACATCATTTCCGTCCGTCACATCCTCCGGGACCAGCACATAGCCCAGACGCTCGCCGGGCAGAGACAGGGACTTGGAGAAGGAATAGCACACAATGGTATCCCGGTAAATGCTGGGAATCCACTCCACTTTAAACCCTTCATACACAATCTCCCGATAGGGCTCGTCGGAAATGAGATAGATGGGGTGTCCATACTCCCGGCTCTTTGCCGTCAGAATGGAGGCCAGCTGCTCCAGGGTCTGCTTGGAATAGACGACACCGGAGGGATTATTGGGGCTGTTGACCACCACGCCCTTGGTGTGGGGGGTCAGCGCCTTTTCAAAGGCATCAAAGTCAATTTGGAAGGCCTCAATCTCCGGGGGAATCAGCACCATTTTTGCGCCCGCTCCCTCGATAAATACCTTGTATTCCGGGAAATAAGGGGCAAATACAATAAACTCATCTCCAGGACAGGTCAGACCGTTGAAGACACAGCACAGGGACGCCGCCGCACCCACAGTAATATAAAGCCGGTCCGGCGAATAGCTTGTACCAAAGCGACGGTTGAGGGAGTCGGCAAATCGCTGCCGGCCCCCCAGATCTCCCTGGGCACTGGTATAGCAGTGAATCAGCTCGGGCTGCTCTTGCAGGAGGCGGATGGCCGTCTCATTGACTTCTGCCGGGGCAGGTACGCTGGGGTTTCCGATAGAAAAATCAAATACATTTTCCGCGCCGACTTCCGCGGCCCGGATCTTTCCATACTCAAACAATTCACGAATCACAGACCGGGCAGTACCCAGCCCTTTCATACGTTCCGAAACCATGGTCACAACCTCCTAAAACTAAAACCGCCGAGGCGGCGTATTTGTATGGGCACATTATAGCACATCAATTTATCCTAGTAAAGCAAATTTTCCCTTCCCGGCCCTCCAAGCCGGCTATTACAGCCGATTGCTCCCCACTTTTTGCATAGGGCGGCAGCCTTTGATCCGGTGGATTTGGAAGAAACTGGCCTTTACAAAACAAAGACAAACAGCTATAATCTAAAAAAATATAATTCCCTGCTGTATTAGGGGGTGGTAGGATGCAGATATTGACGGGAAAACCCATTATGGAGCAGATTGTGGCCGGCCGTCTGTGCTTTTACCGGCGTCCTATGCCCTCCCCTCAGCTCTATACCCAAAATAACTGGAGGCAGGAAATTACACGCTTTCACCAGGCCCAGCAAATCGCCATCGAAGAGTTGCACTCCTTTTACCTGAGGGCCCGGGAACAGGTGGGGGAGACTGTCGCCTCTATCTTTAACATCCACAGCCTCCTGCTGGAGGACCGGGATTATGTGGAAACCGTCCGCCGCCTGATTCAGGGGCGAGGTGTCACCGCGGAATATGCCGTCCAGATGACGGAGCTCAGCTTTTCCTCCGCATTCTCCGCCATGGACAGTCCTTATATGCGGGCCCGGGCGGCCGATATTCGAGATATCTCCCAGCGGGTCATCCGTGCCCTTATGGGAAACCGGCAGGAGCTGGGCATGGAAGCCCCCGCCATTCTGGTTTCCGACGATTTTCTCCCCAGTGAAGTAATGGATTTTGATCAAAACCGTCTGCTGGGGCTGATCGCCCGGAAGGGGAGCTTGGATAGCCACACCGCCATGCTGATCCGTGCCTTCCACATTCCCTCCATGGTGGAGGTAAGCCTGGCCGCGAAATGGGAGGGACACCTGGCGCTGATGGACGGCTACACGGGAAAAATTTATCTGGACCCGGAGCAGGCCCAGCAGGAATTGCTGCGGGAGCGGTATCAGGCCAACGGCTGCCCGGTGGAGTATGCCGCACTTTCCTAACATCGATAAAAAGCGGGACAAGCCTTTTGGGGCTTGTCCCGCTTTTTATGGATTTCTTTGGGAAAATGCCGGCTGGTAGGTATGACAGCTCTCCTCACCACGGAGAATCCGCAGTGTGCCCAGGGCCAATGCCTCCATCTCATTTTCTCCTGGAATCACCACCACCCGGCAGAGATTATGGAGATAGTCTATGACCATGCCGGTGAGTTTTTTGGAGTTGGCCAGGCCGCCGGTAAGGATGACCGCGTCAATCAGCTCGGTAAAGCATCCCAGCATAATCCCCACACCCTTGGCAATCTGGAGGGCCTGGGCTTGGTAAACCAGGGCGGCCCACTCATCTCCCTGGGCAATCCGGCGCTCCACTTCCTGGCAGTCATGGGTACCCAGAAGAGCGGACATTCCTCCCTCTCCCCGGAGTTTTTTGAGCATTTCCGCCTTGGTGTACTTTCCGGAATAGCACATATCCACCACATACAACATATTGAGACTTCCCGCCCGATCCGGAGAGAAGGGGCCCGCATCATCCGACACCGAGTCGATGATACGTCCATGGCTGTGGGCAGAGATGGAGATTCCCCCGCCCAGATGGGCCACCACCAGATTCATATCCTCATAGCGCCGCCCCATGGCCTGGGCATATTTATGGCTGGTGGCGCGGGCGTTGAGCACATGGCAGAAGCTGGTACGCGTCACCTCCCGGAACCCGGTCACCTTTGCTTCCGGCAGCAGCTCATCGCTGGTCACCGCGTCGTAGATATAGGCGGGAATATGGAGGGGTTGGGCAAAGGATCGTGCCATCAGGCCCCCCAGATTGGAGGCGTGGTCAAAGACTGTGTGGTGGAGCAGGCACTCCTCCAGCTGATCATCCACCAAATAACCCCCCGCCACAATATTGGGAATGATACCGCCCCGTCCCACCACAGCGGACAGGTTCCCCAGGTCATAGCCCTCCTGGGCCAGCCACCCCCGCACCAGAGCCACCCGGTAGTCCAGCTGGTCGTTCAGGGCCGGATAAGGAGCAAGGTCCTGATTGGTGTGGGGAAAACTTTTCACCATCAGCAGCTGCTCATCCTGATATACCGCGGCCTTCGTGCTTGTGGAGCCGGGGTTCAAAACTAAAATATGATAGGCCATGAATAGCCTCCTTTCAAGTGGTCTGGGACCGTCCGCCCATGGCTGCGCTGATCAAAATGGACCAGTACTTCTCCTGTGCACTGGCCCCCCGGGAAGTGACGGTAATGGGCACCTGCGCACCCAGAACGACTCCGGCCATCTCGCCGCCCGCCAGGCCGTAGAGCGCCTTCCCCAGCACATTGCCCACGGCAATGGCTGGCACCAGCAAAATGTCCGCATCTCCGGCCACCGGGCTTTGATAGTGCTTGGTCCGGGCAGCTTCCCCGTCTGTGGCCAAATCGAGAGAGATAGGGCCCTCCACTTCACAGGGTCCAAATTCCCCTCGGGCCCCATCCTCCTTGAGGAGGGCGGCATCCTGTGTCTCCGGCATGGCGGCGGTCACCGTCTCCACCGCACACAGTGCCGCCGCCTTGGGACACTCATAGCCTAAAAAGCGGCAAAATTCCACTGCATTTTTTAAAATATGCCGTTTCTGTTCCAAATCTGGGGCAACCACCATACCTCCATCGGTGATAAAGAGCAGCTTATGATAGGAAGGAACATCCAAAATGGCTACATGGGACATCACCTGACTGCGCCGAATTCCCTTCTCTTTGGCCACCACCGCCTTCAGCATGGTCCCCGTCTGAAGCATTCCCTTGATGAGCAGATCTCCCCTGCCCTCCCGGATCAGAGCCACCGCCCGCTCCGCACAAGCTTGTTCTCCAGAGGCCTGGACCACCTGATCCTCCTCCAGCTGCTCTCCCAGGCGCTGGGCAATGGAACCAATTTCCTCTTGTTCTCCCACCAAAATGGGACGGATAAATCCGTCCCGCCGGGCGGCAAACACAGCCTGGAGCGTGTGCTCATCATGGGCAGCAGCCACCACCGCCTGCTTTATGGGCAGATCGTGCAGTTTTTCCTTCAATTCATGAAAGCCTGAAATGACCATGGCAGTTCCTCGCTTCGTGTTGTTTGCTTCATTTTACCATGCCCCTGTCTAAAAGTATAGCTGAAATACCGCACCCGGAAGTTCTGACTTTTATACCAATCTTCCCCCTTGACGAATTTCATTAAAATAGGTATAATACTGAAGCACTATTTGCTAGTGTGGCTCAGGGGTAGAGCAGCTCACTCGTAATGAGCAGGCCGTGGGTTCGATTCCCACCACTAGCTCCAGCTCGTCGCAGGCCATATGGCCTGCGGCGAGTTTTCCTTGAAAACGGAAATTTTCTCTTATTTATTAACATTTCTTTAATTTCGACGGTTTTCCCCTTTTATTACTTGCAAATAAAATTACCATCTGGTACAATAATAAACTGATCGGATATGTCGCCATAGGCGACACACTCTTCGGACCTGGACGGTCCGCGTCAAGGAGATTGGATACGCATGGATAAAAAGCAGAGAGAAGCACGGCGCCACCAGGAAGACGTCGCTCTGACCCGCGCACTGCTCTGGATTGCGGCGGCTGTTGTTTTGGAGGGGCTTCTGGTTCTCGTCAACCGTTTTTATATCAATTACTTTGTGGATGAAATCGAACTTGTCGTTGCTCTGCAAAGTGTCTTGAAGGCTATTCGGATTGCTGGCCCCATTGCAGCCCTGGCCTGCTTGGTTTGGGCTTTTGTTCAGGTTTGGATGGCGAAAAAAGCCATTCTCCCCCTCCTGATCGCTGTGGCCTGCGGAGCTCTCGCCATTTGTTCCCATGTGGTGCTGAAGTATAAGTCCACCGGCATGTCCATGCTGTTCTGGCTGGTGGTCGCCTGGGCTGTGCTGGCTGTGATCTATTATATCTATCAGAAGGAGTTTTTCCTCTCCGCCACCGCCACCGGCATGTCCGTGTTGGCCCTCTGGTTTGTGCGCTACGCCAGCGGAGTGAGCTATGAGGTGGTTCTGATCCTGGTTGGAATTCTTCTGGTTTTGGCCGCTACCCTTTTCCTAAAAAAGAAAGACGGCCTTCTCCCCCTGAAGACTCCCGTTCAGTTCCTCCCCGCCGGCTGCTCTTACAGTGTGATTTTGGCCAGCTGCCTGGCCAGCATTGTGGTGGTTGTCGCCGCTCTGGTGGCGGGTGCCACGGTGGCCTACTATCTCATCTTTGTGATGCTGGCCTGGATCTTCGCGCTGTTTGTGTACTATACCGTGAAGATGATGTAACGTTGACGGCAAAAAAAGCGGTTCCGCAAATTGCGGAACCGCTTTTTTATGTTGCTCCAATGTGACATATTTTCTCTCTTCTCACTCGCAAAAACAATCCCATCGCCACCAGCATAGTGGCCGCCTCTCCCACCAGCAAGCACAAAAAGGAGCAGTGCGGGACCATTTCCACCAAAACAAACGCAGCAGGCAGAGGAAACAAACCATAGCGCAGCAGGGAAACCACCAAGGAAAAACGGCTGTATCCCAACGACTGAAACGTTGCTGACAAAATAATACTGACCGCCGCAAAAGGAAAGGCCAGCGCCGTCATCCGCAACGAGGGCACGCCCATTTCCACAGCCTCCTCTCCTGCTTGGAAACAGACCCGCAGCACCACGCCCGCTCCCAGGCACAGAGCCAGGCCGCCTGCAAGAGCCGTCGCCAGCGCCGCACCGATACCGAAGCGCAGGCAAGCGGATACCCGTTTTTCCTCGCCCGCTCCATAGTTGTAGCTGATAATGGACACCATGGCATTATTGACGCTGAACACCGGCATAAACACAAAAGTCTGCAATTTGAAATAGACCCCCAGCACCCAAACCGCAGTCTCCGACCACAGCTTTAAAATGCGGTTAAGCCCCAGTGATGTCACACTGGCCATGGCTTGCATCAACACCGCAGGAACCGCAATTCGGGCATACTCCACCATCAGCTCACGCTGAACACGAAACCCCTGACAAGACAGCGGCAGCTCCGTTTTTATCCGCCGCAGCAAAAAACAGCCAATCACTCCCCCTGTAATCTGACCAATTACAGTGGCCGCCGCTGCTCCGGCCACCCCCATATCACATACAAAAATAAGAATCGGGTCCAGAATCAGGTTGATGACCGCTCCACTGCCCTGAATGATCATAAAGCCTGCCGGGTGACCGGTGGACTGTAAAATCCGCTCCAAGGGAAATTGGGTGCAAATCCCGAAAGAGAAGCAGCAGCACAGGCGCAGATAAGCCATTCCCATTTCCTGCACACTATGGTCTCCGGTACATCCCACCAGATAGGTCTCCACACCCAGCGCCCCAAACAGGCAGAACAGCACCCAGCATCCGGCATAGAGGGCAAAGCCATGAAACACCGCATCCCGGGCTCCCGGCAAATCCTTCTCCCCCAGACGTTTGGATAAAATGGCACTGAAGGCTACACCGATTCCAACACAGAAGGCCACCATCAGAGTCTGAATGGGGTAGGCGTAGGAGAGGGCGAGGAACGCTTTGTCGCTGATTCTGGCCACAAAAATGCTGTCCACCAGATTATAGACTGCCTGAACCAGCATGGAGATCATAATGGGCCAGGACATATGGATGACCAGCCGTCCCACCGGCATGGTACCCAGGATATTCCTTTGTTCCAGCAACATCCTCTCCTCCTCTGCTTAATCTGTTCAGAGAAAAAGGCCGCATAAGCGGCCTTTTTCTGCATATGAAGTGGAACACATATTAGATGAGGTTCTGCTCCGTCTCCTTGTCAAAGAGGTGGACCGCCTCGGGCCGGAAGGTGAAGTTCATCTTGGTCCCGTAGGTGATGCCGCCCCGCAGCTCGGCAGGCAGATCCGCAGTGGGCACCCGGAGCACTACGTCCTTGCCATTGCTGGTCACGTGGAGATAGTACTCACTGCCCATCATCTCAGACACTTCCACGGTACCCGCAAGGATTCCGTCGCCGCTTTCCGCGGTGAAGCGGATATGCTCGGGACGAATACCCAGAATGATATCCTTGGCCTTTGTGCCGGTAAGGGCCTTCTGGTCCTCTGCCGTCAGAGCAATATAGGTGCCGAACACATCGGCGTGGTAGGCGCCCTCGCCGTCCTTAATGAGTTTGGCATCAAAGAAGTTCATCTGAGGCGTGCCAATGAAGCCGGCCACAAAGATGTTGATGGGGTGGTCAAACACTTCCTGAGGTGTGCCGATCTGCTGGATGTAGCCGTCCTTCATAATGACGATCCGGTCCGCCAGCGTCATGGCCTCGGTTTGGTCGTGGGTTACGTATACGAAGGTGGTGTTGATCCGCTGCCGCAGCTTGATGATCTCCGCACGCATCTCGTTACGCAGCTTGGCGTCCAGGTTGGACAAGGGCTCGTCCATGAGCAGTACTTTGGGCTCACGGACGATGGCGCGGCCGATGGCCACACGCTGACGCTGGCCGCCGGACAGAGCCTTGGGCTTGCGGTCCAGATACTGGGTAATGCCCAGAATCTCCGCGGCGTCCTTTACCCGCTTTTCAATCTCATCCTTGGGCACCTTTTTCAGCTTCAGGGGGAATTCCATGTTCTCTTTGACCGTCATGTGGGGATAGAGGGCATAGCTCTGGAACACCATGGCGATGTCCCGGTCTTTGGGCTCCACATCATTGACCAGCTTGCCGTCAATGCGCAGTTCACCCTCAGAGATCTCCTCCAGGCCGGCCACCATCCGCAGAGTGGTGGACTTGCCGCAGCCGGAGGGGCCGACCAAAACGATGAATTCCTTATCGGCAATATCCAGATTAAAGCTATGTACTGCGGTCACTGCGTTGTCGTAGATCTTCTTCACATTGGTCAGGGTAACAGTTGACATGTGTTCAGGCCGTAGACCCCGGGCCTCCGCCCAGGGTCCTCCCCGCCGGGGGAGTATGGATTACCCCCGGGAGTTTACAGCAGGTCTCCACACTGCTGCACCGCCGGCCAGCGGCAATTCCTCCTTCTTTTTTGGTATCCGCCCCTATGGAAATGGAGTAGGGTGCGGACCCTGGATTATAATTGCGGGGTCCCGGCTTACAGCGCGCCGGCAACCACTTCGCCGTGATAGAGAACCGCTTTCAGGTCCAGATGTTCGTCCAGGATGGCCGCATTGGCCTCCTTTCCGATGTCCAGGCTGCCCAGGCGGTTGTAGATTCCCAGCACCTTGGCTGGGTTCACCGCCGCCGCCGTCACGGCATCGGCCAGAGGAATGCCAAAGGACACCGCCGTCTTCAGGCAGGCCATCAGGTCGGACACAGACCCTGCCAGGGTGTTGGGATCATCGGCCATGGTGGCCCGGTTCCCGTGCACCTCGATCTCTTGCCCGCCGAAGGGATAGCGCCCGTCGGGCATACCCGTGGCCCGGAGGGAATCGGAAATGAGGATGACCCGGTCGCTGCCAAAGAGCTTAAACACCGTGCGCACCACCGCAGGGTGGATATGAACGCCATCGCAGATAAGCTCCACCTTCACCTCAGGATAGTCAAAGGCCGCGCCCACTACACCGGGAGCCCGGTGGGTAAAGGGAGGCATGGCGTTGAAGAGGTGGGTGGCCTGGCGTGCCCCGGCCTTATAGGCGGCAGAGGCCGTGTCATAATCCGCGGTGGTATGGCCAAGGCTGACGGTAACGCCGTCCTGCCGGGCACTCTGGATAAACTCCAGGGAATTGGGCTGCTCCGGGGCCAGGGTTACCAGCTTCACCAGCCCGCCTGCCGCCTCCTGGAGGCGATGGAGCATGGCCGCATCCGGATCATGGATATAGGCGGCGTTCTGTGCCCCCTTTTTAGCCATGCTCAGGAACGGCCCCTCCAGATGGAGGCCCACCAGTTCCGCTCCACCGGCATTTTTCTCCCGGTGGGCGGCAGCATTCTGGCAGATCTTGGTGAGCTGGTCCTCCCCAAGGGTCATGCCCGCGGGACAGATCTGGGTAATGCCCCGACTGAGCTCATAGTCGGCCATCTTCTGAAGGCCTTCCGGCGTGGCATCGGAAAAATCCTCGCCCACACAGCCGTGGAAATGGAGATCCGTAAGCCCGGGGATCACATAGCACCCGTGGGCGGAGATTGGCCCCAGTGCGTCCTGGGCAATCAGTCCGTCTTTGACGCAGAAATCCCGGGCCACAAACCCCTCTTTGGGGTCAAATACCAACGCATTGGTAATTTTCATGGGTTGTTCTCCTGTCTTCAGCAGTACTTGGCAATGGCGGCACGGATCATCTCGGCGCTCTCCTCCACCACGGCCTCATCTCCAGGCTCCAGAGCGGCCAGAGGCAGGCGCACGCCGCCGCAGTCGGGGCCGCCCTGCTTGACCAGCACGGCCTTGATGACGCCGTACATATTGCCCTTGGCGGAGCACAGCTTATAGATGATACGGCAGCACTCGTTCTGAATCTCCCGGGCCTGCTCCATCTTCCCCTCCAGGAACAGTTCCCGGATCTTCAGGAACAGCTCGGGCATGGCGCCATAAGTACCGCCGATGCCGCCGATGGCTCCGGCCGCCAGGCCGGACAGCAGCTGCTCATCGGGGCCGTTGAAGACGATAGCGCCTTCATCCTTCCACATCTGGATGTCCTGCACAGGCATGGAGGAATTCTTCACGCCGATGACCCGGGGATTCTTCAGCATCTCCTTGAGCAGGGGAATGTTCAGGGCTACACCGGCCAGCTGGGGAATGTTGTAAATGACAAAGTCGGTATTAGGGGCGGCGTCAGAGATGTCGTTCCAATACTTCGCAATGGCCCGGTCGGGCAGGCGGAAATAGATGGGAGGAATGGAAGCGATGGCATCCACACCCAGGCTCTCGGCGTGGGCAGCCAACACCCGGCTGTCGGCAGTGTTGTTGCAGGCCACGTGGGCAATGATGGTCAGCTTGCCCTTGGCCACGGCCATCACGTTCTCCAGCACCACCTTGCGCTCCTCCACGCTCTGGTAGATGCACTCGCCGGAAGAGCCGCCCACATACAGCCCCTTGACACCCTTGTCAATAAAGTACTGAGTGAGCTCCCGCACTGCCTTGGGGGAAATGGCTCCCTCGGCGTCGTAGCAGGCATAGAAGGCGGGAATGATGCCCTGATATTTGCTAAAGTCTTTCATGGTGAAACCTCTAATCTTAATAAGTTTTGCCCCTTGGGCATTTGATTTGACTGAATATCAGCCCTTGACCGCGCCCATGGCGATGCCCTGGGTGAAATACTTCTGGAAGGCGATGAAGACGATAATAATGGGAACGGCCGCCAGCGCCGCACCGGCCATGATGAGGCCAAAGTCGGAGCTCATCTCACCCTGGAGGTTGGAGATGGCCAGGGGCAGGGTCCACTGGGTATCTGTCTGGAGCATAACCAGCTGGAGGAAGTAGTCGTTCCAGGTGTTGACGAAGGTAAAGATGGCCAAAGCGCCGATACCGGGCTTGATCATAGGCAGCACCACAGTGATGAAGGTGCGCAGCTCTCCTGCGCCGTCTACCCGGGCGGCCTCCAGAATCTCGCCGGGGATGGTCTCGGCAAACTGCTTCATCAGAAACACACCGAAGGGCCAGCCTACCGTGGGCAGGATCACTGCCCAGAGAGTATCAATGAGTCCCATCATGGTCATCTCCTGGGCCAGAGGGATCACGATGACCTGCTTGGGCAGGGCCATGGCACAGATGATGATGGTAAAGAGGACCTTCTGGCCGATGAACCGCTTCTTGCCCAGTGCATAGCCCGCCAAGGCGGCGGTGATGCAGGTAAGGACCATGGCCGCAGCAGAGATAAACACGATGTTGAACAGCCACAGGAACGCAGGTCTGGAAAACAGCTTCTCATAGTTCTCCATCGTGGGGTTCACCGGGAACCACACAGGCTGCTTGGCATTGATAGCGATGACATCCTTAAAGGAGCCGGTGACAATCCAGTACAGGGGGAACAGAAGAAACAGGGTCAGCACAATCAGGATGATAACGGCAAATACCGTGTATCCTGTGGAGTTACCGGTCAGGTTGCCGGATTTTTTGGGCTTCAAAGCCGTCGAATTCGCACTCATTTTCTCACTCCTCCCTTAGTCCGTCTTCGCCACTTTGAACTGGATGGCGGAGAAAATGGCAATGATGACGGCCAGAACCACACCGATGGCACAGGCGTAGCCCAGGTCGTTGAGCCGGTAGGCGGTGTCGTAGACCTGGTACATAATGGTCATGGTGGAGTTCAGAGGACCGCCCTTGGTCAGCAGCTGAATCAGGGCGAAGCACTGGAAGCTGTTGATGGTGGTGATGACCAGCACATACAGGGTGGTGGGCATAATGGAGGGCCACTTGATCTTCCAGAACACCTGGAGTCGGGTGGCGCCGTCCACTTCGGCGGCCTCAATGATGGAGTTATCCACATTCCCCAGGGCCGCCACATACAGTACGATGGGCTGGCCGATGGAGGTTGTAAACAAAATCAAAATAATAAACCAGATAGCGGTTTTCTGGTTGCCCAGCCAGTCAAAGCCGGTGGTACCAGCAACCTGGTTCAGTATGCCGTTATAGGGGTGCAGGATCCACTTCCACACCACGGTAATGGCCACCGAGCCGGTGACTACCGGCAGGTAGAATACGCAGCGGAAGAAGGACCGGGGCACGGCGTGCATCTTGTAGATGGCAGAGCTCACCCACAGGGAAAAGGCGGTGACCGTGGGCACTGCCACTACTACGATCAAAATGGTATTTAATAAGCCCTTGTGGAAAATGGGGTCCTGGAACAGCTTGATGTAGTTATTCAGCCCGGCAAAGCCCTTTACGCCGCCCAGGCCGTAGTCGGTCAGACTGTAGTAGACGCAAATAAACATGGGTACGACCACAAAGGTCACGAAAAACAGCAGGCTGGGCAGCAGGAACAGGTAGGCCGAGGTAGTCTCCCGACGGACCAGGGCCCGGCTCATTCCGGAGCGCGGGGATGGGGCCTTGGTCTTTTTCGGCTTGCTGCCGGCTTCCGCCACTGCAGGATTCTGCGCCATAAATATCTCCCCCTCTTGGTTCTGGATGTGTTTCCGCAGGCAGCGGAAAAAATTGTGCCCGCCCCCTCTCTTCAGGGAGCGGGCACAGAGCGCTCAGGTTACATCAGGTTCAATGGACTGATTTCGCTTTGTGTTTCGATCAGCCGATGTTGGCGTTGGCCTGGGCAACGAAGTCGTCGGCCGCAGTCTGAACATCAGCGCCGGTGGTCATGATCGCCTGGAGCATGGGCCACCACAGAGCACGCTGCTCGGTCCAGCCGCCAGTCAGGTTGTAGTAACGGCCCAGATAGTCGTTCATCAGAGCGAAGGGAGCGCGGACATCGGCGTCCTCAGCATCGGCATAGACATCGCCCCAGTCGGAGTGGACGGGGAAGAAGCCGGTGGTCTTGACAGCCTCAGTGCCGGCAGCCTGGTCATTGCAGATGAAGTCGACAAACTTCTTGGCGGCGTCAATCTTGGCCTCGTCCTTGTTGTCGAAGATACCGAAGCCGTAGGGGCCGGCCATCTCCAGCTCAGGAGTACCATCGTCAGAGGGGAACGCCATGGCGAAGGGAGTGAACTGGGTCTGAGCGGCGTACTGGGAGTAGTTGGAGTAGTTCCAGCAGAAGGAGACAGCGCAGGTCTGGTTGGCGAAGGCCTGGAGCTCGTCGGCGGCGGCGAAGCTGGCGTTGGCGGACATGGAGCCGTTGTTCACCATATCCTGCAGCAGGGTCAGAGCCTTGACATTGTTGGCGCTGTTGGCGTTGTAGGAAGAACCGTCCTCAGTGACATAGTAGTCGGAGTACAGGTTGTTCACCAGAGCGCGGGTGCCCTGGTCGCCGCCCTGGGCGCCGCAGTAGATGATGCCGGGCACGGTCACGTCGATGGTACCGGCGTTGATGGCATCGCGGACAGCCTCCATGGCCTTGACAAAGTTGTCAGTGGTCCAGGTGCGGGTGGTCTCGTCGATGTACTGCAGGGCGCCGGCAGCCTCAAAGGCCTCGTAGTTGATGGCCATGCAGTGAGCGGCAGCGCTCAGAGGATACAGGTAGTACTTACCGTCCAGCTGAGACACGGAATTAATGCCCTCGGCAATGTCGGAACCGCTGGCAGTCCAGAGGTCGGTCAGGTCCACCATCAGGCCTTCACGGGCGTAGTTGCCCACGATACGCTCAGGACCCTCGAAGACGATGTCGGGGCCGCTGCCGCCGCTGATGGCGCTGGTCAGCTTCTGGTCGCCGTCCTGATAGTTGATGGGAGTGACGGTTACCTTGATGTCGGGGTACTTCTCGTTAAAGGCGGAGATGAGGGAATCCCAGTTGGAAGCCTCGGTAAAGCCGCCGATGTTGAAGGCCCACAGAGAGATCTCAGTGGCGCTGCCGGAGGCGCTGGAGCCACCGGAGGCAGCGGCGCTGGAGCCGGACTGGGAGGTGCTGGTTTTGCCGCCGCAAGCGGCCAGACTCAGGGTCATCGCCAGGGCGAGACCCAGAGCAAAAATTCTTTTCAGTTTCATCTTTCATTTCCTCCTCAAAAAATTCGATAAATTCCCACATTTTTTCGCGGAACTATCTGTTAGAATTGTACAAGACACCCCCCTTTTTGTCAAGGGTTTCCGTGAAATAATTTCCCTTCCGCCCGTTTCACCGGTATGTTTTCCTAAGAATTGTCAGAAATCCCAGCGGGCAAAAACCGCCCTCGTCCCACACGTCTTTTTTCCATTTTGGGGCGGTCACGGAACCAGGTTTTCCCAGGGATACATAAGCGTTTCTCCCGCGGACAGAATAAGCGGACTCTGCAGCAGTGCAGAGCCCGCTTGTAAACGCAGGATTTACTTGTCCAGAATCTGGCCGATCATCTGATCCACCATGATGAGACAGCGGGGCAGATGGAAGGGGCCCTGGAAGGTGGAACCCTTGGTGGATGGCATTGTGGGCAGGCCGTCCCGGCGGAGGTAGCCGTACCACTCGCCGTACTCGGGGTCGGCAAAGTGTGCCTTGCAGTAGTCCAGGGTCTTGACAAACCACTCCAGATATTTTTCATCGCCGGTATCCCGGTAGAGCATCATGGAAGCGATGAGGATCTCATTGTGGGGCCACCACAGCTTCATGTCGTGCTCGTAAGCTTCCGGGGGCTTGCCCAGGCAGTCGATAAAGTAGAGCAGTCCTCCGTACTCCTTGTCCCCGGTGCGTTCAGCTTGCTCCAGCAGGAACCAAGAGCCCTCGATGTCGTGGCCGGGGTTGACGGTGCGGCCCTCGGTGTAGTAAAGACGCGGGGTTCCGTCCACATCCACATTTTCCAGCACGCACTTGAGCTCGGGCTTCACATGGTACTTAAAAATCTCGTCCACGCACTGCTGGGCATACTGCTCGTACATTTCCTTGCGCTCGGGGTCCACCCGCAGCATGGTGCCCGTCACGTTTAGAATAATCATGGGCAGGCCGAAGGCACGGCCGGAACGGGTCTCGGGGATAGTCTTGGGGCCAAGGCCGGTGGGGTCCTCTCCCCCGTGGCTCAGGCTCCAGTAGATATCATAGGCCTTCCGGGCCCGCTCCAGGCACTCCCGCTCCCCGGTGACACCGTAGTACTCGGCGTTGGCCAGGGCGTAAAAGGCCTCAGAATAGAAGTACCGGCGCTGGCGCAGGGGCTTGCCGTCCTCGGTAACGGTAAAGTACATCCGGTCCCCCGCCTGGCGGTTAATGCAGTACTTTTCCATAAAGTCCAGGCAGCTCTTGCTGGCCGCCAGCCACTCGTCCTTCACTCCATACACATGGCACAGGTGGGCAAACATCCAGCCGCAGCGCCCCTGCATCCATACGCTTTTATCGGTAGAATAGATCTCGCCTTTTCGGTCCAAACAGGTATATACGCCGCCGTGCTTGGGGTCCATGCCGTTTTTCAGCCAGAACTCCACGCTGATTTTCAGCTGCTCCTGAACCCAGGCGCGGCTGTCCTGTAGCGTTTGTTTCACATCCATGTCAGACACCTCATTTCATAATAATCGGTCGCTCCTCCAAGAATCCACTTTTTATAGTTTAACATTGTTTCCCATTCTTTTCAAGGCATGGACCTTATTTCCCCCGGCAAAAAAGGATTCACACCAGGGGGTGACAAAGGACACGTTTGCGTGGTATGATGGAAGTTAAGCTACGTGAGCTTGTCCAAATCTGCCCAAGGCTGGTGTTGTACCTATGTTCTCCTCCCTGTTTAACCCGGAAGCCCCCTTCTGGCGTCTGATGAGCTCCCTGGTGGATCTTTTGGCCCTGAGCCTTCTGTGGGTCTTCACCTCCCTGCCCCTGGTCACCCTGGGGCCGGCCACCGCCGCCCTATACGATGCGGCCGCCCGGTGTGTCCGGCGGGGGAAGGCGGGCGCTCTGTCCCGCTATTTCTCCACCTTCCGCCGGGAGTTCAAGGAAGGGGTCTTCCTCAGCCTGATCTTCCTGGTCACCGGCTTTCTTCTGCTGATCCCCCTGCGGTTTTTCTGGCTTGCGGTGCTGGCCGATCTGACGGGCGCCAAAATCGTTTTGGCCGCCTATGCGATATTCTTAGTCATTCCACTGGGGGCGTTCTGCTGGGCGTTTCCTATTTTGTCCCGGTTTTCCTTCTCGCTTTTGGGTGCGGTGAAGATAAGCTTCCAGTGTTCCATCGCCTATTTGCCCGTAACGGTGCTGCTGGTCATCTCAGCTGTGCTGGCCGGACTGGTGAGCGCCCTCTATTGGGTTCCGATGCTCATTTTGCCCTGTCTTGTGGCGCTGCTCTGGACCTGCTTCATGGAACGTGTTTTTGCAAAGTATTCCCCTGATGCCTCTTCTTCAGAGGAGGAGGAATAACGCCGCCCGCCTTTTCCCAATCCCCCGCATCCGCGGGACCCTTCAACGAAAGGATGCTGTCCTATGAAAACCATTTCCGCCGCCGCTCTTACAGACACGGTGGCCCAGCTGTGCATCAAAGCCAATACCAGCCTCCCCCAGGATGTGGCCGCCGCCCTGGTCTCATTCCGTCAAGCCGAGCCCTGGCCCCTGGCCAAGGAGACCCTGGGCCTTCTGGAAGACAATCTGACCCTGGCCAAGGAGAAAAACCTGCCCATCTGCCAGGACACCGGCATGGCCTGCGTCTTTGTGGAGCTGGGCCAGGACGTCCATATGGAAGGTGACTTTGAACAGGCCATCCATGAGGGCGTGCGCCAGGGCTACGGGGAGGGCTACCTGCGCAAATCCATCGTGGCCGACCCCCTGCGCCGGGTGAACACCGGAGACAACACCCCCGCGGCCATCACTGTGCGCCTGGTGCCCGGGGACCAATGCAGGATCACCGTGGCCCCCAAGGGCTTTGGCAGCGAGAACATGAGCCGCCTTGGGATGCTCAAGCCCGCCGATGGAGTGGAGGGCGTGAAAAAGTTTGTGATAGAGACCGTCAAATTAGCTGGGCCCAACCCCTGTCCTCCCACGGTTCTGGGCATCGGCATAGGGGGCAGCTTTGACAAGGTGGCCGCCCTGGCCAAGCACGCCCTGCTGCGTCCCCTGGACGAGTGTAACCCCGATCCCTACTACGCCGCCCTGGAGCAGGAGCTGCTGGAGGAGATCAACGCCCTGGGCATTGGCCCCCAGGGCTTTGGCGGCAAAACCACCTGCTTAGGGCTTGCCATCGAGACCGCCCCCACCCATGTGGCGGGGCTTCCGGTGGCCGTGAACGTCAGCTGCCATGTGACCCGCCGGGCTTCGGCGGTGCTGTAAGGAGGGAGCGCTATGCAGTATCATCTCACCACCCCGGTCTCCCCGGAAGATCTGGCCCCTCTGCGCGCCGGAGACACGGTCCTCCTCTCCGGCACCGTCTACACCGCCCGGGACGCCGCCCATCAGCGGATGATGGAGCTTCTGGACAAGGGCAAGCGCCTGCCCTTCCCCGTGGAGGGCTCCGCCCTCTACTATGTGGGGCCCACCCCCGAGCGCCCCGGGGAGGTCATCGGCTCCGCAGGACCCACCACCAGCGGGCGGATGGATGCCTACTCTCCCCGGCTTTTGGACCTGGGACAGGCCATTATGATCGGCAAGGGCGCCCGAAACCAGGCCGTCAAGGATGCAGTCAAACGAAACGGCGCGGTCTACCTGGCCGCTCTGGGCGGGGCCGGAGCCCTGATGGCCGCCAGCGTCAAGGAGCTGGAGGTCATCTGTTGGGAGGACCTGGGCTGCGAGGCGGTGCGGAAGCTGGAGGTGAAAAACTTCCCCCTTACCGTCATCCTGGACCCCCATGGAGGAGACCTCTACGAGAGCGGCCCTGCGGCCTACCTGGCCAGCTTGTAGTTTTTTCGCGCTGTTTCTCATTGACACGGGGAGAAAAAGGCGCTATGTTATCTCCGGCAACTCCACATTTTACCATAGGCGGAACCGTTCCGCCGGAAAGGACTTTTATCACCATGAAACGAACTCTTTCTCTGCTTCTGTGCGCTGCTCTGGCTGTGACCATGCTGGCCGGCTGCGGCCCCAAGAATACCGCCTCCTCCAGTTCTTCTGCCTCCGGCTCGGAGAGCTCCTCCAGCTCCGCCTCTGCCTCCACCGGCGACTCCTCCGGCTCCGAGGGCTTCACCCTGCCCAAGCTGATGGTTCTCTCCGGCCCCACCGGTGTGGGCGCGGCCAAGCTGATGGCCGATCAGGACTATGCCCGGGAAAACGGCTCCACCCCTGATGGCGCCCCCTGTATCCTTGCGTCTGCCGAAGTGGTGGCCGACAACACCGAGGTGGCCGCCGCCCTCACCAACGGGGATGCGGACATCGCCGCCATCGCCACCAACGCTGCCGCCAACCTCTCCGCCAAGACCGACGGCGGCATTCAGGTGCTGGCCGTGAACACCTTGGGCGTGCTCTATATTCTGGAGAAGGGCAACACCGTCCAGACCATGGCCGACCTGGCGGGCAAGACCCTCTACTGCCCCTCCAACACCAAGGGCGGCAACCCCGAGCACATTCTCAACCACCTGCTGGAGAAAAACGGCGTGTCCACCAGCGATGTGGACATCCAGTGGCTCACCCCCCAGGAGATCACCGCCAAACTCACCTCCTCCGACGCGGGGATCTGCATGCTCCCCGTCCCCGCCGCCACCGCCCTGCTGATCCAAGACAGCGGCGTGCGCCAGGCTCTGTCCCTGTCTGAGGAGTGGGAAAACCTGGGTGAAGGCCCCCTGCCCATGGGCTGCATTGTGGCCCGCACCCAGTATATCGAGGAGAACCCCAAGGGTGTGGAGGCATTCCTGAACGCCTATGAGGAGTCCATCGCCTATATGTCCAACCCGGACAATCTTACGGACGCTGCCGAGCTTGTGGCCCAGTTCGGCATCACCCCCAACGCCAAGGTGGCTGAGATGGCCATTCCCCAGTGTAACCTCACTTATGTGACCGGCAAGGAGATGCACACCATGCTGGAGGACTATTACTCCATTCTCTTCCAGACCGCTCCCGACTCCATCGGCGGCGGACTCCCCTACGACTCCTTCTACTATGGGGTGGGCTAACCCCCTAAAAAACGTTCTGCAAAAGCTGCTGGCCCCCGTCTTTTGGCTGGGGGTCTGGCAGTTTTTTGCCTTTTTGGTGGATCAGAGCGTCCAGGGCAAGGGGAATGAACTGCTTCTCCCCTATCCCGCCACCGTTTGGTCCGCCTTGGTGGAGCAGGCCGGACAGGCCCTGTTCTGGCAGAGCATCCTGGCCACCCTTCTCCGGGTGGTGCTGGGCCTTGTGCTGGGGGCGGCGCTGGGGTCCCTTCTGGCGGCGCTCACCTGTCTGAGCACCTGGTGCGACCGGCTCTTTTCCCCCGCCATCCGGGTCATCCGGGCAGCCCCGGTGGCCTCTTTTATCCTGCTGGTGATCCTGTGGACCGGGCGCAACAATGTCCCCACGGTCATTGCCGCCATGATGGTACTGCCTGTGGTGTGGGACAACCTGTCTCAGGGGATCCGGGCAACCGACCCAAAGCTTCTGGAGCTGGGCCGGGCCTACCGCTTTTCCCGGAAGAAACGACTGACCCTTATTTATCTGCCCTCCCTGCGGCCCTACATTCTCTCCGCACTCACCACCGGAGCGGGGCTGGCCTGGAAATCCGGCGTGGCCGCGGAGGTTCTGTGTCTCCCCCGCCCCGCCCTGGGCACCCAAATCTATAATACCAAATACATGCTGGAAATTCCCGAGCTCTTTGCCTGGACCGCAGTGACCGTGGCGCTCAGTCTGGTGCTGGAAGCCCTCCTGCGCCGGACCATGGCCCGTTGGAGAAAGGGGTGGGGCACATGACACTCTGCGAGCATCTCTCCCTCTCCTTTGGAGAAAAGGTGGTGCTGGAGGACTTCTCCCTAAGTATTCCGGACCGGGGAATTATCGCCCTTCAGGGCCCCTCGGGCTGCGGCAAAACCACACTGCTTCGGATTTTGGCCGGGCTGGAACACCCCCAGGCGGGCACATTAAGAGACATTTCACCCCAGCAAACCGCCCTGCTCTTTCAGGATGACCGGCTGCTCCCCTGGCGCACCGCCCGGCAGCAGCTCACCGATGTGCTTCCCCGCTCCCGTTGGGACGAGGCACCGAAGCTTCTGGAGCTGGTGGAGCTCTCCGGCGAAGACCATACTTACCCGGCCCAGCTGTCCGGGGGCATGGGCCGAAGGCTGGCCCTTGCCCGGTGCCTGGCTCTGGAGGCAAAGCTCTATTTGCTGGATGAGCCCTTTGCGGGGGTAGACCTTCCCCGGGCTCTGCGCATTTTGGAGCGGCTGAAGGCCTGGGAGGCCCCCATCCTCCTGGTCAGCCACGAGCCGGATCTTCTAAGCAACGCCGACCTGGTTCTCAGCCTGGATGGACCGCCCCTTCACGTCATATCATAATCTCTTTTCGGGGCCGCACAGCGGCCCCGTTTTTTCTTGCCCTTGGCGGGAAAAACTGCTATACTAATATGAAATGTCAATTCTTTTGTCCACTTTGGAGGTCCCACCATGAAAAAACTGATGGTCATCGACGGCAATTCCATTGTCAACCGGGCCTTTTACGGAGTCAGCCAGAATCTGACCACCCGGGAGGGCCAGCCCACCAACGCCATCTTCGGATTTTTGAACATTCTGGGCAAGCTGCTGGACGATGCCGCTCGCGATGCCCTGTGTGTCACCCTTGAGCGGAAGGCCCCCACCTTCCGCCACCTCCAGTATGAGGGGTATAAGGCCCAACGCAAGGGGATGCCCGAGGAACTGGCCAGCCAGATGCCCATCTTAAAGGACGTCCTGGCTGCCATGAACATCCCCATGTACGAGATGGACGGCTGGGAGGCGGACGACCTCATCGGCACCATTTCCGTCAAGGACACCGCTGCCGGGTGGGAGACCGTCATTGTCACCGGCGACAAGGACTCCCTCCAGCTGGTCACCGACACCACCACCGTCAAGCTGGTGTCCACCCGCATGGGCCGCACCACCACCCGGGACATGACCCCGGAGTCCTTCCGGGAGGAGTACGGCTTTGACCCCATCCACATCATCGACCTGAAAGCCCTCATGGGGGACGCCAGCGACAACATCCCCGGGGTCAAGGGGGTGGGGGAAAAGACCGCCATGGCCCTGGTGGGGCGCTACGGCTCCATTGACGCGCTCTACGCCGCCATGCCCACCCCGGAGATGGCTCCCGGAACCCCTGCCAAGCCCGGCGTCATCAAGAAGCTTCAGGAGGGAGAGGAGATGGCCCGGATGTCCTACAACCTGGCCACCATCCGCTGCAGCGCCCCCCTGGACTTCACCCCCGAGGACAATCTCCGCCGGGAGGTGAACAACGACAAGCTCTATCAGCTCTTTTTAAACCTGGAGTTTGCCAAGCTCATTGATAAGTATCACCTCACCGCCCCCCAGGGGGAGGGTGCTCCCCAGATGGAGCGCGCCGTGGAAGGGGTCTGCTCCAGCGAGGTGGTGGAGACTCAGGAGCGCCTGGCCGAGCTGTTCCAGCTGTGGCGGAAGGCAAACTGCGTCAATGTTCTGGCCCTGCCCAATCTGGACGGGGTCTGTGTGGAGTGCCGCCTCTCCCAGAGTGAGCGCCACGCCGCCCTCCTCTTTGCCGACCGGCTGGAGGGTTACAACCACTTCCTGACGGAATTTTTTGCCGCCGAGGACATCCAAAAAGCCACTCACAGCCTAAAAGCCCTGTGGCGCGCCCTGCTCTCCGAGGGCATCGCCCCCGCAGGCTTCGTCTTCGACACGGAGGTGGCCGCTTACCTGCTGGCTCCCTCGGACGGCAGCTATGAGCTGGAAAAGCTGGGGATGACCTACTACAATCAGGAATTTCCCAAGGCAAAGGACTACTTGACCGAGGGTGCTTTCGGCCCTCTGGCTGATCCGGCCGTGCCCATGGGAGCCCTGATGTCCCATGCATCCCTCATTGGCTCCCTCCGTGAGACCCTCACCGGCCGGCTCCGGGAGCTGGGCATGTGGGAGCTTTACGAAACCATCGACCTGCCCCTGTGCGGCGTACTGGCCGAGATGGAGCAGGAGGGCTTTCTCATTGACCGGGGGGCCCTGGCGGAGTTTGGACAAATGCTCTCCGGACGCATTGAAGCGGTCCAGGAGGAGATCTACACCCTGGCCGGGGAGAACACCTTCAACATCAACTCCACCCAGCAGCTGGGCAAAATTCTCTTTGACAAGCTGGGCCTGCCCCCGGTGAAAAAGACCAAGACGGGCTACTCCACCAACGCCGAGGTGTTGGAAAAGCTCCGGGGCCAGCACCCCATCATCGAGGCTATTTTGGAGTACCGCCAGCTCACTAAGCTCAATTCCACCTATGTGGAGGGGCTTGGAAAGGTCATTGCCCCCGACGGGCGCATCCACACCTCCTTCCAGAACACCGTCACCGCCACCGGGCGGCTGTCCTCCGCCGAGCCCAACCTCCAGAACATCCCCGTGCGCACCGAGCTTGGCGCCCAGCTGCGGAAGATGTTCGTGGCCCCGGCGGGCAAGGTGCTGGTGGATGCGGACTACTCCCAGATCGAGCTGCGCCTTCTGGCCCACATGGCGGGAGACCAGGCCATGATCGACGGTTTCAACTCGGGAGATGACATCCACACCATTACCGCTTCCCAGGTCTTCGGCGTGTCCCTGGAAGAGGTTACCCCCCTCATGCGCCGCAGCGCCAAGGCGGTAAACTTCGGCATTGTCTACGGCATCTCCCCCTTCTCCCTCTCCCAAGATATCGGGGTGAGCGTGCAGCAGGCTAAGGAGTATATGGAAAAATACTTTGAGCACTATTCCGGCGTCCGCGCCTATATGGACGGCGTGGTAGAGCAGGCGAAGAAAGACGGCTATGTGACCACCCTCTTTGCCCGCCGCCGGTGGATCCCGGAATTAAAGTCCTCTAACTTCAATACCCGTTCCTTTGGCGAGCGGGTGGCCCTCAACGCCCCCATTCAGGGCACCGCCGCCGATATCATCAAGCTGGCCATGATCCGGGTGCGGAACCGTCTGAAGGCCGAAGGGCTGGAAGGCAAGCTGGTCCTCCAGGTCCATGACGAGCTCATCGTGGAGTGCCCCGAAGGGGAGGCAGAGCGGGTCTGCAAGCTGGTGGAAGAGGAGATGGAGGGGGTCGCCGCTCTGTCCGTCCCCCTGCTGGCCGAAACCCACGCCGGGACGAGCTGGGCAGAGGCGCATTGATCCATTCGCAAACAGGCGCTTCATGTAACCGTTTATCCTGCAAAAGCAGCCACCTGTCTCAACTCCGTTGAATGCACGCCCTGTCTCTGCTACACTGAAGATGACCCTATCCGCCTTTGTAATTAAGAGGAGGTCATCCTATGAAAACCCGTACCGACGTATGTTTATTGGTTGTTTTTCTGGTGGGCACGCTGGGCTATACCCTCCTTCTTGTTTTGTTTCTCCTCTTCGGAGGGACCCTTCCCGACTCCCCCATGGCGTATGTGGTCTCTCAGCTCCATCTCTGTCTGGTAGCGGGCGGCCATGCGGTCCCCTTCTTCGCTCTTCAGCTTCTGCTGTGCCGCCGGTGGGAAGGAGGCTCCAAATTCCTGGCCATTGAGCTGACCGTAGTGGTGTTCGTTCTGCTTGGCTGCTTCACCATAGCGTCTTACACGACACCGGGCTTGGACGCCCTGTTCTGGACGATTCTTGCTCTAGGCTCCATTGCCCCGGCGGCAGGCTGTGTACTGGCCTGGCTCGTCTGGGGGGCGTATTTTCTCAAATAAACGTTGCCCCGCGCCTAATTTTTATCTCCGTTTTGCAATTTCAAATTATTTCAATACCAGGAGTATTTATTATGTACTATGAAATTGTCCCCATGGACCGCAGTCACATCGCTCAGATTGCCCAGCTGGAGCGTGAATGCTTTTCCACCCCCTGGACCGAGGCCATGCTGGAAGAGGAGCTCTTTAACCCCCAGGCCAGCTTTATTGTGGCTGAAGACGACGATGGAAACATTCTGGGCTACGCCGGGCTGCATGTGGTGCTGGACGAGGGCTACATTGACAACATCGCCGTCCAGCCCGACGCCCGACGTCACGGCGTGGCCTCCGCCCTGCTGGATGTGTACTGCCGGTTCGGCGCGGTGAATCTGGCGTTTCTTACCCTGGAGGTACGGGCGTCCAATCAAGCGGCCATCGGCCTCTATGAGAAATACGGCTTCCAGCGGGCGGGCTTGCGTCCAGGCTACTACCAGCAGCCCCGGGAGGACGCGGTCATCATGACCCGGGAGTTTTCCCAAAATGAGAATAAGGAGTAACTGCCATGAACATCCTTGCCATTGAGTCCTCCTGCGACGACACCGCTGCCGCCGTAGTCAAAGACGGCCGGACCGTGCTGTCCAGCTGTGTTTCCTCTCAAATCGAGATGCACACCATCTACGGAGGCGTGGTCCCTGAGATCGCCTCCCGGAAGCATATCGAAGCGGTATATGGCCTGGCAGACCAGGCACTGTCCGACGCAGGCCTTACTCGGAAGGATCTGGACGCCATTGCCGTCACCTATGCCCCCGGCCTCATTGGAGCGGTGCTGGTGGGGGTGAACTTTGCCAAGGGAGCGGCCGCCTCTCTGGGCCTGCCCCTCATTCCCGTCCACCATGTCCGGGGCCACATCGCTGCCAACTACATTACCCACCCGGACCTGGAGCCCCCCTTTGTGTGCCTGTGCATCTCCGGAGGTACCACCGCCATTGTGGATGTAAAGTCCTACACAGACATGGAAATCCTGGGTGGTACCCGGGACGACGCGGCGGGAGAGTGCTTTGACAAGGTGGCCCGGGTGCTGGGCATCGGCTATCCCGGCGGTGCCCCCATGGACAAGCTGGCCCAGGGGGGGGACGACCACAAATACGAGCTCCCTGTGGCCCATGTGACCGGGGCTGAGCTGGATATGTCCTTTTCCGGTTTAAAGACCGCCAGCCTCAATCTCATCCACAATGCCCAGCAGAAGGGAGAGCAGCTGGATCTGCCCGCCTTTGCCGCCAGCTTTGGCCGGGCGGTGAGTGACAGTCTGGTGCCCCGGGCCATGGCCGCCCTGCACGCCAAGGGCTACGGCAAGCTGGCCGTGGCAGGAGGCGTGGCCGCCAACAGCCGCATCCGGGGCGACCTTCAGCAGGCCTGCGCCCAATCCGGGGACAAGCTCTATCTGCCGGAGCTGCGCTACTGCGGCGACAACGCCGCTATGATCGGCTGTCAGGGCTTTTATGAGTACCAGGCCGGACATCTGGCCGGACTGGACTTAAACGCCTACGCCACCCGGGATATCTCTTTGGGATAAGCCCCTGAGTCCCTTGCGCTTGAACCGATATGCCGCACATCACCACAAAAGCCCCCGCCACCCGGAATACCGCACTTGGATCATCCTCTTTTTCGGGACTTTTCCACATTATGTAATCTCAGTTTTACAATTAAATTTTGCCAATTTCAAACAGTTTATTGGTTTCTTCCTACTTTTCGTTCTTTCTCGACAGTTTTCCACATTTGAATTGTGGAAAATCATGTGGAAAATGTGGAGAAACATTTTATCGTCCGTTATGTATAGCAGTTATGTAAATCTCTTTCCCCTCAGGCCATCCTCTTTTCTTGCTCATTTTAGGGCAAAAAAGCAAAAAATCTCAATTTTTCTATTGACAGTTCTATTCCCCGGTGCTATAATTCCAACGCACAAGTAAGCAGGTACGGTTCCCCGTCCTCACCCCAGGCCAGAGCCAAAGGGTTAACAGGTAACAACTCCGCCGAGTATTCGGCGTTGTTTTGTTGTGATGTGGGAGCCAAACCGGCAACCCACATTTTTTATTGTCTGGAGGTGCTTTCCCATCGCTAACACAGGTCATCAAACCAACGAGGAGATTCGCGACAAAGAAGTCAGACTGATTTCCGAGTCCGGCGAACAGCTGGGCATCATGTCCTCTCAGGAGGCCCTTCGCCTGGCGGAAGAACACAATCTGGATCTGGTCAAGATCTCGCCCAACGCCGTTCCCCCGGTCTGCAAGCTGATGGATTACGGCAAGTTTCGGTTCGAACAGACCAAGCGTGAGAAGGAAGCCCGCAAGAATCAGCGCGTGGTGGAGATCAAGGAGATCCGCATGTCTCCCAGCATTGACGTCAACGACTTCAATGTGAAGCTGAGAAATGCCCAGAAGTTCCTGGCCGACGGCAACCGGTGCAAAGTCACCGTCCGCTTCCGTGGCCGGGAAATGGCCCACACCAACATCGGCCAGGATCTGCTGCTGAAGTTTGCCGAAGAGTGCGGCGAACAGGCAGTGATGGATAAATCCCCCAAGCTTGAGGGCCGGCACATGTCCATTTTCCTTTCCCCCAAGCCTGCCAAGGATGCCAAAAAGTAAGTAAAGGAGTTTTCTGTTATGCCGAAGATCAAGATCAAGACTCACAGCGGCGCCAAAAAGCGCTTCTCTCTCACCAAAACCGGCAAGGTCAAGCGCGCCATGACCAAGAAGCGTCACCTGCTCAACGGCCACGGCAAGACCACCAAGCTGAAGCGGGCTCTGCGCGGCACCACCTATGCCGACAAGACCAACGAGGCCGCGATCAAGCGCATGATCCTGTACAAGTAAGATAAGGGAGGGAACGAACAATGGCAAGAGTTAAGGGCGCGATGATGACGCGCAAGAGAAGAAACAAAATCCTCAAGATGGCCAAGGGCTACTGGGGTTCCAAGTCCAAGCACTTCAAGATGGCCAACCAGGCCGTGATGAAGTCCGGCGTTTACGCCTACACCGGCCGCAAGCTGAAGAAGCGTGACTTCCGTCAGCTGTGGATTGCCCGTATCAATGCCGCTTGCAAGCTCAACGGCATGAACTATTCCACCTTCATGAACGGTCTGAAGAAGTCCGGCATCGTCATCAACCGCAAGATGCTGGCCGAGCTGGCTGTCAACGACAAGGCCGCTTTCACCCAGCTGACCGACACCGCCAAGAAGGCCCTGGCCTGAGGCTGATTTCTTTCATTTTTCCGGCGCCGCTTTCCGGCGCCGGTTTTTTATTTTCTCTTGCGCAACCACAGCTTTTCCCTTATGATGGAAGAAAGGAACTTGGAAAGGCGGTGAACGTTTTGGACCGGCCAAATCTCAGCAGTCTTTCTCTCTTTCACCTGAAATTCTGGCAGCGGCAGCTTCTGATCGGGCTGCTGGTAGCCCTCTCAGGGCAGCTGTACTTATCCGTATGGGCCGAAGGATTCCGGGTCTCTGCCGCGGTAATCCTATACCCCGCCCTGCTGGTGACCATGATGCGGGACAGCCACCGCCCCAGCACGGGACTGGTGACGGGGCTGTGCGTGCTTTTGATCCGCATGGCCATCGACCTGCTTCAGGGGACCACCTTGCTGCGCGCCCTGATTCTGGAATACCCCGGCGGCGTATTTTATCTCTGCTACGATGCCCTGCTGTGCCTGCTGGTGCGGGATCGGAGATATGTCTCCCCCATGCGGCTGTGGGCTGTTTTTATGCTGTGTGATCTGAGCTCCAACACCGTCAACTTGCTGCTTTCCAGCCACATGCATCCCCAGGGCAACGCCTTTCCCCCCGCCCTCTCCCTGGCTGGGCTGGCTGTCGCCCGGTCCTTCACCGCCTGCGCCATCTTGTGGGTCTCCAAAAGCTATCGGCAGCTGCTGATTCGGGAGGAGCACGAGCACCGCTATCGCCGGCTGTTTTTGATGACCGCCAGCCTGAAAACGGAGCTCTACTTTCTGAAAAAGGATGCCGAGGACATCGAAGGGGTCATGTCCAACGCTTACCGCCTGTACGAACGTCTGGAGGGCCATTCCGATCCGGAGCTGGCCTCCCTGGCCCTGTCCATCGCCCGGGACGTCCACGAGGTGAAAAAGGACAACCTGCGCATTATCCGGGGCCTGGAGGAAAATGTGGCCGCGGCCTATGACCACGAGGACATGTCCCTGCAAGATCTGCTCAACATTCTGGAAATTTCCACCCGACAGTTTTTGGGCAAGCAGCGGGCGGACATTCGTCTGGATTGTCATTGCCAGGAGAATCTCTCCCTGCGGGAGCACTACCGCCTGCTCTCCATTCTAAAGAATCTGGTGACCAACGCGGTGGAGGCCATCCAGTCCGGGAAGGGTCGGGGCTCTGTCCGGGTGGAGACCAAAACCGAGGGAGAAGATTTTCTGCTGCTCGTCTCGGATGACGGCCCGGGAATCCCTCCCAGAGCCATTAAAATGCTCTTTCAGGTGGGCTATTCCACCAAATTCAACGCCGCCACCGGCGATATGAACCGGGGCGTGGGTCTGCCCGCCGTGCAATACATCGTCGAAGAGCTGGGCGGCTCCATTCAGGTGGAATCCCAGCTGAATCAAGGTACCGTCTTTCAAGTGCGGCTTCCTCTGGCCGCGATTACAGGAGGTGACAAGGCATGAGAATTTATATCATCGAAGATGACCTGTCTGTCATCGGCATTCTGGAAGACATTGTGGAGGGCAGCGGCCTGGGCACCATCTGCGGCGACACCGGAGACGGTCCCCCTGATCTGTCTCAGATCCTGGCCTTGGCCCCCGACCTCATCCTAATCGACCTGCTCATGCCGGAAAAGGACGGCATACAGGTGGTACGGGAACTGCGGGAGATGGGCTCGGAGGCCAAATTTATTATGATCTCGCAAGTATCCGCCAAAGAAATGATTGCAAAAGCCTACATGGCCGGGGTCTCCTTCTTTATTCAAAAGCCCATTAACCTCATCGAGGTACGCCAGGTCATCACCACCGTGAAAACACAAATTGAAAACGAGCGCGCCCTGCGCACGATCCAGAGAGTTTTTGCCGGACGGGACACCGCCGAGGTCCCTCAGCCCGCCGCCCCCTCCGACTACCGGCTTAAACGCTTGAAATATATTCTCTCCCAGCTGGGTATGGCCGGAGAAAAAGGGTCCAAGGATATTATGGACTTGTGCGCCCTGCTTTTGCAGGAGGGGGGCAGCGCGTCCCAAATTCCTGTGTCCACGCTGTGCACCCGCCTTCCCGGGCCGCCCAAAACCATTGAGCAGCGGGCCAGGCGGGCAGTGGACCGTTGTCTGAGCCACATGGCCAGTCTGGGTCTGGAAGACTACAACAACGAAGTATTCCTCCGCTATGCCGCCCGGCTCTTCCCCTTCCAGGAGGTCCGGGCCGAGATGGCCTTTCAGCAGGGAAAGGGCCAGCGGGGCAAGGCCAGTCTTAAAAAATTTCTGGACGGGTTGGTTCTTCTCCTGGAAGAAGACTGACCGCCGCCCTGCACAGCTTTGTCATAAAGGCTTCTGAATCGCCGGGTTCAGAAGCCTTCTTTTGTCTTCATAGATTCATCGTTTTCCTTTATCATTTTCTTTCACCGACGATTTATTTACCGTTTTCCGGTTTTCCTTTGTTGAAAGAAGACAAAAACCAGGAAATCGCTTTGTTATTTTAAGAGAAGTTTTTTCCCGGCTGTCGGAATCTGAAGTTTTTTGATGGTGGCAGATTACAATACCGCTGTAATGAGGGCCGCGGCAGCGCGGCTTCCCCTTTCCGGCAGAAATGGCGTATTGCCGGAATTTAAATCGTGGAGAAAGAAGGAGAGATATCAATGTTAGAAATTACCCTTAACATGTATCAGACCGCGGCCATTGCTATGCTGCTGTTCGTAGTGGGCCGCTTCCTCACCAACCGTGTGGAATTTTTGAGGAAATGCTGCATCCCTGCCCCGGTGGTGGGCGGCCTGATCTTTGCCATCGCCCATCTGGCCCTGCGGATGGCGGGCGTGGTACAGTTTACCTTCGACTCCAACGTGAAGGATTTCTTCATGACCCTGTTCTTCACCAGCGTGGGCTATACCGCCTGCTTCCGCCTGCTGAAAAAGGGCGGAAAGAAGGTCGTCACCTTCCTGCTGGTGGCCATTGTGATGGTGTTTCTCCAGAACATCGTCAGCTCCGTGCTGGCTGGTGTCTTTGACTGGGATCTGCGTCTGGGCCTGTGCACCGGCTCCATCCCCATGGTGGGCGGACACGGCACCGCCGGCTCCTACGGCCCCATGATGGAAAACGAGCTGAAGATTGCCTCCGCCAATGCCATCGCTGTGGCTGCCGCCACCTACGGTCTGGTGGCCGGTTCTCTCATGGGCGGCCCCACCGCCCGGAGCATCATCAACCGCTTCGGTCTGAAGTCCACCGAGAGTTCCACCGAGCTGATGGAGATGGCCGACGAGTCCGCCGAGGACAAGGCCAAGGCCGAGCGCGTGGATGCCGAGTCCTTCACCAACGCCGCTATCCTGCTGATTGTGGCCTCCGGTCTGGGCACCCTGCTCACCATGGCACTGAACAACATCCACATTCAGATCGGCAACTTCGAGTTCAACTTCACCTTCCCCACCTACATCGGCGCTATGCTCATTGCCGCCGTCATCCGCAACTTCTGTGACGCCCGCCGCATTGTGCTGCCCGCCAAGGCCCTGGACCTGTGGGGCAGCGTGTCCCTGTCCATCTTCCTGGCCATCGCCCTCATGTCCGTGGCTCTGTGGGATCTGGCCAAGGTGGCCGGCCCCATGAGCGTCATGCTCCTGGCCCAGACCGTCCTCATGTTCTTCTTCGCCCGCTTTGTGGTCTACAACATCATGGGCCGTGACTATGAGGCCGCTGTGATGACCGCCGCCTTCTGCGGCTTCGGCATGGGTGCTACCCCCAACGCCATGGCCAACATGCAGGCCGTTACCAAGCAGTACGGCCCCGCTCCCCAGGCCTACTTCATCGTCCCCCTGGTGGGCTCCCTGTTCATCGACTTTTTCAACGGCCTTATCATCACCGGTTTCCTGAACATCCTGCCGCTCTTCGGCTAAGCACCTTATAAAAAAGACCCGCCCCATCCGGGGCGGGTCTTCTTTATATTTATTGGGCCTTCTCCTGCTCCAGCCTCCTGGCGGCCTTCTTCCGCTTGGCGGCCATGTACCGGTCCTCTTCACTGAAGATACAGCCGCAATACTTCTGCATATAAAATCCATGCTCCCGGGCAAAGGCCTGTCCCTCCTGGAAGAGAGGCCGGAAGTCCCGGTAGAGAAACTCCACGCCGTACTTCTCTCCCATCTCCCGGGCCACGGCGGCAATGGCCTCATGGCGCTGGTAGGGAGAAATCAGCAGGGAGGTGGTAAAGCTGTCATAGCCGTTTTCCGCGGCATATTTGGCCGTCTCCTCCATCCGCACCAGGTAGCAGTAGGCGCAGCGCCCGTCGATATCCCCCGCCACGGCGGTAATGAAGGAGCGCAGGTCATAGGAGCCGCCGATGATCAGTTTCATTCCGATCTCCTTGGCATAGTCCTCCAGGGTGTGCTTTCGGGCCTGGTACTCCGTATAGGGATGGATGTTGGGATTAAACCAGAAGCCCGCCACCTGGATTCCCTCCTCCCGCAGCTGGGCGATGGGGCGGTTGGCACAGGGGGCACAGCAGATATGCATGAGGGTATTCATCACTCTTCCTCCGGATTTAAAATGTGAGTTTCCAGCTTTTTTCGCAGGGCGTAGGCCAGAGTCTGGGCAGTGCCCCCCTTGGGCTCTCCGTTATATAGGGCAATGATGCAGGCGGAGCGGTCCACCATATAGCGGTTTCGCCGCATCATACAGAAGCGGTCGTAGTGATGCTGGATTAGGGTCTCATAGTCGCACTGGTCCAAAATGGCCCAGTACCGCTGCCGATCCGCCGCCGACCAGCTGTCCGCCTGTTTCTCATAGGGGCGCACGCCCTCCAGCGTGACGTCCGGCCGCCGCTTCCGCAGCTCCAGCACCGCCTGGGCAAAGTAGAGGTCTCCGCCCTTGGCCATACCGCACATAAAGTGCCGAAACCCCGCCTCATACGCCAGTTCCAGAGCCTGGGCCATCTTTTGCTTGGCTTTTACACAGCGCGGGTCATCCTCATGTTCTCCCCAGGGCAGCTTATCCGGCCGGTGTCCGGTAAAGCAGCAGGTTGTGGCACGCTCCACGGCCTCTCCCTCCTTCCTTGCCCATACCTCTCCCCATTACAGGACGATCAAATCCTTGGGCGAGCGGGTAATGTCCTCGCAGCCGTTCTCCGTGAGAATCAGCACATCCTCAATGCGCACACCAAAGCGGCCGGGCAAATAGACCCCCGGCTCCGCGGAGATCACTGCACCCACGGGCAGAATCCGCTGCTCGCTGGGCGCCGCGTTGGGCGATTCGTGGATATCAAGCCCCAAAGAGTGGCCAAAGCTATGGGTAAAGTACTCCCCATACCCTGCCTCCCGAAGGCAGCGCCGGGCAGCCTCATCCACCTCCTGGCCGGTCACGCCGCCCCGGGCGGCGTTAATACCCGCCTTTTGGGCGCTGAGTACGGCGGCATAAACCTCCTCCATCTCCTGGGTGGGCTGGCCCAGAGCCACGGTGCGGGTCATATCCGAGCAGTAGCCCTGAACCTTACAGCCAAAGTCCATGGTAATGAACATCCCCGTATCCACTACCTGGTCTCCGGGCACCGCATGGGGCCGGGAGCCGTTGGGGCCTGCGGCCACAATTGGGTCAAAAGAAACCTGTTCTCCTCCGTGGCGCATAAGCTCGTAGACCAGCCGGGCGGCAATCTCCCGCTCAGTGAGTCCGGGGCGGATAAAGTTCAAAATCGCCTTAAAGGCCTCGTCGGTAATCTCCTGGGCCCGGCGCATAATGGCCTGCTCTTCTTCATCCTTGGAAGCTCTCAAATCGTCCAGGAGAGTCTGGGCCGGGGTGAGAATGCAGGGCAGCTCCTGGGTATAGCGCCGGTGGGCGTCCACGGTCATCTCTCCGCTCTCAAAGCCCACATTGTGCAGGCCCTTCTCCTCCAGATAGGCTCTGGCCTGGGCCAGATGGCCGCTCCCGGCGGTTACCAAAGAAACCTGGGCGTGGGTAATCTGCTCCTGGGCGGCCTCAATATAGCGTCCATCGGTGGTATAATGGGCCCCGTCCCGGGAAACCAGAAGCAGGCCCTCTCCATGGAAGCCCAGGGCATAGCGCTCCCCGGAGGAGCTGGTAATGAGCATAGCGTCCAGACCATACTCGGGCAGCTTGGACGCAATCTTAGCAATATGGTTCATTCTGAAATCTCCTTACACCAGATAGCTCTGGTAAATTCTTTGCATCTCCGCCGCATCTTCCGCTTGTGTCCCTGCCGATTCGCAGATAAAGGTGGGGCTCCAGCCCCGGCGGGCCACTTCCTTGGCCAGCGGTGCCCACTGGGGGCCATAGCCGTCGTCGTCGGCAAAGGTGCGGTGGCACTTCTCTCCCCCGTTGGGGGTAAACTGGATGTGGGAAAAGTGGCTGTGGAACCGGGCGGCCCGCTCCGTGCCAAGGACTTCCTCCACGCGGCTGAGCATCCGGTCAAAGGCCTCCTGCCCGTCGTCAGCCCCCAGGGAGCGGGCATACAGGTGCCCAAAGTCAATGCAGGGGACAAGGCGCTCGTCCAGGGGGCACAGCTCCAGCGCCTCGTCCAGATCTCCCAGCTGGTTGATTTTTCCCATAGTCTCCGGACACAGGGTGAGGTGTCCAAACCCACTGTCATCGCAGGCGGTCATCACCGCCTCCAAGCTTTTCCGGGCGATGTCCAGCGCCTCCCGGCGGCTGCGCTTCATCAAGGCCCCGGAATGGACGATCACACGCCCCGCCCCCATCTGGTCGGCTGCCAGGCAGGCGGCCGTGATGTAGCCGATGGTCTTTTGCAGGGACTCCGGGTCGGGGTTGGCCAGATTGATAAAATAAGGGGCATGGAGGGAGAGGACTATCCCCGCCTCCTTTGCCCGCTGTCCCAGCTTCCGGGCGGTCTCCTCCCCCACATGGACCCCCTTGCCGCACTGATATTCATAGCAGGCAAGACTCAGCCCCGCGATCCAGCCCGGGGCGTCCAGGGAGGACTTATACTGTTTGGAAAAGCTGTCCGAATTGCCCGCCGGGCCAAATTTCGCACTCACAGGAACGGCCTCCTCTTACCCAGCATACGGAAGGGAGTCTCCGCAGCGTAGCGGATGTAACGCCCGGGATTGCCCGCCAAACGGATGGGCTCCACCAGCAGGGGGGTAACCCCGGCGTTGTTGGCCCCCAGGGTGTCTGTGAAAATCTGGTCGCCCACCATCACCGTCTCCTCCGGCTTGCAGCCCATGCGCTCCATGGCACGAAGATAGCCTGCCCGCTTAGGCTTTCCTGAGTGGCCCTGGTAAGGAATACCCAGCTTTTCGGCAAAGCGCTGGGCCCGGCCGGGCTTGCGGCTGTTGGAGAGCAGAAAAAGCTGGATTCCATGCTCCTCCAAGGCCTGCTTCCAGGCCCGTACTTCTTCCGGCACCTCAGTCACCTTATAGGGGACCAGGGTGTTGTCCAGGTCGGCCAGCACCAGCCGGATTCCCTGCCTGGACAGGGCCTCTGGGTCTATGTGGGTCACCGAGGGGTAAACCCCCCGGGGTATGGGTGAAAAGGACACGAAGGCATCCTCCTTTGTTCTAAAAATAGCCCGCGGCACATAGGGTAAAGCACACGCAGGTCAAATTTGCGCTTGACAGTATATCACACCTGCCTAGTTTGGACAAGGGGGCATCTCTTATGCCGCAGGCACCACAGGACACCTTTATCATCACGCTGACTCCCCGGCAGCTGCCCGCTCTTCAGCCCTGGCGGGCCACCCCCGCCCTGCTGGCCTACCGCCTGGGCCCGGGAAGCCGCCTGCTCCGGGCCGACAATGCGCTGCTGCCCCGTGGAAGCCTGATGGTCCTCAGCGACCGGGGCTTTGACGGTCTGGGGCAGACCGCTTCCCTCTGCCAGGAGATCATCCGGGAATGTCAGGCCCGGGGCTTTGTGGGGGCCATTCTGGACTTTGAGTCCCGCCTGCCGCCTCTGGCCCAAATTGCCGGGCAGTTGGATGAACCCTTTGCCCGGCGGGACTGGGCGCTGTTTGTGCCCGAAGCTTACGCCCAGAGCGCCCCCCGCGCAAAAGTCATGATCCCCTCCGCCCTGTCCGGCGGCTCCCTCCATCTGCGTCTGGAGGAGGCAGTGGAAGCGTTTGGCCGGGAGCGGACGGCTTTGGCCCTGGAAAAAACCGCAGAGGACTTCTCTCTGCCCTCCCCCACCGGTTCCGGGCAGCCTCTCTCGCCGGAACAGCTGGAACAGCTCAAGCAGCGCCTGTCCCCCTCCGTGTTTTTTTCCGGAGAATTGTGTGCCCGGTACTTTACCTACATGAGCCGGGACAACGGAGCCCACTTCGTTCTCTTTGACGACGAGGACACCCTGCGCCGGAAGGTGGAGGTGGCCCATCAGGTGGGAATCCACACTTTTTTGGCCCCCTGGGCAGAGATTTCCTCCTGCGCCGCCCATATCGGCATACGCCGCTATCCCTCCCAATCCCGCAGCCTTCAGGACTTCAAAAAACCGGGCGGCCGTTAAGGCCGCCCGGTTCTGTTTTGTGTGGAACTGCTTAGAACTTGTCATAGATGGCACGGATGAGCACAATCGCCTCTTCCACCGTAGTGTTGGCCTTGGGCGCCACGCCGCCGTCCTTGCCTGCCATCAGGCCGTTGTTGGTCAGCAGGGCCATGGACTCCACCGCCCAGCTGTCCACGCTGGCCGCGTCCTTAAACTGGCTGTCAATGACCGTGCTGGTGTTGCTCAGTGTGTTGCTGCCCTTGGCCGCGTCCACATACTGGATAGCCTTATTGAGCATGACGCTGATCTCCTGGCGGGTAATGAGGGTATCGGGGGCAAAGATCCCGTCTCCCTTGCCACTGGTCACTCCGGCGGCCACGGCCTTCAGGGCCATCTCATCGTTGGTATCATTGAAGTTATCGGGAGCGGCGACAATCTTTTCGCCCGTGGCCTTTTCAATCAGGTTGACGGCCAGCTCCGCAAACTGCAGCCGGGTGATGGGGTCCTGATAGATCCCCTTTGTGCGTTCGGTGATAAGGCCCTTGCTCTGGGCATCCACGATGAGCGCCTCGGCCCAGCTGGAGGGCGTCTGTACCGCAGGTTTGCTGCTGCCCGGTACCGTGAGGGCATAGGTGGCGCTCTGCTGCTTAAACTGATTGCCGGAGGCCACCGCATAAATCTTGTGCTCTCCGGCGCTGAGAGCGGCGGTGTTCAGATTATAATAGTAGGGCGCCTGGGACACGGTGGCGGTGAGCTTACCGTCCACATAGTACTGCACCGTGGCGTTTTTCACACCGGGGAAGCTCACATAGCAGGCCAGTTTCAGCGTACCGGTGTCGCTGAGCTTGGTCTGGCTCAGCTCCTCCCAGCCCACTGCGGAGCTCTGCCCCTGGCCCAGATAGGCCCCGTTGTTGGCAATAGCGCTGCGGTAAGCGGAGAGGACGGCGGAATTGCCGTTGAGGGCGTAATCATATCTGCCGCCGCTCAGGTCCACATCGAAGTAGAATACAGCCTTCACCTGGGGATAGACCATATTCACATAGGAGTAGAATTTGGTCAGCTGGTCCACCGAGTAGGCCGTCTGATCCGTGCCGTAATTCCGGTAGCCAAAGCCGCACTCGCTGATCATCACGGGCTTATTGTGGGATTTGGCCAGCTCCACTATGGGCTTGATGATGACCATGGGGTCGTAGTCATACAGACCGGTGCCATAGTAAGGGTTGCTGGCGGGGGTGCCGGAAAGGCTGTAGCTCATAGAGTTGCCGTACACATCCAAATAATTGGTGTTCTGGTAGGTGGACATGCCCACCCAATCCACATACTGGTCGCCGGGGTAGAACTGGCTGATGGTCACATTCCGGTTGCTGATATCCCCGGGGGAGAAGACCATCTGGATGTTAGAATAGGGGGCAGCGGCATCCGCCACCTTGCGGAAGGCCTGGATATAGGTGGCAGGATCACAGTCGCTCCAGTTGTTCATCTCCGCACCAACCCGCAGGAGGATGGTAGCGTCCAGCTGGGCCATGGCCCGCACGCCCTCTTGGATGTAGCTGTCCGCGGACAGGACCGCCTGGCAGCCGGCGGTTCCTTCGGGGTGGAAGTTCCAGGCCAGCTCGATCACGCCTCCGTGGGCCGCATTATAAAAGTTCTCATAGGTGTTCATGTAGTAGTCGATCCAATACTCCACGGAGTAGCCGTCCTGGAAGTCGATATACATGAGGGCGGCGGATTCCCCGGGCTGGTCGTAGCCCAAAGCCGTGCCGTACCAGGTGCCGCTCTTGGGGCCGTAGGCATAGGGGGATGGATCGGTATCGCTTTGGGCATAGATCTTGGGGCTTTTGGCAGCCTTCAGATACTCCATTCTGGCGTTTCCGTCCAGCAGGGTATCCTTATATCCATAGCCGTTGGCGTTGAGCCACTGGGCCATGTCGAGCTGCCGCTCCAGCCAGGTGATGGCTCCGGCAATATCCCCCGTCACCTCACAGGCCCAGGAGGCCTTGGCACACTTGACCTCCAGATTTCCGCACACATCGTAGCTCATGCCCAGGGGCATGAGATTATCATAGATCTGCTGGGCCAGGGATACAATGGCCTTGGCATCGGTCCCGGCGGACACCGTGGGCCATTGATTGTGCAGGGGCCAGTAGGAAGAGGGATAGGTAAACGCCGAGGCGTTGATACACATCCCTGCCATGAGCATCACTGCCATGGCTGACGAGAGCAAACGACGCAGAACCTTCTTCATTTCAACATACCTCCCATTCATTGCTTGCCGCGTCTCAAAATGTATGGAACTATTGTACTTTTCTTTCACAATTTTTGCAATATCCTCAAAGCATAGCCCCTCCTTTTTGTACAACATTTTCTTTCTGCGCCCTGTTTATTAACTTTTCGTGAAAACGCTGGACAGACCCGCCCCCTTGGATTATGATATAGGCTGTAAAAATGTTGAGATACAGCACGGATTTTGTCTATTGACCAAGAATAGGCAGCATATGGAGGTTATTTTTCAATGCCCCATTCCTTTTTCGGCGGAGTGTTTCCCGCCACAAGAAAAGAGAGCACACGGCGAAAGCCCCTCTCGCCTCTCTCGGTTTCCCCTGAGGAAGTTATCATTCCTCTTCTCATGTGTTCCAATGGCCCTTCCGTTCCCCTGGTGCGCCCCGGCGACCGGGTACTGCGGGGCCAGCCTGTGGCCCAGTGGGGAGAAAACGGCGGCGCCGCCGCCCATGCCGGCATCTCCGGCCGGGTGACCGCGCTGGAAGACCGGCCCCATCCCTGGGGCGGTAGTTCCCCCGCCATTGTCATCCGAAGCGATGGACAGGATACTCCCTGGGACGGACGTGCGGAACCGCTCACGCTGCGCGAGGCCAACCTGACCCTGCTCATGGAGCGGGTACAGTGGGCCGGCATCGTGGGCATGGGCGGCGCCGCCTATCCCACATGGGAGAAGCTGGACCAGGCTGCCGGGCGGGTGGACACCCTGATTATCAATGCCGCCGAGTGTGAGCCCTATGTCACAGCCGACCACCGGCTTTTGCTGGAGCGGGCCAAATACATCATCCAGGCCGGCGAACTTCTCGCCCGCTGTCTGGGCGCATCCCATGTGGTGCTGGTCACCGAAGGGGACAAGCTCAATGCAGTGGAATCTCTGGAGCGCCGCCTGCGGCGCAATAAGCTGGTGCGCCTGTGCACCGTCCGCACCCGGTACCCTCTGGGGGCGGAAAAGCAGATTGTCCAGACCGTGACCGGCCGGGAAGTCCCGCCCGGCGGCTCTCCCCTGGATGTGAAATGTGTGGTCTTTAATCTGGCCACCGTTTACGCCATCCAGGATGCCTTTTTCCGCGGCCACCCCCTGACCCACCGGGCCGTCACCATTACGGGCGGAGCGGTCACTCGCCCCAGAAACCTGTGGGTTCCCATCGGAACCCCCTGGCGTGTGCTGCTGGAGGCCTGCGGCGGCCTGCGGGAGGAAGCCGAACTGATGGTCACCGGCGGCCCCATGATGGGTGTGACCCTCCCCTCTCTGGACGCCCCCGTTCTGAAGAGCACCAATAGCCTGGTCTGTCTCACTTCCCCGGAGCGCAAACCGGAAAGTGCCGGCAGCGTATGTATCCGGTGCGGAAAATGTGTGGACCGCTGCCCCATGCATCTGGCCCCCACTTTTATCCGGCAGGCTCTGAAAGCCAACGACCTGGCCGCGCTGGCCAAGCTTCACCCGGAGGACTGCAACGCCTGCGGCTGCTGCTCCTTTATCTGCCCCGCGCAAATCCCGCTGGTTGAGACAGTCTCTCTGGCAAAAAATACCCTGGCGAAAGGAGAGACAGCCCTATGAACACCTCATTTCCCCCCGCCTATCTCTCTCCTCAGCTGCGGCAAAGCGCCACCACCACTGCCATGATGCTGGATCTGATGGTGGCACTGGTCCCAACCCTGGGGATGGCTGTTTTTCTCTTTGGCCCCCGGGTCCTGGCCCTGTGCGCCATCTCCGTGGTATCCTGCGTCTTCTCTGAGTGGCTTTACCGCCGCCTGACCCATCAGAGCAACACGCTGAATGATCTCTCCGCCTGTGTCACAGGCCTTCTCCTGGCCCTTAGCCTGCCGGTGAGTTCCCCCTACTGGGTGCCCGTGCTGGGCGGAGCGTTCGGTATCATTGTGGTCAAGCAGTTTTACGGCGGCTTGGGTAAAAACTTTATGAACCCCGCCCTGGCCGGACGGATGCTGTGCGCCACCCTCCCCATCCTCATGACCACCTGGGCAGAGCCTCTGCACTGGGTGTCCCTGGTCAATCCGGATGCGGTCTCCGCCGCAACTCCCCTGTCCTCCCTGCACGACGGCGCCCTTCCCACCCAGACGCTGCCGCAGCTGTTCCTGGGCCAGCAGGGCGGGTGCATGGGCGAGGTGTCCTCGGCCATGCTTCTGCTGGGCTTTGTCTATCTGCTTTTGCGGCGGGTCATCTCCGCACGGATTCCCCTGGCCTATCTGGGCACTGTGGTGCTCATCTCCCTGCTGTTTTACCCCACCGGAATCAATCCCCTGGTCTGGACCGCCTACCAGCTGCTCAGCGGCGGACTCATTATGGGGGCCATTTTCTTCGCCACCGATCCCACCACCTCCCCGGTCACACCAAGAGGCCAGGTAATCTTCGGCGTGGGCTGCGGCCTTCTCACCATGCTCCTGCGCTACCACGGCTCCTACCCCGAGGGAGTTGGCTGGGCCATTCTCACTATGAACTGCCTGGTATGGCTGATGGACCGGATGGGCATGCCCCGCCGGTTTGGGATCGGCCGCTTCACCGTCACCAAAAACTGGGTGACGGAAATCCGAGACAGCCTGGCTGAGATTAAATTTGTCAAGCCGAAGACGAAGTTTAACTTCTTCGGTCTGAAAGAAGGAAAAATGCCCGGTGAGGCCTATCTGGACCCCCTCCGGGCCCATGTAAAGGCCCTGGCCCCTGTGGCTGCGCTGTTTGCCGTCACCTGTGTAGTGATTTCCAGCGTTCACACCATTACCGACCTGGACACCGCCCGGGCCGAGGCCCGGGAGCAGCGGGAGCTGCTCTCCCAGGTGATGCCCCAGGCGGAAACCAGCTCGGAAACGCCCTACCGGGCCAATGGCGCGCTGTCCATTCTGGCCGGCTACTCCAGCGAAGGGGAGCTCATCGGCTACTGCGTGGAAGTGCAGAACCAGGGCTTTGGCGGCATTATCACCATGGTGGTGGGCGTGGATCTGGATGGTAAGGTCACCGGCGTCGCCGTCACCAGCCATTCTGAAACCAATCCTGTGGGCACCCAAGCCATGACGGAAGAAGCCCTCAGCCGGTATGTGGGCCGCTCCGGAACCCTCCGGACCTCCGGCTCCAACTCTGTGGATGTGGTCACCGGCGCCACCGCCACCTCCAAGGCCATCACCGCCGGGGTTAACCGTGCACTGGCCATTGTCGCAAATCTGGATACGGAAGGAGAGGTTCAATATGTGGACAGCGATGTATAACTGCGGCCCTCTGCCTCTCCGGAAAGGGGGGCTGGCGCTATGACAACCGCACTGGAGCTGGCTGGAGTAGCCCTGGCCGCCCTGCTCTCGGAAAATATGGTGCTGGTCACCTGCACGGGCATCGGAACCCACCAAAAGTCCTTTCAGGACCCCAAGCAGGCCCTGCACACAGGCTTCTGTCTGACTCTGGTCATGGTACTGGGTGCTCTGTGTGCCTGGCTTCTTGACTATCTGTTTCTGGGCCGCTTTGGTCTGCAGCACTTTCGTCTTCTGGCCTTTGCGCTGCTCATTCCGGGGCTGGTGGCCGCTCTGCGGCGCTTTTTCCGTACCTGTGTCCCCGAGCTGTCCCGGCGTGTGGATGAGAACCTAGCTTCCATCTCCACCAACTGCGCCGCTCTGGGCTCTGCCCTGCTGATCACCCAGCGCAGCTACGGCCTGCTCTCCTCCCTGCTCTTTGCCCTCTTTGGCGGGATCGGCGTGTGCCTGGCTCTGGCCAGCTTCGCCAGTCTCCAAACCGAGGTGGACCTGGAGCGCTGCCCCCGGCCCTTCCGGGGTATCCCCATTCAGCTGATTACCGCGGGACTGATGGCTATGGCGCTGTTCGGGTTTTATGGACTTCATCTGGATTAAAAAAAGCCTGTGGAAATTTGGATTTCCACAGGCTTTTTTCTGTTACCGGGCGTTCAGCTTAAAGGAAGCACACTCCGTACCCTCACATTTGGTGGGGGCGCTGCCGCAGCAGCCCACCTTGATAGACTGCAGAGAGCAGCAGTTCTGGGGAGCGTTGTGATAAGCGCAGGTATCCACGGTACACTGGATGCTGGTATTACAGGACTTGTTGTTCATACAAAACCCTCCTTCCTTGGGTTGGCCTTAGTATGAACCAAGCAAGGCCCGACTATACCAGATCCACCGTGTAAATGTTGAAAATCTTATCTTTTTTCCTTGTCCTCAGGGATAGGATTCTCCCGGTCTTCCGGAAGTACATCCACAACCTTCGGAATAAAGCGGCTGGCAAATCTGCCTTTTCCGCGATTTTTCACATAGAAATAGCCAATGAAGGAGAAGACCACTGCTCCCACAAAATTCACCAGCAGATCCTTCATGGTATCCAGGATCCCAATGTCCAGATAGCCGCCCAGGCTCAGGGGAATTTCCTCTCCGGCGGCGGTGATGACCACAACGTCGGTAATATCCCGGATGATGACCGGCGTATTTCCCCCCGTGGGATCCAGCATGACGGTAGAAATGGTATTCACAATGGCGTCCTTCTGCATATCCAGCAGAAACAGCTGGTCCATTCCGCACTCAAAAAACTCCCACAGCACTCCAATGGTCATGGAAAAGCAGAAGGCCACCAGCGCCATATAGCTGGGAGACAGGGTAAGGGAAAATTTTTCGTTGCGGTTGAGCATGTCCACCAGCGCAAAGCCGATGGCCGCACAGAGGAAGCCGTTGATGGTATGCAAAATGGTGTCCCAACCATAGAAGGTAGTATAGAAGGAGCGGATCTCCCCTAAAATTTCCGCTGCAAAAATAAACAGCATGATGATGATCTCAAGCGTATTGGGGAGATCCACCATCAGCGCCCGCTCCACAATGGTGGGCAGCAGCAGCAGGATCAAGGTCAGAAGGCACAGGAAGACGCTCTCATAATCCCGGTTAAAAAACTGGGCCACCATGGTGATAATGACCAGAAAACGCAGGAGAATATACACCGCCGCAACCGTGTGCTTCCGCCGCAGGGCCGAATCGGCCACGATAAAGACTTGTCTGAATTTTCCTCTTTTTTTCTCCATTTTTCCATTCCCTCCCGCCGTTTCATGGTAAACCGTAGTATAATCGGTCCTTACAGGAAAGTCAAGGATAGCCCCCGGGCGGCATAGACTGGTTGGGAGGTGATTGACATGGACCTGCGCAACCGGACCATTACCGTGGGGGAGCTTCTGGATAATCCCAAATCCAGAGCGGTATTTCAGCGGCGCTTTGGGAAGTTTATGAAGCACCCCATGGTGGGTGCGGCCCGCAGCCTTACTCTGTCCCAGCTGGCGGAGATGGCGGCGGTCTACCTGCCCCAAAAAACCATTCAGGATACCCTGCGGGAGCTGGAACAGCTCTGACTTGTCTCCCGGCGAAAAAACAAAGTTCCTTTTCTCCCGGATAATGGGTTGCCATACCGGAGATTTTGGGCTAAAATAAAATAACATAGTATCCTGTCATTGCTGGAGGGACGACCATGGACATCAAAATCAAGCGGCGCCATGGCGTCTCTTTTTTCGCCTGTGACCACCCCGCCTGGACGGGGGCGGCCCACGGCTTTTCCACCCGCCTGGGCGGGGTCTCTCCCGCTCCCTGGGACAGCCTCAATCTGGGCGCCAACCGGGGAGACGAGCCGGCCAACGTCCGGGAAAATTTTTGCCGCTTCTGCGCCGCGTTGGGCACCGACCCCGCCGCGCTGGTGAAAAACCATCAGATCCACAGCAATGTGGTCCGCCCGGTCACCCGGGCTGACCGGATGGACGATCCCGCCGCCCCCGGCGTGTTTGAGGCCGACGGTCTCATCACCGATGAGCCGGGCCTGTGTCTGACCATTTTCTCCGGAGACTGTATCCCCATATTGCTCTATGACCCCCACCGCCGCTGCATCGCCGCCGCCCACGCGGGCTGGCGGGGCACCGCTTCCGGAATTGCCGCCCGGGCGGCGGAAAAAATGGTGGCGGATTATGGCTGCGACCCCGCCCACATTCTGGCCGCCATTGGGCCGGGCATCGGGCCTTGCTGCTTTGAAACCCATGTGGATGTGCCCGAGGGGCTGCGCTCCGGTCTGGGGACCGATGCCGAGGATTTTATCCGCCCCCTGCCAGGCGGAGAAAAATACCAGGTGGATTTGAAGGGGGCCAACCGGCGGTGGTTGGAGCGAACCGGACTGCTGCCCGAACACATCGCCCTGTGCCCCGCCTGTACCGCCTGCCGCCTGGATACCTTCTGGTCCCACCGGGTGCAGGGCCAGCGCCGGGGCAGCATGGCCGCCATGATTCAGCTTCTGTAACGAGGAACCCCTATGAGACGACTGTTATCGCTTTTTCTTGCCGTTCTGCTGTTGACGCTGTCCGCCTGCGGCGCTCAGCCCGCCTCCAGCGCCTCTTCTGCGCCGGAGGACACCAGCCAGGAGGAACTTCCCGAAACCACCCCCTTTACCCTTCCGGTCTTTCCGGACTTCAGCCTCCATCCCACTCTGGGCGCCAACCGGGCCAACCTCACCCTGTCCCCCCTTCTCTATGAGGGCCTTTTTCTGGTGGACGAGAGCTACCAGGCCATCCCGGTGCTGTGTGAGCGCTACTCGGTCAGTGAGGACAAGCTGGTATGGACCTTTATCATCCGCTCCGGCCTTACCTTCTCCGACGGCACCCCTCTCACCGGCCAGACCGTGGCCGACGCGCTGGAGCTTGCCCGGTCGGAACAGGGGCGCTACCGCACCCGGCTGGCCGATGTGTCCTCCATCACCGCTGAGGAAAACACCCTCACCATCACCCTCTCCCGCCCCAATGGGAGCCTGCCCTGCCTGTTGGATATTCCCATCGCCCACGGCAGCGGAGACCGTCCCTCGGGTACCGGGCCCTATGTGCTCTCCAGCTCCGATGAAGGGCTGGTTCTTACCCAGCGCCCCGGGTGGTGGCAGAACAAGGATCTTCCCTTTGAAACCATCCCCCTGTACAGTGTCAGCAAGAGTGACGAGCTCACCTACGCCTTTGACACTGGCAACATCTCTTTGCTGGATGTGGATCTGATGGCCACCAACGCCATGGGATACGGCGGCAATTATCAGACCTGGGACTATACCACCACCGATTTGATTTACCTGGGCTTCAACACGGCCTCCGGTGTGTGCCGCAGCGCCCAGGTGCGTTTGGCGATCTCCGCCGCCATCGACCGCCAGGCCATTACCCAGACCACCTATGCCAGCCACGCCGTTGCCGCCACCCTCCCGGTCCATCCTGACAGCTCTTTGTATTCACAGGATTCCGCCCAGCGCCTGGGCTATAATCCGGATGTGCTGGCCCAGCAGCTGGAGGAACTGGGGCTTGCAGGCAAGGAGGTCCGCCTGCTGGTCAACAGTGAAAATGAGGCCAAGGTGTCCGCTGCCCAGCTCATTGCCTATCAGCTGGGCTCCGCCGGTTTGACTGTGACGGTGGAGCAGCTCTCCTATGAGGACTTTACCGCCGCTCTGGGCAAGGGCGATTTTGACCTCTATCTGGGGGAGACGGTGCTCACCGCCGACTTTGACCTCGCCCCCCTGCTTTCCTCTTCGGGCAGTCTCAATTACGGCCGCTGGAAAAACGCAGAAACCGATGGGCTTCTCTCCGCCATGCACTCCGCCATCCAGGGAGAACCCAAGCGTCAGGCCGCCCAGGCTCTCTTTACCCACTTGGAACAGCAGCTGCCCATGGCGCCCCTGCTCTTTAAAAACGGCTCCGTTCTCACCAAGTGGGGACGGCTGACCCAGCTCAATCCCATCCGAAACAATGTGTTCTACCAGTTAGAAAACTGGATCATCCAATAAAAGAAAAAACGCCGCGCCAAGAGTCTCCCACTTTGGACCGGGGCGGCAAGGAGGAACCAAGATGAGTGTTTACCGCTGTTATTCCCAAAAGAAGCCCGGCTTTGATGTGGAGGCCCAGGGGCTGTGTAAGGCTCTCCAGGAACAGCTGGGGATCAAGGGTCTGAAATCCGTGGCCATCCTCAACCGGTATGATGCGGATCAGATTGACCCCGCCGTCTATCAGCAGGCCAAAGGCATTGTCTTTTCCGAGCCCCAGGTGGACGTGATTTACGATGAGGAGTTTCCTCAGCCCGCCCAGCCCTGCTCCATCCTGGCTGTGGAGGCCCTGCCCGGCCAGTTTGACCAGCGCGCCGACTCCTGCGCACAGTGTATCCAGCTCATGGCCGGCGTGGACCGTCCCCTCATTGCCTATGCCAAGGTTTATCTGCTGGGGGGGGAGCTCTCCCAGGAGGATCTGGAAAAAATCCGCCACTATCTGATTAACCCCGTGGAGAGCCGCGAGGCTCTTATGGACAAGCCCGAAACTCTGGTGCGCACCCATCCCGCTCCCGACCACGTGGCCGTCATCGAGGGCTTCACCGCTCTGGATGAGGCGGGCCTTGCCCAGCTGCTGGATCAGTTGGGCCTTGCCATGGACCTGGACGATCTGAAGTTCCTCCAGGGCTATTTCCGGGATCAGGAGAAGCGGGACCCCACCATCACCGAGGTGCGGGTGGTGGACACCTACTGGTCCGACCACTGCCGCCACACCACCTTCTCCACCCATCTGGACGAGATCTCCATTGACGACCCCCAGATCCAGGCCGCCTATGAACGGTATCTGGCCGCCCGGGTAGAGGTCTATGGGGAGGAGAAAGCCGCCCAGCGCCCCCGCACCCTTATGGACGTGGCCACCATCGGCACCAAGACCCTGAAAAAGCGCGGCCTGCTCCCCGAGCTGGACGAGAGCGAGGAGATCAACGCCTGCTCCATCCACGTCCCCGCCCAGGTGGACGGCAAGGAGCAGGACTGGCTTCTCATGTTTAAGAACGAGACCCACAACCACCCCACGGAGATCGAGCCCTTCGGCGGTGCGGCCACCTGCATCGGCGGCTGTATCCGCGACCCCCTCAGCGGCCGCGTATATGTCCACCAGGCCATGCGCTTCACCGGCGGCGGCGATCCCCGTGTGCCCTTTGACCAGACTCTGCCCGGCAAGCTGCCCCAGCGGAAGCTGGCCACCACCGCCGCGGCGGGCTACTCCTCCTACGGCAACCAGATCGGCCTTTCCACCGGCCATGTGGCCGAGGTCTACCACGAGGGCTACATCGCCAAGCGCCTGGAGTGCGGCGCGGTGGTGGGCGCCGCCCCTGCCGACCATGTGCGCCGGGAAGTCCCTGCCCCCGGGGACGTGGTCATCCTGCTGGGCGGCCGCACCGGCCGGGACGGCATCGGCGGAGCCACCGGCTCCTCCAAGAGCCACAACCAGAAGTCCCTGACCACCATGGCCTCCGAGGTCCAGAAGGGCAACGCTCCCGAGGAGCGCAAGATCCAGCGTCTGTTCCGCAACGGCGAGGTCACCCGCCTCATCAAGCGCTGCAACGACTTTGGCGCCGGCGGCGTCAGCGTGGCCATCGGTGAGCTGGCCGACGGTCTGGAAATTGAGCTGGACGCCGTGCGCAAGAAGTATGACGGCCTGGACGGCACGGAGCTGGCCATTTCCGAGAGCCAGGAGCGTATGGCTGTGGTGGTGGCCGCAGAGGATGCCGCCAAGTTCATTGCCGAAGCAGAAAAGGAAAATCTGGAGGCCTATCAGGTAGCCGTGGTCACCGAGAGCCCCCGGATGGTCATGCACTGGAAGGGCCAGAAGATCGCCGACCTCAGCCGTGAATTCCTCAACACCAACGGCGCGGTGAAGCACGCCTCCCTGTCCGTGGAGAAGAAGGACCGCTCCGCCCTGTCCAAGGCTCAGTTTACCAACCTGAAGGAGATGGCCTCCAGCCTGAAGTGCGCCTCTCGCCGGGGCCTTACCGAACGCTTTGACGGTTCCATCGGCGCTGCCAGCGTTCTCATGCCCTTCGGCGGACAGACGCAGCGCACCCCCGCCCAGGCCATGTCCGCCCTCTTCCCCGTGGAGCCCAATCAGGAGACCGACCAGGCCAGCGTCATGGCCTGGGGCTGCGATCCTGACCAGCTCTCCACCGACCCCTACTTTGGCGCCCACAGCGCGGTAATTACCTCCATGGCCAAGATCGTGGCCGCTGGCGCCGATTACAAAAAAGCCTATCTCACCCTTCAGGAGTTCTTTGAGAAGCTTCGCAGCGAGCCTCAGCGCTGGGGCAAGCCCTTCTCCGCCCTGCTGGGTGCTCTGGATGCCCAGCTGGAACTGGGCGCCGCCGCCATCGGAGGCAAGGACTCCATGTCCGGCTCCTTCCTGGACAAGGATGTTCCCCCCACCCTGATTTCCTTTGCCATTGCCCCCATCAAGGCCTCTGAGGGCCTCTCTCCCGAGTTTAAAAAGGCGGAGCACCCGGTGTATTGCTTTGCCCCGGAAGATGGCAGCGCCGAAAGCCTGAAGGCCGCTTGGGAGGAGTTCCACGCTCTTTGCCAGGCCGGCAAGGTAAAGGCCGCCTGGGCCGTGGAAAACGGTCTTGCCGAGGCCGTGATGAAGATGTCCTTCGGCAACCGCATCGGCTTCCAGGCCGGAATGGAAGATGTAGCCTGGTACACCGCCATGCCCGGAGCCGTGGTGGCTGAGCTCACTGAGGAAGTAAATCCCACCCACGGCAAGCGCATCGGTGAAACCACCGCCGCCCCCTTTGTGGCCCTGCCCGGTGAGGCGGTGTCCATCGAAGAGCTGCTCCAGCTCAACGAGGACGTGCTGGAACAGGTCTACCCCACCAAGGCCGGCACCAGCGAGAAGGTAGAGGCAATCTCCTGGAATAAGCGCTCCATCGCCGTGTGCAAGCACAAGGTGGCTCATCCCAAGGCGGTCATCCCCGTTTTCCCCGGCACCAACTGTGAGTATGACACCGCCAAGGCTTGTATTCGGGCAGGCAGCGACCCGGAGATTGTGGTCATCCGCGACCTGACCACCGATTTCCTCACTCAGTCCGCCCAGGCCCTGGAGAAGGCCATCCGCTCCGCCCAGATGGTGGTACTCCCCGGCGGCTTCTCCGGCGGTGATGAGCCCGAGGGCTCCGGCAAATTCCTCGCCTCCTTCCTCCGCTCCCCCGCCCTCAGCGAGGCCATCATGGACCTGCTGAAAAACCGGGACGGCCTGATGCTGGGCATCTGCAACGGCTTCCAGGCTCTGGTGAAGCTGGGACTGGTGCCCTATGGTGAGATCCGGGACATGGACGACACCTGCCCCACCCTCACCTATAACCTCATCGGCCGCCATCAGTCCAGCTACGTGACCACCCGGGTGGCCTCGGTCCAGTCCCCCTGGATGCTCAAGAGCCAGGTGGGCGATCTGCACACTGTCCCCATTTCCCACGGCGAAGGCCGCTTTGTGGCCCCTGCCCAGGTCATCGCCGACCTGATTGCAAAGGGCCAGGTTGCCACCCAGTATGTAAACCTGGAAGGCCAGCCCACCATGGACATTGCTTTCAATCCCAACGGCTCCATGGAGGCCATCGAGGGTATCTTCTCCCCCGACGGCCGGGTCTTCGGCAAGATGGGCCATTTGGAGCGCAGAGGCCCCTTTGTGGGCGTCAATATCCCCGGCGAAAAGCACCAGCCTCTGTTTGAAAGCGGTGCTGCGTACTTTAAATAATCAACACCTCCGGCCCGGATGCCGGCTGGAAAGCCGGTATCCGGGCTGTTCGCCCCTCCTTTTTGTACGCCTGGTCTGCTTTTTGCCCGCAGTCTCCCTTCCCCTTGACAATTTTAAAAAAAGGAAAACTTTTTATTGACAACAGCGGCAAAATCCGCTATACTAACTCTTGCCCTGTTTGAGACGGGCAAAACGGCGGCATAGCTCAGTTGGCTAGAGCACGCGGTTCATACCCGCGGTGTCACTGGTTCGAATCCAGTTGCCGCTACCACACAAGGAACGGGTCGCAGATCCGATTTCATACAAGAAAACGGCCCGGTGGTCAAGCGGTTAAGACTCCGCCCTTTCACGGCGGCAACACGGGTTCGAGTCCCGTCCGGGTCACCACCATTTTCGCCGTTTTTCTCCTATATGGAGGCATAGCTCAGCTGGTAGAGCGTCCGCCTCACACGCGGAAGGTCACAGATTCGAGTTCTGTTGTCTCCACCAAGAAAAACAGCCACACGGAAAACGTGTGGCTGTTTTTCCTTTTCTTCCCTTTTTATTACTTATTGCGTTCGGCGGACCACCCCCTCCAACGGGTCAGGTAACAGACTCAAGTTCCGCTGTCCCCACCAAGAAAACAGCCACACGGAAAGCATGTGGCTGTTTTTCTTTTTTTATTTTGTTCAGCAGGCCACTGCCTGGTCACAAATTCAAGTTCCGTTGCTGCATCAGGAAAATGGTTT
>CALWYG010000050.1 GCA_944385695.1 uncultured Oscillospiraceae bacterium | reverse complement strand
GTCCTGCCATCGACCCCGAGGCTGCCAAGGCCATCGCCAAGAAGCTGGTTGAGGCGGAGAATCCTGTCCTCCACGCCGGCGGCGGTATCCTGCTGGCTCAGGCCTCTGAGGAGCTGGCCGCTCTGGCGGAGTTCCTGGACATTCCCGTGTCCCGCACCCTGGCCGGCCAGGGCTGCATGTCCGATCTGCACCCCCTGATGATCGGCCAGACCGGCTTCTGGGGCCTGGAGTTTACCCACTCTCTGACCACTCAGGCCGATGTGATCCTGGGCCTGGGCACCCGCTTTGGTGAGGCCGACAGCTCCAGCTGGTATCAGGGCGTTACCTTTGATCCCGACAAGACCACCTTCCTGCAGATCGACATCGACCCCAACGAGATCGGCCGCAACTACCCCGTGGAGATCGGCGCTGTGGGCGACCTGAAGATCGGCCTGAAGCAGATTCTGGAAGAGGTCAAGAAGATCTGCCCCAAGGGCCGCAGCAACCCCCAGCTGCGCGCGGAAATTGCCAAGGCCAAGGCGGAGTTCAAGAAGTCCAACGAGGCCATCTCCAACGATCCCCGCTTCCCCATGACGCCCCAGCGCATCCTGCGGGACGTGAAGGCCGCCATCCCCGAGGATACCATCCTCTTTACCGATGTGGGCTGGAACAAGAACGGCGTGGCCCAGGAGTTTGACATTACCATCCCCGGCACCATCCACCACTCCTCCGGCCTGGCCACCATGGGCTTTGGTCCTTCCGCCGTGCTGGGCGGCAAGCTGGCCGGTCCCGACCGGATGGTCTGGAACCTCACCGGCGACGGCGGATTTGGCATTAATCCCTCGGTCCTGGCTACCGCCGTGGAGAAGGGCATCGCCTGCACCTGGGTGGTGATGAACAACGCCGCCTTCGGCACCATTGCCGGCCTGGAGAATGCCAACTATCAGACCAAGTTCGGTACTGTCTTCTATGATGCCCAGGGTGAGCGCTACTCTCCCAGCTGGGCTGGTGTGGCCAAGGACTACGGTGTGGATTCCGTGTGCATTTCCTCCGCCGAGGAGCTGCCCGCCGCCCTGGAGAAGGCCCTGGAGGCCAACAAGGCCGGCAAGCCCTTCCTGGTGGAGATCCCCATGGAGAACATCGTGGTGCCCACCCCCGGCTGCTGGAACATCAACGACATCTATAGCCCCAACGACCTGGTCAAGGAGGGCAAGCTGGTCAAGAAGGAGAACGGCCAGTACGTCGCCCCCAGCCACGCCAAGTCCCACAACGCATAAGCATGCGCCTGATGGAGCGGAAAGGAACCTGAACATGAAAGACGCTGCAACTGATGTAAAACGCTGCCCCATATGCGGCAAAGAGCTGGAGCTGCAGAAAAAATCCTATGCCATGGGCAGCGCCCTGTTTACCGACCGGTTCCATGTGGACATCTATGCCTGCCCGAGATGTGGACGGGTGGAGCTGTTTGCGGCGGAGCGGGATCTGGTGACCTGCCCGGTCTGCGGAACCACGCATCCGGCACAGGAGAAGTGCGCGATTTGTTCGCTGAACACCGTATTGGACGGAAAGTATGGGCGGTAAAACCGGCCTGGCGGCAGTTTGCCCCGCCGGAACGGTATTCCGTATCTGAATAGCAGTTTATGATCCGACCGCCCCTTTCGGGCGGTCGGATTCTATCAGAACCAGAGAGGAGGGAATTGACGATGAAACCCGAAGAAAAAAATCGCCTGATGCGCACCGCCTGCCAGGTGCGCATGGGAATCCTGGAGGCGACCCACGCGGCCCGGTCGGGCCATCCCGGCGGCAGCCTGTCCGCCGCGGACCTGTTTACATACCTCTATTTCAAAGAGCTGAACGTTGATCCCACCCGGCCGGATTGGGAGGACCGGGACCGCTTTGTGCTCTCCAAGGGGCACACCGCCCCCGGCCTGTATGCCGCTCTGGCCGCCCGTGGCTTTTTCCCCTGGGAGGACCTGAAGACCCTGCGCCAGATCGGCAGCCATCTTCAGGGGCACCCCAACATGAACCTGACGCCCGGCGTGGATATGTCCACCGGCTCTCTGGGACAGGGGATTTCCGCCGCGGCGGGCATGGCCCTGATGGCCAAGCAGCAGCACAAATCCCTGCGGGTCTATGCCCTGTTGGGGGACGGAGAAATTCAGGAGGGCCAGCCCTGGGAGGCGTTTATGTTTGCCCACCACTATAAGCTGGATAACCTGTGCGTCATCATTGACAACAACCATCTGCAAATTGACGGGCCCGTGGAACAGGTGATGAGCCCCTATCCCATTCCGGAAAAGCTGAAAGCCTTTGGCTTTGCGGTGCAGGAAATTGACGGCCACGACTTTGACCAGATGGAACACGCCTTTACTCAGGCGCGGAGTGTGAAGGGGGTACCCTTCTGCATCATCATGTCCACCGTCAAGGGCAAGGGCGTGCCCTTTATGGAAGATCAGGCCTCCTGGCACGGAAAGGCCCCCAACGATGAGGAGTTTGCCCGGGCCATGGAAACGCTTCAGAAACAAATGGCCAGATTGGAGGGAAATTGACATGGAACGCAAGCTTGCCACCCGGGACGGCTACGGAGCCGCCCTGGTTCAGCTGGGGGAAGAGCATCCCGACGTGGTGGTTTTTGACGCGGATTTGTCGGAAGCCACCAAAACGGCCCTGTTTAAAAAGGCCTTTCCAGAGCGCCACTTTGACTGCGGCATCGCGGAAGCGGATATGATGGGCGCCGCGGCCGGAGCCGCCGCCATGGGAATGGTGCCCTTTGTGTCCAGCTTTGCCATGTTTGCCGCAGGCAGAGCTTTTGAACAGGTGCGCAATTCCATCGGCTATCCCCAGCTCAACGTGAAGATTGGCGCCACCCACGGCGGGATCTCTGTGGGGGAGGACGGCGCCTCCCACCAGTGCTGTGAAGATTTCGCCCTGATGCGCACCATCCCCGGCATGGTGGTGATGTGCCCCTCCGATGATGTGGAGGCCAGAGCGGCGGTAAAAGCGGCCTATGCGCACAAAGGACCGGTCTATATGCGCTTTGGCCGTCTGCCCGTTCCGGTGTTCCATGAGGAAGAAAAGTTCCAATTTCAAATTGGAAAGGGCGAAGTGCTGACGCAGGGGTCTGACCTTGCCCTGATTGCCACGGGACTGATGACCTACGAGGCGCTCCAGGCGGCCGAGGAGCTGAAGCGGTTTGGCATCCACGCCAGAGTCATCAACCTATGTACCATCAAGCCCCTGGACGAGGAGCTGGTATTGCAGGCGGCACGGGAGTGCGGAAAGGTCATTACCTGCGAAGAGCACTCTGTCATCGGCGGCCTGGGCGAGGCGGTATGCGCCCTGCTGGGCGAGCGGCTGCCCACACCGGTGCGGCGCATTGGGGTAAACGATGTGTTCGGATGCTCCGGACCGGGAGCCCAGCTGCTGCGGAAATTTGGACTTTGTGCCGACCACATTGTGGAAGTGGCCGCAGATATGGTTGCGGATTCTGCCCGGTAATAGGCGGGAGGGACCGTCCCCTGGAAGGAAAAAGAGCGTGTGACTGTTTCAAACAGTCACACGCTCTTTTGCATGAGAAGACCACAAAATTCCAAAGACGGGGTGGGGAAGAGAGTAGCCTATAGTACTACGGTGGGAGGGCTACTGGGAGATTTTTTGCAGGGCAATGCTGAGACGATAGCGGGGCAGGTGCAGCTTGGGATCATAAGGGAAGTCCCGCACAATGCGCTCGCCCCGGAACACGGATAGGGCAAGGCCGATCAGCCACAGATGGATGACGGTATTGAAATTACCAATGACCAGGGGGAAGGAGGCGTTAAGAAACGGATAGCCCAGACTCCACAGGACGCTGCAGCAGGCCTGAACGGAGAGGGTGAGAACGACGGAGAAAACCACCCACTTGCCCAGATAACTTTTCTGCTGCAGACACCGGCAGAAAAGCCAGAGGATCAGCGCCACAAATACGCACAGGACGAGCAGAAAAGGCAGCCATCCAATCTGATGAATCAAGGTGGTCAGAAAGGCCTCACTGTCATATCCAGGCAGCAACTGCGCCAGGGGCGTATCATCCCGGCCCAGCCCTTTCGCCGCCAGGAGTATAGCCAGAGGGCGTAAATGACGGGATAGCCCAGAATGACATAGCGGGTGTAATAGGAGACGCCGTTGATGATGGGGGAGGTAAAGAGAACCAGCAGACTGATTCCAAGAGCCAGGGCGTATATCCTGCGGCCATGCCGGCCCAGATAGGTGCAGTCAAAAAAGTAGCCCAGCAAAAGCGCGCCGCCTCCCAGAAACAGGGCGATCAAGGTGCGGTACAGGACAGATGGGTGGGCAAATTCGTTTGTCAGCCAGACCCAGAGCATGGTGCCTAACAGAGCAAACAGGATGGTGAGGGAGAGCAGGCCCCATTGAGCCTTTGGCCGGTGAAGCCGGTCTAATTCCATACCCACGGGGACCGGGTCGCCCATTTCTTCCACCGCCAGCTGGGCGGGATGTTCACAGCCCTCCGCAGCAAAGGCATCCCGCTGATCTTCCAGGTGCTGTGCCAGCTCCGGTATGATTATGGCGCGAGCACGTTTCCAGTGGATCTGCGCGGCCACGGTGTCCAGATAAGCTTGTATGGCCTTAGGCTCTGACACAGCACACATCTCCTTCCAAAACCAGGGTGACAGCACGGACATAGCGGTTCCAGGCCTGTTCTTTTTCCTGCAGCACGCCATGGCCCTGGTCGGTCAGATGGTAGTAGCGCCTGGGTTTTCCGGCGGCGGCAGTTTGTTCATAGGCGGTAACATATCCTTTTTCTTCCAGACCGTGCAGCAGGGGGTACAGGGAGCCGGCTTTCAGATGAAAGGTATTGTCGGAGCGTTTTTTCAGCGTCTCGATCATCTGGTAGCCGTACATATCCTGGGATTCCAATAATTTTAAAATCAGCAACACCATATTTCTGTTCACAAAGCTCGTTTCCAGCACCGTGGACTCCCCCTGCCTTACTATATCGAGAATCTATATATTGGAGTATATATAGATTCTCGATATATATCAAGAGAAACCGGGCTGGATAGGCAGGACAGAAAATGGCACCGCTGCGGGCTGAGGACGGTCTCTGGAGGTAATTTGCACTAGTTCAACAAAGCAATACAATAATTCGTTAACCAAACATAGCATAAAACACAAAATGACAAAAAAGAAAGATGGAAAATTTGTTGATTCTGTCCAAAGAAAGTGCAATGATAAGAAATGGATTAAGGGCTGCGGAACTGAAAAATTTCCGGCGACGAATCTAACACGATGGCTGCGTCGCGCTCACCTTCACCGACGGGATTTTTCGAACATGCAAGTATCACGGAAATTATTGCGAGAAAGGAGCGTAGTTAAAAGTCCCGGAACCCATTTTTATCAATAGGAGAAGAATGGAAGAATGTAATTATGTCTGAAACAAAACAGCGCAAAGTTCGACTTCCTAATTTTATCGAAGCACTTTTGCCTATTTTGGTAATGATGGGCCTCATGATCTACGGCCTGAACTTCAGTAACGAGGTCTACTATGACGCACATATGCCTCTGGTTGTGTCTATCGTAGTTGCCTGCATCATCGGCGCCCTGTGCGGCCACAGCTTCTCTGACATGCTCGCCGGCAGGATCGAGCGTCTGAACGCCACCATGGAAGCCATCCTGATTCTTTGCACTGTAGGTCTCTTGGTTGCGTCCTTTATTATGTCCGGCACAATTCCCGCCCTCATTTATTACGGGCTTGATCTTCTGACTCCCAAGCTGTTCCTCCCCGTGGGCTGTATCCTGTGTGCCATCGTGGCCACTGACCTGCAGGCCGCCCTGGCTGAGGGCTTCAACCTCAATCCTCTGGTTCTGATCCCCATTCTGGTGGTGATTGCCGCTTGTATCATCAAGCTGCCCGGCCTTGTGGGTATTGCTCTCTCTGTGGGTACCGGCGTCCTGTTTGCCATCGTGTTCCAGGGCGTGGGCAGCCTGGCTGACCTGTTCTCTATGCTCCACTATGGCTATAGCTTTGAGACCAGCAATGAGCTGGCTACCGAGCTGCTTAACCGCGGCGGCATGGACAACACCATGTGGACCATCAACCTGATTCTGCTGGCCGTGGCCTACGGCGGCGCACTGGAGCGCTGCGGCTGCGTGGAGACCCTGTTCGGCGGGCTGAAGAAGCACCTGCACTCTGTGGGCTCCCTGATTCTGGCCACCCTGCTGACCTCCCTGTTCTGCGACGCCACCATGTGCGACCAGTTCCTGGGCATCGGCGTTCCCGCCCCTCTGTATGAGGACAAGTACGATGAGATGGGCCTGAGCCGCAACATGCTGTCCCGTACCTTGGAGGACTGCGGCACCCTGTGGGCCGTTATGTTCCCCTGGACCGGCTGCGGCGCCTATCAGATGGGCGTTCTGGGCATCAGCCCCTTCCAGTATTTCCCCTTCGCATTTGTAAACCTGCTCAACCCGATCTATGCCGCCATCACTGCCTACATGGGCCGCAATATCTTCTGGGCTGACGGTGCTTACACCAACATCCTTGGTAAGACCACCATGCATAAGCCCGCCGGCGCTCCAGAAGAGGCTCATGCCCGCGCGCTGAAGAATCTGGAAGCGCTGCGCGCTGCCGGCAAGGCTCCGATTCCTACCGGCAAGGCGGCTGCTAAGGTGTAAGGCAGAGAAGGAAGGACGATTACTATGCACACGGAACAACTCCCCTGGGATTCGGTTCCCGGCCCCCATTACCCTGTACGGGACCTGAAGCCCCGTAAAAAATGGGTGACGGTGGGAGGCTGGATTTTGGTTGCGGTGCTGTTTTTGGGCGGCTTGGCGACCAAGTATTACATGCTGCTGCTGTTTGGTGTGCTCTATACCCTGACCCTGCTGACCAAAAAGGACGTTGTGGTCACCAAGCGCGGCCTGGAGTTTTACTACCAAATGCGGATTACCACGCAGTATAACTTCTGGGGTTGGGACCAGATCGTTTCGGTCACGCGGGAAGACAAAAATCATCCTGAGGTTGTCGCACTCTACTTTGGAATGGAGAACAAGGCCAAGCGGCTGTACTTTACCCGGCCCATTGCAGAAAAAGTCCTGGAACTGGCCAGGGAAGTGAAGCCCGGCATTACCATTCGAGAAGCGGAGAATTCATATCCCTCAAACCATGCAAAGCGCAGAAAGTGAATCACAGGAGCAACGGCTGAACGATGCGCAAGCGATTGGCCGTGTGGATCTACGAATGGTTCTGTGAGTCGCTCCATTGCTGCCCCTCGGGCTGTGGTCTGAGTTTCCAGAGCATAATTCCGTCAGCGGACAAACCGTCTGTCGGCAGCCGTTCCAAAGCCGTTTCGGCTACAGCGGCGCGGAGGCTCTGGGTGACGCTGGGTCATCCCCTCTTCCGACACCACCTTGGGCCTCGCGCCCAGACTAAGGAAAACCAGTTTCCCATTGGGTTTTGGAATACCTGCGTTTCTGCGCTTTCCTGGCATCTGCCTGAGCGATACGGCGGCTTTTGCTGCGTCCAATTTGTTTACCATCTGACAAGCTCTGGTTCAGAGGAATTCCCTCTGGACCAGAGCTTCCAAACCGTTTGCCGATTAAGAAAGGAGACCGTGCGATCATGCTGTACAATCCCAAGGAAATCAAGCACGTGGTCCTGGATGGGCATAGCCTCACCCTGGAAACCTTTGTTGCTGTGGCCCGCTACGGCGCCACGGTGGAGCTGGCCGATTCCGCACTGGAGGCCATGCAGAAGTCCCGCGCTCTGGCCGAGAAGGTCGCAGAGGAGGGCCGTGTTGCCTATGGTATCACCACCGGCTTCGGCGACTTCCAGCGCGTGGCCGTCAGCAAGGAAATGAGCAACCAGCTGTCCACCAACCTGATCCTCAGCCACTGCACCGCCAC
>CALWYG010000049.1 GCA_944385695.1 uncultured Oscillospiraceae bacterium | reverse complement strand
GACAGATCGAGCAAGACGCTGACGCCATTATGCTGCTTTACCTGGAGGATCCCAGTAGGCCGGACGAGAGCCGGCGGGTGCTCAAGGTAGCGAAAAACAAGGAGGGTACCCGGGGGCGGATTTATCTGGTGTTTGACGGTCAATACCAGCGGTTCCGGGAGTCAGCAATAGATGAACCTGCGCCGCGCAAGGTGGCTCGGAGGCAGGCAAAGTCCTCTCAGATGACGTGGGAAGATCTCTCTGAGAAGCTGGACGCTGAGGAAGCGGCCCGGGTGTTTGAGCAAGGACAGGCGTAATAGGGCACTGGAGATGGCCCGGAAAATGATAGAACGAAAGGACGATAACTATGAGAACGTTTGCAATCGTAAACCGAAAGGGTGGGGTAGGAAAGACCACCACCGCCGTCAATCTGGCCTATGTGCTGGCCACCAGCTGCCAACAGAGGGTGCTGTTGGTAGACGCAGACGGGCAGGCAAATGCTACCCAGATTTTACCCAAGGGAGAGTATGCAGGCCTTGGGGCTTTGCTCCGGGGATATGTTATGTGCTACGACGAACTGACGGTACATACCGATGTGGAAGGGCTGGACATGATCCCAGCAGCGGAGGACCTTTGGGCTTTGGATTTGGAAGCGGCCGGAGGAGATCGGAACAGGGTGTACCGGGCTATCCGGGATATGAGGGAAGCCATGGAGGAGGACGATGCCTACGATGTGATGATTATTGATTGCCCTCCAAACCTGTCTGCAGCTTGTGTGTCCGCCATCCTGGCCAGCGATGCCGTGATTATTCCGGTACTTTCCGATGCTTGCTCTGCAACTGGCGTAGGGGAACTGATAGACCAAATTGCCAGTATGCGCTCTCTTCACCCGGGACTTCGAGTGTCCGGTATCTTAATCAATCAGTGGCACAGGTCACCAGTGGTGGAGGATTCGGTGGCTTATCTCCGTGAGGAGAGTCTTGCTCCTGTGTACGACACGGTGATCCGTCGCACGGACAAGGTACCGGAAAGCAGTTGGGCCAGGGTGGCTGTACAGGAGTACAGTCCATGGTGCTCCGCCGCCCGGGACTACCGGGCGTGGGTTGCGGAGCTGCTGGTAAAGGAGGGTATGATCAATGAGTAAGACGGATTTAGGGAGGCTGATTGCCCAGGTAATGGACAAGCCCACTGAGGGCCGGACGATCGAGGCCATCACCGGCGAGATCCTGGACGCTAAGCGAGCCGGAGGGGAAGCTATTCTTACCATTGGCCGGTGCCTGATCGAGGCAAAGGACATGCTGCCCCACGGGGAATGGAAAAATTGGTTAGTTGACCGTGTTGAGTTTTCTGAGCGTTCTGCCCAGCGGCTTATGAGGTTAGCAAGGGAGTGGTCAAATCCGACAACGTTGTCGGATTTGGGTGCCTCAAAAGCTTTGTCGTTGTTAGCTTTGCCGCCGGAGGAGAGGGAGCAGTTTGTGGCGGAAAATAATGTGATCGACATGAGTGCCCGCCAACTGGAGCAGGCCATCAAGGAGCGGGATGAGGCCCGCAAGGCCGCAGAAGAGGCCAAGGCGAATGCTGATACTGCTGAGCAGGCGCGATCCAAGATGGAGGCAGATATGGCCATAGTCAATGCGTCCCTGGAGGCAGCCAGGGAGGAGAAGCAACGGGCGGACCATGAGGTGGAGCGTCTGGCAAAGAAGGTGCTGGAGCTGAAAAGCCGGCCGGTTGATGTGGCAGTAGAGACCGTGGTAGATCCCGAGGCCATTGCCAAGGCCAGGGCCGAGGCCATAGCCGAGATGCAGGACAAATTGGACAAGGCCAAGGAGCGGCAGAAAAAAGCTGAGGAAAGGGCCAAGGAGAGCCAGGCGGCTCTGGAACTGGCCGAAGCTCAACTTCAGGATTCCGAGCGTGCTCGGAAAAACACGATGGTGGCCTTCGATGAGGACATGGCCACCTTCCAGGTGCTTTTACAGCAGGCCCAGGAGCAAGCCAACAAAATGCGTGGCATTCTTCTCAAGCTGCGGGGACGGTCTAACAAAACCGCCGCACAGGGGATGGAGAAGGCCATGCGGGCTCTGGCCGAGTACTTTGGGAGGTGCGCGGAATGATTGAGCGGGCGATTGAAATGCTGAATGAGCAGCAACGCAACGTCAAAGAACGCTCTGCACCCTGGATGGTAGCAGAGCAGCTGAAGGATATTTGCCGGCGGGAGCCGGAGAGTGCGGAACTGATAGCACAGGATCTGGACAATCCTCAAATGGGGATTGTCCAGGCGGAGAAGAAGATTAAGGCTTTTGCGGATGGCCACAAGACAGGCGGCTTCTCCTGTGTCACTCCATTGGAGGCGGATAAGATCCTGCGGGAGTTTTATGGGCTTGGTGCTGCCTCTGATTCGACCGGTGAGAAGACTTCAAAGATTCTCAATCTTGCAGACTTCCTGTGAGGTGGCAGTGATGGATATGACCTGGAAAAACCTAGCTGTAAAGCTTCCGGTTCAGCCCTGCGATGAGCTGAAGCGGGATGTATTGATGAGCATCTACGATATGCACGAGCTTGGCAGTGATCTGATCTTGTATCACCGGGAATCAGTCGGCTTGGTAGATGAGATTGGTCAGATCATGGGCCCGCAAGACTGGGCGCGCTGGGAGAGGTCAAAAAAGCGCCGCTGGGGTGCCCGCTGCACCTGTACCAGCTGCGGGGAAGATTTTATCGCCGGCTATGTGAAGGACGGCATTGTCCTGGCGGAAGGGCCGGACGGACAGACGTATGATGGGTATGCGGAGCAGGGACCGGATTCCTCTGTGTATCTGGATGGCGATGAAGCTTTGTGCCCTCATTGCTGGACTGCCGCTATGGTGACCCGCCGCTCAGAACTGCGCCAAGGGAGAACACACCAGGTTTTGCAGGCAGAAGTTGTACACGTTGAGCGCTATACGGCGGTCATGTACTGGATGGTGCGCCGGTGGCAGGATGCCGACGGTACGGATACAACGGTTTTTGTACCCCATGCGGCGTTGATCGTGGACAAGGAGGGGAAGCTGCGTCGGTTCCGGGCTGAGCTGCACAGCGGAGACGTGATGGAGACGGTATGGATCCCCTGTGCATGGTCAAGAGACCCGATGCAGATGGCTTATTATTCCTGGGAGGCTGTAAATCATCGGAAGATAGGCGGCTGGACGCTTGCCTATGGGCCTGATTTGGCTGGCGATACCGGAGAGAAAACTGCCCTTGATGCGTACATAGGAGCTGATGGCTGCTGGCCTGGAGCATATCTTCATGTATGGGAAAAACACCCACAGGTGGAAAACCTGATGCGCCAGGGATTTGCAGTGGCTATTGCGCAAACCATTGACGAGCAACTTGACTGCGCGGCATATAAGACCGATCTGTGCGATGCGCCGCCCATTCCCTGGGTGGATTGGACGGAGGTCAAGCCACACAAGATGCTGCACATGAGTAAGACGGCATTCCGAGAGATCCGCAAAAGGAATTGGAGGTCTGAGGCTGTGGAATGCTGGGACAGATACCGGCGTCAGTTCCCGGGGGCTGACGCTCTGGAGTTTGAGTACTGCCGGGAACACATCGGCGGAAAGGCAGTGGAACACCTTCTGGAAATGGTTGCCGCTGGGTGGGAAGATCTGATACCGGCCCGGGTAGTGCGGTATCTGGAAAAGCAGGATGCTCTTCAGGACGGTGTGCAGCTGCTGATTGACTACCGCAAAATGTTGCGGGACGCGGAACTGGCGGAAAACGAAGAGACCCTTTGGCCCCGCGATCTGATGGCTGCCCATGAGCGAATCACCCAGTTTTGGGAAGGCCGCACAAAAACGTCGTACCAACTTGGCTTTACCAGCACATTTATCAGGTTCCGGGAACTGGAGTGGACAGATGGCAATCTGTGTGTGGTACTCCCCAAGACAGAGGAGGAGCTTGTAGCGGAGGGAAAAACCCTGAGGCACTGCGTGGGGACCTATGGATACCGGCACTGTTCAGGAGAGCCTGTCTTCTTCATCCGACATTATCGCCGGCCGGAGCGTAGTTACTACACTTTACAGATCAATATGACAAAAGCAATCCCGAAAGAGATTCAACTACACGGCTACGGAAATGAACGACATGGAGACCGAAAGCAGTACCGCCACAGAATCCCGCAAAAGGTTCGGGATTTCTGTGACCGCTGGGAGCGGGAGGTCCTATTACCATGGTTTGCGGATAAGAAGGCAGCGGACGCCGGAAAAAAGACGGGGAAATTGACCAGGACAGCATAAGGGTAAGAACTCTACTGGTATCCGATATTGGAGGAGTGAGAGCATGGCGATAAAACCAATTTTATTTAACACTGAGATGGTGCGGGCCATTCTTGCGGGCCGGAAAACCGTCACGCGGCGGGTTGTAAAGCCACAGCCGGAGGGTAGACCGGTACCTATGACGAAAGATAGCTGCTGGCCTGGGTGTTTTGCTATTCAGGGGACAGAGAAGGTTGTCCGACTGCCCTACCAGCCAGGAGACATTCTGTGGGTGAGGGAGACCTGGCAGACCAAGCGAGGCGGTGGTTATCTGTATAAGGCGGATACCATTGGATCCTTTGATTTGTTTATGACTCCTGAGGGACGTGTCGTGAATTACATTCCATGGCGCCCATCCATTCATATGCCACGGGAGGCCGCCCGCATCTCCCTGCGGGTGACCGGTGTTCATGTGGAGCGACTTAGAGATGTTACAGATCATGAAGCCGAAAAGGAAGGCGTTTTGAAAGTCCGAGAGCACGAGTATAAAGGGCAAAAACATTTATTTTATGCTCCGCGGGCAGCGTTCCATGAAATATGGGATAGCACTGTAGATCCCTATTATCTCGGACTTTTTGGCTGGGAGGCCAATCCCTGGGTGTGGGTGATCGAGTTTGAGCGATGTGACAGACCGGGTAATTGGAAATGAGTTCCTGTACCGGAATCATGCCATGCACCGGTCCTTGCCATGGACAATCCTGCTGTAGTTGCTGTGGGGGAGGCCCCTGGGATGCACAAGGTATTTTCTGATGGAGACTCTTGGAGTCGGTATGACCGAAGATGTTGCGATCAAACACGATTCGATGAGCCTAAAAAATGTATGTATCTATGTGGGAAAACCAGAGATGAATGGATGGAGGAGGAATTTAATTGAAAATTTTGAAACCGGGCGATCCCTGCCCCTGCTGTGGCACCCCTATTAGGGAGGGATTGCCTACGAAGACAATGATCCTTTTGAGCTGGCTGGCGGAGGGGATGACTCTCCGCCAGGCCATGGAGAATTGGGAGGAAAAGCTTGCTGAATAAAATCATCATCATGGGTCGATTTGGCCGGGATCCGGAGAAGCGATGCACCCAGAACGGAACGCCGGTGGCTACATTCTCTCTGGCCGTTGATCGAGATTTTAAGGACAAGAACACCGGCGAGCGTGTCACAGACTGGCTAGATGTGGTAGCGTGGCGTCAGACGGCAGATTTTGTGTGCAAGTACTTCACCAAGGGGCGCATGGCTACGGTGGAAGGCAGGCTCCAGAGCCGTACTTATACCGACCGGGACGGCATCAAACGCAAGGCCGTTGAAATTGTGGCAGATAATGTCTATTTTTCTGACAGCAGAACAGGATCGGCACCGCCGC
>CALWYG010000048.1 GCA_944385695.1 uncultured Oscillospiraceae bacterium | reverse complement strand
TGTTTGGAAAAGATCTTGGAACAGGTTCGGCTCTGCGACCACGACGGGCTGATCATCCAGCCTGAGGACCTGAGTTTAAGCCGGATGGATTTGACCGCGGACCTCTATTTCAGTGAGGATACGGATCTAAGCACCATGATCCGGCTGTTCCGCAAGGCCATGGTACCCCGGTACTACAAAAGGAGAGAGCTGCCGGGGAAAGAGGACCGTTCATTTTCCATCGTGAGCCAGGAAATCAGCTTTCTTGTGTACGACAAAATTTTTGAACTGAAGGAGCATGACCGCTGTCCCAAGGACGCCCGCTGCCGGAAGGTACTGCGCCTGGAGGTAAGTATGCGGCGGGAGGCCTTTTTGGAGAAGCTGGACTTGAAACGGAAGGACAGCCTGTATCGGATGCTGCGGGCCGGGTATCGTCATATCCGGAAGGCCATGGCGTACTTTTTGGACAAGCTCTTTCCCGCTGGGGGAAATCATCTGCCTTATCCCAAAGCGGTAAAGCGAATTGAGAAGAGCCGGTTTAAGGACGAGCGCAGGAAGCAGATGCTGTTTATCTTGGAAAAAACCAGCCGGGGCGCTGGACTGGACACCGCGGTGGAGAAATGGAGATGCGCATATAATGTGGCTGATTCCCGCGGGTTTGCCCGGATGATGGGGTGGTTTGACAAGCTGGACGTGAATCCCGTCACGCTGACCTCGGACCAGAAGAAGGAGGTACCCTGTCTGAGGGAGCTGATCTGGACGGCCTTAGACGAATAAAAAAGGACAAAAGCGCCCTGCGGCGCTTTCATCCTGTATTCTCAATCCGGCTTCTCCGGTTCCCACATCCGTTCCAACAAATCCTTGTGGTCCCGGTCCAGCAGGTGGGTGTACACCTTGCTGGTGGTGGAGGGAGAGCTGTGGCCCAGGGCCTTGCCGATGTCGTACATGGGGATGCCTTTGGCGTTGGCAATGCTGGCGAAGCTGTGGCGCAGGCCGTGGAGGGTGAGAGGGGGCAGGCCATGTTTGCGGACAAAGCTGACGAACAGCTCGGAGGCGTAGTTTGGCCGCATGGGGCGGCCGTCCTCGTGAGCGACCACGTAGCCCTCCCCGCAGTAGGCGTCCCCCAGATAGTCCCGGTACTGCTGCTGACGCGCCTGTTCCCGGCGCAGGGCGTCCTCCAGGGCGGAGGGCATATGGAGAGTGCGCCGGGAGGTCTCTGTTTTCGGTTCCTTTTCCACCACCAGCTGCCCCGCGGCGGTGCGTACCGTCTTGATGTGAATTTTTCGCTGCTGGAAGTCCACACAGGCCCAGGTGAGTCCCAAAATTTCCTCCCGCCGCAGCCCCAGCAGCCCGGCCAGCTTGATAATCACCTCCAGCCGGGTGCCGCGGCTGAGCTGGAGCAGCTGCTGAAGTTGCTCCATGTTGTAAAAGTGGATCTCAGGCCGCTTTACCTTGGGTGGGTCCACCCGCTCGGCGGGGTTGGTGAGGATGACCCCCTGGCGTACCGCCATTTTCAGTGCGGTATTGAGCAGGTCATGATGCTTTCGGGCCGTGTTGGAGCTGAGTCCCTTGTCCCGGATGAGGAAGGCGTAGTACTGCTGGAGCTGCTGAGGGGTGAGCTTTTGTAGCGGCACGTCTCCCAGCGTGGGAATGATGTGGGCGGAGATGATATGCTGGTAGGCGTAGGCGGTAGTGGAGGCCCGGCTGAGATGGACGACATTGTTCATCCAGTCGGTCAGCCACTGGGCCAGCGTAATGTCCCTGGGGAGCACCACGGTGCCCACATCCCGGGCTGCCTCATGCTTGCGTAGGGCCGCCCGGGCCTGGGCAAGTTTGGGAAAGGTTTTGGTCTTTTTGATCTGCTTGCCGGTGGCGGGATCGATGCCGAATTCCAATGTGACATAGTACCGGCAGCGCACATCATCGTAAGAGATATTGCGTTCTACCCGTGTACGGGACATAGTGATTCCTCCCAATTGGAGGGGCTCCGGAAATTCATCTCCGGAGCCCCTGATATGTATTAGTCGTCCGGGGTCTCGCTCAGCCCCAGAAATTGGAGCAGGGCGGGGCGGCTGACGCGGATCTGACGGCCCACCCGGATGCTGGAGATGGTGCCGTTGTTGACCAGGGTGTAAATGGTGTTGGGGGCCACGCTCATCAGCTTGGAGATGTCGTCTACGGTGTAGAAGGCCTTGGGGACGGAGAGAGAACGAATGTTATTTTCCATAAGAAAACTCCTTTGCATTTCAGTTAAAATTTTTAAGGGAAGGGCTTGCTTCCAGGCTAACCAGGGGGTAACATGAAAGCATTAATACTTTTTGGCGCTGCGGCGCAGCAGCTCCAGGGGCAGGGCCAAATACCGCCGCCCGTGAATCTTCTTGCGGGCCCAGCGGGCCTCTTTGGTGGGCCTGTCCAGCCCCATTTCCCGCGCCAAGTGCCGGTTCATCTCTTTGCTGGTGAGGTGCAAGGATGGGCAGCTTTGGTGGAGATAGTCCAGCAGGACCTGAGTGCGGATACACAGGGCCCCGTCCTCCACCAGACACTCTTCCTCCCGGCGCAGTTTTTTGCGGGAGACGATAGGAAAGGTGTTGCGGCTGTAGCCCTGAAGAATATACCAGCACAGATTGCCCTGGGGTGCGGAGCTGGTGAGTCTGCCCAGCCGCCGCAGCTGGTGTTCCAGATGGAAATCCAGAACCTGAGCGGCCCGAACCATGGCCTGTTGGATACAGGGGCCGGATAGAGCGCCCACCGCCTGGGCGAAGGCGTAGAACGTCCTCAGCGCCCACAGAAGTACCATCCGATTTTTTCGCAACCGAGGGTGTTGGCCCGAGGACAGGGGGACCAGAGACTGCCCAAGCAGTTCCAGCTCCTCGTCCAATCGTGGCAGCAGCCAGACCATCCAGTGGCGAAAGACAGTGGCAGCCAGAGTGCGGTCATAGGCATCGCCGCCGGAGAGGGGCTCCCGCAGCTCCACCACAAACAGCCGGGTGAGGTCGGAGGGATTGTCCAGATAGAACTCCCCGGTGAAGGCCAGCCCGGCCTGGCAGGTTCGCT
>CALWYG010000047.1 GCA_944385695.1 uncultured Oscillospiraceae bacterium | reverse complement strand
TCTGTCCCTTCCTGGGCGTGTCCAAAAAGCTGGACAGCGCCGTGGGTATGTCTCTGGCTGTTACCTTCGTCATGGTGATGGCCACGGCTGCCACCTGGCCCATCTACACCTTTGTGCTGTCTCCCGCCGAAGCTGCGGGCACCAGCCGTGACCTGGGCTATCTGCAGACCATCGTCTTTATTCTGATCATCGCTATCCTGGTGCAGCTGCTGGAGAACTTCCTGAAAAAGTTCGTCCCTGCCCTGTACAAGGCTCTGGGTGTGTACCTGCCCCTGATCACCACCAACTGCACCATCCTGGGTGTAACCATCCTGAACCTGGACAACGGCTATAACTTTGTGGAGTCCATCGTCTGCGCTGCCGGCGCCGGTATCGGCTTCCTGGTGGCCATGGTGCTCTTCTCCGGCGTGCGCCGCCGTGTGGAGCAGGCTGTTACCCCCAAGTGCTTTGAGGGCCTGCCCATCACTCTGGTGGCCGCTGCGGTAACCTCCCTGTCCTTCATGGGCTTCGGCGGTATCGTGGACGCCATCTTCAAGGTTTGATAGGAGGGGGAGTAGAGTATGGATCCGATTATTCTGGCAATCGTTATTGTCACCGTCATCGGCCTCATTGGCGCGGTGATTCTGGTGGCCGCCTCCATCTTTATGTATGTGCCCGTGGATGAGCGTGTAGAGAAGATTACCGCCGTCCTGGCCGGCGCTAACTGCGGCGCCTGCGGCTGCGCCGGCTGTGCCGACTACGCCAAGAGCATCGTGGAAGAGGGCAATGCGGTCAACAAGTGTACCCCCGGCGGCGCTGCCTGTGCCGCTAAGATCGCTGAGATCATGGGGGTGGAGGCCGGTGCCTCCGTGCCTATGAAGGCGGTTGTGATGTGCTCTGGCACCTGCAACCAGACCTCCAAGCGCTATGAGTTCCAGGGTCTGCAGAGCTGCCAGGCTGTCAAGGGCTTCTACGGCGGCGACGGTATGTGCAAGTACGGCTGTCTGGGCTACGGCGATTGTACCCGGCCCTGCGCCTTCGATGCCATCCACATCGTGGATGGCATTGCCAAGGTGGACTACGCCAAGTGTGTGGGCTGCGGCGCCTGTGCTGCCGCCTGCCCCAATGCGGTTATCAGCATTATTCCTGAGCACAAGCGTAAGCCTGTTGTCCAGTGTCTCAACAAGGACAAGGGTGCCGACACCCGCAAGGCCTGCACCGCCGGTTGTATCGGCTGCATGAAGTGCACCAAGGTGTGTCACTTCGACGCCATCACCGTGGAGAACAACCTGGCGCACATCGACCAGGACAAGTGCAAGGGCTGCCAGCTGTGTGTCAAGGAGTGCCCCGTGGGTATCATCCACGTGCCTGCCAACAGCTGAGAAACCAAACCAGCATAAAAAATACCTCCGGCAAAAGCCGGAGGTATTTTTTATACGTTAAGAAGCGACTTAAAATCAGTCCCGCAGCCAGCTTGGCAAGGTTCTGGCCTTTACACTGGATACCATGCCCACGGCGGCAAACAGGGTAATGATGGACGAGCCTCCGTAGCTGATAAATGGGAGCGTCAGGCCCATGACGGGGAGGATAAAGAGACACATGCCCACGTTCAGAGCGATCTGGACCAGAAGCATTCCCGCCACACCCATGCACACATAGGCGTCGAAGGGAGTGCTGGCGTGGCGTCCCACCCAGATGCACCGGAGGACCACCGACCCCAGAACGAGCAGCAGCAGCATACAGCCCACAAGGCCCAACTCTTCCCCACACACGGCAAAGATAAAGTCGGTCTGCCGGGCGGGGAGAGTGGAGGCGGAGGAGGATTGGGTATAGGGACCTTGGAGATAGCCTTGGCCGAAGAGCTGTCCGGAACCGATGGCCAGGATGGACCGGGTCTGCTGGTAGCCTTTGTTCATGGGGTCCAGGTCGTGGTCCAGCACAACCCGGAAACGCATGATCCGGTAGTCGTTCCACCACTTGGTGTCCGGCAGGACAAACAGCCAGAGGATCACTGCGGCTAGAATGAGGCCGCCGCCCACCAGAACAAACCACCGTACCTTCACCCCGGAAGCCCAGGCCATAAAAACAAAGATCATCATATAAATGACGCACATGCCCATGTCGCCGCACACCACGGCAATCAGGCCCAGCATGAAGACAGTGAATCCGCCGATTTGAATGAGAGAGGGCAGGGAGCTGATGTCCCGGCCCTGATCCTGTATCTTGGTGATCTGCAGACTGAGCAGCAGAATAAAGGGCAGCTTGACGATCTCATTGGGCTGCAAATTCAGGGGGAAACCGGGGATGATTTTGGAAATGGCCAGCCAATTCAGATTGCCGCCCACAGACAGGCCCAGGGGAGTCAGCAGTAAAAGAATGAGAACGATACTGGCGATCAGGGTAGGTTTCCAGTGCTTATCGATAAACAGCTGCAGATCCACAAAGGTAATCAGCATATAGGCCACAATGCCCAAAAGGATGCCGATCAACTGAACGATCACGGATTTGTAGCTGTTCTCATACCGGGTGGCGGAAAAGATCAGAAGCAGTCCATAGCCGCTGGCCAGCAGACACAGGGACAGCAGAATCAAATCTCCTTTTTTGAAAAACTCCCGCACGGGGGAAAAAAGTGTGGTCAAGACATCACCTCCTGAAAGGCGTTTGAAGGGGCTGGAAGGGAAAATAAAATTGGTCCGATCTATTTTAGCACATTTTGGTGGAAAGGCAAACCATATCGTGGTATAATCTCCTGGATGTATGAAAATTTTCTGTGAACGGAGGGATGGCATTGTCCGTCCGCTATGTAACCAACAACGAGGAGGAGACCCAGCAGCTGGGCGAGCGGCTGGCCGGAGCGCTGAAGCCCGGGATGGTCATCGCCTTTACCGGAGACCTGGGGGCAGGGAAGACCGCCTTTACCCGGGGGCTGGCACGGGGACTGGGAATTCCGGAACGGGTGACCAGCCCCACCTTTACCATTGTCAATGAGTATGAGGGAGGGCGTCTGCCCCTGTTTCACTTTGATATGTACCGCTTGGGCTCCTCGGAGGAGCTCTATGACATCGGTTGGGAGGATTATCTGGCCAGAGGGGGCGTGTGCGCCGTGGAGTGGAGCGAGAACATTGAGGACGCTCTGGACCATGACACCATCCGGGTGGATATCCGCCGGGGGGAGCATGAGGGGCAGCGCCTCATTGAAATCGGGGGGATTGAACTGTGAATATTTTAGCCCTGGAGTCTTCGGCTCCCGCCTGTTCCGCCGCTCTGGTGCGGGACGGCGAACTGGTGGCCCAGAATTATCAAAACAGCGGCCTGACCCACAGCCGCACCCTTTTGCCCATGGTGGATGATATGCTCCGCAGCTGTGGGGAGAGCCTGGACGGGGTGGATGTGATCGCCGTAGCCGCCGGTCCCGGCTCCTTCACGGGCCTTCGCATTGGAGTTGCCACTGCCAAGGGACTCTCCTGGGGGAAGGGGAAGCTGTGTGCACCCTGCTCCACGCTGGAATCCATGGCCTGGCCCCTGGCCCATCTGGAGGGCAAGCTCATCGTGTGCGCTATGGATGCCCGGCGCAAGCAGGTCTATAACGCCCTGTTCCTGGCTCTGGGAGATAAGCTGGAGCGGCTGAGTCCCGACCGGGCTATTTCCCTGGAGACACTGGGGGAAGAACTGAAAAATTTCCATTTTCCGAAAATTGTCGTTGGAGATGGAGCGCTGCTGTGCTATAATACCTTACGAGAGCGCGTGTCAGAGATGGAGTTGGCACCCCGGCACCTGCGGATGCAAAGTGCCTTTGGGGTGGCCATGGCCGCCCAGCGTCTGGCCCGGGAGGGCAGGCTGGTGGAAGGCGGCGCTTTGACCCCCGTATACCACCGCCTGTCTCAGGCGGAACGGGAGCTCCTGGAACGGGAACGGAATATTACATCCAAATCTAATGATAAAGGGGATCATCACAATGTTTGACGAGAAAGTACACGTACTGGACCATCCGCTGCTGCAGCACAAGCTGACCATCCTCCGGGACGAGAGCACCGGCGTGAAGGAATTCAGAGAGATCGTCTCTGAGATCGCCGCCCTGGAGTGCTACGAGGCTACCCGGGATCTGCCTCTGGAGGACGTGGTGGTGAAGACCCCTGTGGCCACCGGCACCTTCAAACAGCTCACCGGCAAGAAGCTTGCCATCGTTCCCATCCTGCGGGCCGGTCTGGGCATGGTAGACGGCATTCTGAATCTGATCCCCTCCGCCAAGGTGGGCCATATCGGCCTCTACCGCGACCCTGAGACCCACCAGCCCGTGGAGTATTACTGCAAGATGCCCTCCGACATTGCCGACCGGGACGTGATCGTCCTCGATCCCATGCTGGCTACCGGCGGCTCCGCTTCCGCCGCTATTACCTTCCTGAAGGGCTATGGCTGTAAGCACATTAAGCTGATGAACATTCTGGCCGCCCCCGAGGGCATTGAGGTGATCCGCAAGGATCACCCCGACGTGGAGATCTATGTGGCCGCCGTGGATGAGAAGCTCAACGACCACGCCTATATCGTGCCTGGTCTGGGCGATGCCGGTGACCGTATTTTCGGCACCAAGTAAATATACAAATCAAATAGAAAAGTCACCCCCTGCCGCCGGGTAGGGGGAAAGGACGTTCGCGTTTCTCCCGTTAGGCCGCAGAAGGGGGAAAGACGGACGTCCTTCTTTGTGCATGGGGGATAGAGATGATATGCAAGAGAAACTGATCCGAAGAGAATTTGTTCGCTACACCTCTCAGAACATCATGGGGATGATCGGCCTTTCCTGCTATATCCTGGCGGATACCTATTTCATATCCCAGGGACTGGGGGCGGAGGGCCTGACAGCACTGAATTTGGCCATTCCATTCTATAATTTTATCCAGGGCATCGGTCTCATGCTGGGAATGGGAGGGGCTACCCGGTTTTCCATTCTCCGGGGCCAAGGCATGGAGGATGAGGCTCTGCGGGTTTTTACCCAGTCCCTGATGCTGGCGCTTGCCGCAGGGGTGCTGTTTGTCATACCGGGAGTCTTCTTTTCGCCGCAGTTGAGCACGCTGCTGGGAGGCAACGGAACGGTACATGGGATGACCGCAACGTATCTGAGGGTGCTGTTGTCCTTTGCGCCCGCCTTTTTGCTCAACAACGTGCTGCTGTGTTTTGTGCGGAATGATTCCGCTCCCAGACTTGCCATGACAGCTATGCTGGGCGGCAGCTTTTCCAATATTGTGTTGGATTATATCTTCATTTTCCCTTTGAATATGGGAATATTCGGGGCAGTGCTGGCCACGGGCCTGGCGCCGGTCATCAGTATTATGATTCTGGCTCCCCATTTCCGAAGCAGTTCTCTGCGCCTGAAGCGCCAGGGGCTGCGGCTGCGTGGGACAGGAAGACTGGCGGTGCTGGGCTGTCCGTCTCTGATCGCGGAGCTGTCCTCCGGCCTGGTGCTGATTCTATTTAACCTCATCATTTTGGACCTGGCCGGAAACCTGGGCGTGGCGGGCTACGGCGTGGTGGCCAATATTTATCTGGTGGTGCTGGCCCTGTTTACCGGGCTGGGACAGGGCATTCAGCCTCTGGTCAGCGCTGCTTGGGGCAGAAGGGATACGCACTGTGTCCATACGGTGTACCGCTATGCCCTGATGGTGGCGGCAGTGCTGGCGGTGGGGGTCTATGTTCTGGCGGTGGTGCTGGACAACCCCATTGTGGCTGCGTTCAATCGGGAGCAGGATCCACTCCTGCAGGAGATTGCTGTGCGGGGGCTGCACCTTTATTTTATTGCCTTCTTTTTTGCGGGCTTTAATGTGGTGACGGCAGTGTACTTTTCCTCCATGGACCGCCCCCGGGCGGGTTTTGCCGTTTCCATCCTTCGGGGCTTTGTGCTCATTGTCCCGCTGGCTATGTTCATGTCCCGGGTCTGGGGCATGGACGGAGTGTGGCTGAGTGCCCCAGTGACTGAGGCAGTTACAGCACTGGCAGCCATATTTTTGCTGAAAACGATCAAATTTGCGTGAAAAAACCCACGGAGAGCGGAACGCTTTCCGTGGGTTTCTATTTATGGTTATTCCTCCTGCCAGGCCTTGCAGACATCTACCCAGCCCCGGCTGCGGGAATACTGGGCCAGCTCGTCGCAGGTGAGCTCAATGGCGGAATTGGAGCTGCCCGCGGCGGGGAAAACCGTGTCAAAGCGCTGAAGGGAGATGTCCAGGTAGGTCTCCACTCCATCGGGATTGGCGAAGGGGCACACGCCGCCCACCGCATGACCGGTCATTTCCACCGCCTGCTCGGGAGTGAGCATTTTGGCCTTTGTGTGGAACAGGTGCTTATACTTGCTGTTGTCGATTTTGGCGTCCCCGGCGGCTACAATCAGCACGCATTTGTCCTCCACCAGGAAGGAAAGTGTTTTGGCAATCCGGGCGGGAATGACCCCCACTGCCTGGGCGGCCAGTTCCACCGTGGCGCTGGACACGGGAAACTCCAAAATGTCGCGCTCACGGCCCAGAGGGCGGAAATAGTCTCTTACCGTTTCGATGGACATCTCTCAGGCCTCCAGCTTCTTGGCGGCTTTGGCCAGAAAGCGCTCATTGGTGATGATAAACCGCTCATGGGTGCCCTGGCCAATGAGTCCCTTTTCATCATAGGCGGCGACCTTCAGCACCAGACGCTTGCCGTCCACCGCTGTGACCTCGCTCTCCGCCCATACCTTCATGCCCACAGGGGTGGCGGAGTCGTGGGTGATGTCCAGCTTGGTGCCCACGGTGCTCTGGCCCTCCTCCAGGTGGGGGGCGATGGACTTCCAGGCGGCCTCTTCCATCAGGGCGCACATAAAGGGGGTGCCGAATACAGGCAGGGCCCCGGAGCAGGCGGCCTGGGCGGTGTTCTGATCGCTGACCAGGGTCTCAGCCCGGCCCTTTAAACCGACGGTAACAGACATAGAGATGTCCTCCTTTGTAACAACGTTGGGGCTATTGTACTACACCCCATCGGGAAAATCCAGTCCTTTTCTCCAATTACAGCAGAGCTGCCGTGTTGGCTGTGGAGGCGAGCACCACCCAATTCTGGGGGAAAGGTCGGTCCAGATTCCAGTACCCCACACCGTGAAGGCCGTATTCCAATGCCAGATTGATTTTAGCCTGAATGCTCCGGGCGTCCTCAAACCATACTTCCCGCTCCTCACCGTTTTCCGCTACATACCGGAACCAGGGGGCCTGGGCGGTTTCGTCAAAGCGGATGGCAGCATGACGGTCCCAGGCCAGGCGGACAGCCTGTTGGTTTCCTACAGACACGCCCCGGTTTCCTTCCCGGAAAGGGGTGGGCCAGTTGTAGCCGTAATTGGGAATGCCCAGATAGAGCTGCTGGGGACGGAAGTGAGTGAGCGCGTAGGTTACCACCTCCCGCACCTGGGGCAGGGGAGCCACGGCCATGGGCGGGCCGCTGACGTACCCCCAGTCATAGGTCATGAGCAGGGCATAATCCACCGCTTGGGCGATGAGCCCATAGTCGTGGCCCTCATAGAGCCGTCCGGGCTGGTCGTCCCGGGTCTTTGCCGCCAATGCCACGGAGAGAGGCAGTCCCAGAGGGGCGAGAACCTGCCGGAGGCTGGCAAGGAAGGCGGCATATGGTTCTGCGTCCTCTCCATAGACATATTCAAAATCTATATCCACTCCACGGTATCCCTTGCGCTGAGCTTCTTGTGCAATGGCGGCAATCAGCCGGTTTTGCCCTTGACTGCTGCTGAGCAGCTGGTGAACCAGCTGGCTGGAAAAGCTGTCGCTCTCGTCCAGATTAGCAAGGCAAAGCAGCGGCGCTACCCCGGACTGGAGGGCGGCGGAGATCAGAGCCTCATCCTCTGGAGAAATCAGCGCGCCATCGCTGGTAAAGCGATGGGCAAAGGGGGTAAGCTGGGAGAGGAAGGGAAGGGTTGCGGTGAGCAGGGAGCGGTCGATCCACGGGTAGGCGTAGCTGTTGACCGTAAGCAGCCCCTGGGGGCGGTCCTGGTACTGGATGACCAGCACCTGGCCTGGATAGAGCAGGTCCTTTCCCTGCAAGTTGGGATTGTTGCGCAGTAGGGCGCGGACGGTGGAGGCATGGGCCTGGGCGATGGACCAGAGGGTATCTCCCTCCTTCACGGTATAGGTGAGGGCGGGGTAGCGGACCACAATGGTCTGACCCACCACCAGTTGGGATGGGTCGGGGAGCTGATTGTCGTGGAGAAGGCGATCCATAGGGACGCCATATTGCCGGGCCAGGCGGTAGAGGGTATCTCCGGGCTGTACCACATGAATGTCCATGGAAAACGCCTCCTTACAGCAAGGTAATGTAGTCAGCATTGGCATAGCCGATGGTGCCGTTGAAGTTCACCAGGTGCCAGCCGTTTGCAGTGTTGATGATGGTGATGGGGGCTCCATCCGGAGCTTGGGCCAGAATGGAGGAATCGGTGGTGGGACGGGCGCGAATGTTGAGCCTGCCCCAGTTCACATCTACCACACCGGAGCGACGATTTTCCGTTTCAAAGAAGGGGATATCGAAGTATTCCGTAAGAGCCAGTACCAGAATCCGTGCCACCTCATCCAAATTGTTTTTGATCCAGGCCGCGTCCTCTGGATTGTCATGGAAGGCCAACTCCAGCAAAATTCCCGGGGCCCGGACCTTTGCCACCTCACCAAGAGTGGTGGTGGATTGTGTGCGCACCAGATTTGGGTCGGGGTAGATGGTCTTCAGCGCGTCCGCCACCAGCTCCGCCGCCCGCTTTCCAGGAGCACTGGTGGGGTAGTAAAAGACAATAGAGCCCTTGGCCTTCCCGGCCTGGTCTCCGGCGGCCGCGTTGGAGTGGAGGGCAAAGTGAAGATCATAATTTCCAGCGTTGGAGGCGGCGATGGAGGAGGCGGCGGTCATGTCCGGGGTGTTCCGGGAGTACCGAATCCCGGATGCGTCCAGGTAGGGGACCATCTT
>CALWYG010000046.1 GCA_944385695.1 uncultured Oscillospiraceae bacterium | reverse complement strand
AGGCAGGCCAGCACCACTGCCACAAAGACAGAAAAGATGTCAATGAGCATCTGGATGGACTGGGCCGCAGGGCCCTCGATCTGGGCCAGGTAGACCATAGCCCCCTGGCCCTCCACCGAATTGAAGGTGTAAAAGAGGCACACGCCGAAGGTAAGGGTGAGAAAATAGACTCCGTAGTCCCGGAAGGACCGGCGCACATTGCGTATGGCCAGCTTAGAGAACATCTGCCATTTCCCCTCCCATCTCCGTTACCACCCGGATGATCTTCTGAAAAAAGGCCCGGCGGTCCTCTCCACCGCGCTTCAGCTCCAAAAAGATCGTCCCGTCCCGAAGAAATACCACCCGCTCGCAGCAGCTGGCGGTAAAGGCGTCGTGGGTGACCATCAGGATGGTGGCTCCCAGGTCCCGGTTAAGCGTCTCCAGCCGGTCCAGAAGCAGCTTGGCCGACTTGGAGTCCAGGGCCCCGGTGTGCTCGTCTGCCAGCACCAGGGCCGGATGGGTCACCATGGCCCGGGCGGCGGCGCAGCGCTGCTGCTGCCCGCCCGACATCTCATAGGGGTATTTCTCCAGGCAGTCCTCAATGCCCAGCAGCCCAGCCATCTCCCGCACCCGACCGGGGATCTGTCCGGCCGGGGCCCCGGTGATGGACAGGGACAGGGCGATGTTTTCCCCGGCGGTGAGGGTGTCCAGCAGGTTGCAGTCCTGAAAAATAAACCCCAGCCGCTCCCGGCGGAATTTGGCCAGTTCCTTCCCCTTCAGGCCGCTGAGCTGTCTGCCGTCAATGGTGATGGAGCCGGAGGTGGGGCGGTCGATGGTGGACACGCAGTTGAGCAAGGTAGTCTTGCCGGAGCCGGATGGCCCCATCACGCCCACAAATTCTCCCATCTTCAAAGACAGGGACACTCCATTCAGGGCCCGGGTCACCGCTCCGCCCCGCCCATAGATCTTTTTTAAATCCGTTACCGTTAAAATTTCTTCCATGGTGCTCCTCCTTTGATCTCCAACGCATTACGGCAGGGAAACTACCATCCATGTGGACGGTAGGGGTTCCTGCGCTTTCACCGGCTCTCCGGTCCAGCTGGATTCCTGCACATAGGCCGCCAGCAGGGCCAAAGCCAGCGCCAGAGCACACAAGGCTGTCTTCATCCGCTGTGCCATGCTCGTTCCCTCCTTTGGGGATACACCCCCGAAACCTGTATGGAAGCATACCACACAGTTCCGGTATTTCCTCTAAAGGAATTATGAGGATTTCATTAAGGTTTTCTTAAAGCCGCAAAAAAAAGACCCCGACGGTCAAACCGTCAGGGTCCAGGGAATAAGGAGGAAATAAAAGAATCGGCTCATTGGTACAGTCACCGTATATACAAAGGAGGTAGAAGGGTCTGCCGCAGTTCCCTTCCACTCCATTCTATGCTTCCGTTCCCCCGGGGTTACAGCGCAAACAGCCACACCGCCCAGCCCGCCGAGGCCGCCGCGGCGCCCACCACCGCCCAGACCGCCACGGGCAGCCGTTCCAGGCGCCGGTTCCAGGCCTTTCCCCGCTTCAGATAGCCGTCGGCGGCCTGTCTTGCCTCCTTCAGCACCCGCTCCGCGCTGACTCCTTCCCGGGCCAGGGCCTCCTCCTTTACAATGAAAATCGCTTCCTCAAACAAACGGGGATCGGGAGATTTCACCAGGATGACCTGGCGGGTGATTCCTTTCACCATACGATCACATCCTTTCGCGTTGTGCCCAAATGTTACCGTTAGTCTGTCCCATTTTTTCCCGGTATATTCACCCCTGCCCTGCCACTACACTAGAAGGCATACAAAAGGGAGGTGAGGGTTTTGCGGCCTGGTCCCCGCAGCCGTTTTTTCTGGTTTTTGGTGGTCTATGCCTTGAATCTGGCCATCATTTTTCTGTTTTTGGCCTTTGGCTAGCTGAGCAGCAGCTCCAGCTCCTCCACGGTCATCCCCGGCTGGAGGGCGAGGTTGATGCCATAGCCGATGACCTTGGCCAGGTCTGCCACCTGGCTGTCGATGTCCTTGGGCGTCACCAGAAGCTCCTGCCCCCGGCCCAGCCGGGGCAGCTCCTGGGTCCCCATCAGGTCGGCAGCCAGGGTGGCCCCATCCACCACCGTGGGGACACCCACCGTCATCACCGGAATTCCCAGAGTCTCCCGATTGAGCCCCAGGCGGTGGTTTCCCACTCCGGAGCCCGGGGTGATCCCCGTGTCGGACAGCTGCACCGTCCGGCACAGCCGCTCCACCGACCGGGAGGCCAGCGCGTCCACCGCAATGACACAGGCGGGCTGAATGGTTTTACACACCGCCCGAACCACCTCCCCGCTCTCCACACCGGTGGAGCCCAGCACCTCCGCGGCCAGGGATGCCACCGGACGCAGGGCCCCAAACTGCTCGGGCATGCGCTGCACCAGATGGCGGGTGACCAGCGTATGCTCATGGACCTTGGGCCCCACCGCATCGGGGGTAATGGACCGGTTGCCCAGCCCCGCCACCAGCACCAGGGCCTGAGGCGGAATGTCCTTCATCAGCTCAAAGAGCTCCCCTGCCACCGCCTGGACCGCCCGCTGAAAAATGTCCTCCTGCCGGCTGGCCAGCCCCTCCAGCGTCAGGGTCACATAGCAGCCCCGGGGCTTGCCCAGGGCCTGTTCCCCCTTTTCGTCCAGCACCCGTACGGTGGTCACCGGGATGCCATCCCGGATTCCCTCATGGGCCTCCACGCCAGAGAGCTTGGTGGTCTCTCCCGCGCTCTCCTGCCAAAGCTCCCTGGCCTCCAAAGCCAGGTCTGTGCGTCGTATCCGCATATCAGTGCCTCCTAAATCCTATATCTTGTGGCATATTTCCCGCAATACCCCTAGCTTTTGCCGCATTGGAAAAACTATCCCGCCTACAAAAATTTTTTCAAAAAAACGGTTGATTTTTTCTTGGACCAATGGTAAAATACAAATCTGCACAGGCGCACTGCGCCTAATTTAACGATGAAAATCGGAGGAGGTGTTTGGTTTGCCGAATATTAAGTCTGCCAAGAAGCGCGTGTTGGTTTCTGAGACCAAGGCTGCGCAGAACAAGGCCGCGAAGTCCGCGCTGAAGACCGACATCAAGAAGTTTGAGGCCGCGGTGGCGGAAGGCAACCGCAGCGAGGCCGATGTCGCTTACAAGGTGGCCGTCAAGGCTGTGGATAAGGCCGCTGCCAAGGGTCTGCTGCACAAGAACAATGCCGCCAACAAGAAGAGCAATATGACCATCAAGCTGAACAAGCTGGCCTGATTATATTGATCGCGTAGAAAGCCGTCTGATTGCAGACGGCTTTTTTCGTTGTCCATTTTTCCCTCCTTTTCCTGGGAAAAATTTGGTATAATGGGATATATTCCTTTGGGAAGGGAGGTCCGCCCTGTGAAGAAGCTTTTTTCTCTGTCCCCCGTCTCCTTTGTGCTGGAGATGGCCGATCTCTACGGCCGGGCGGGGGTCTCCCGGTCGGCGGCAGCCCTGTCCTATTTTCTCATTCTCACCCTTTTCCCCCTGTTGGTATGTGTGAACTACTTCATCGGCCTGTTTCACCTGAATCTGGAGCATTTTCTTGCCACCCTGGATCAGCTGCTCCCCGCAGGAGTGCTGGCCATTATGTCCGACTATCTCTCCTATGTGGCGGCCATTCAGTCCCCCGCCCTGCTGCTGGCCAGCCTGTTTACCATCCTCTTCTCCGCCTCCGCGGGACTTCGCACCCTTCTGCTCACCATGGACCAGCTCTATGAGCGGGAGGAAGTCCACCCCTTCCGCCGCCTGGCCGCCAGCGTCATCTTGTCCCTGCTCTTTTTGCTCACAGTTTACCTCTCCGTGGTGGTCATCTTTACCGGCGACTGGTTTTTCACCCTTCTCCAGTCCCACCTCCCCGACTACATCGCCCGGCTGCTGCCTCTGGAGGCCCTGTCCGGACTGTGGGTCTGGCTTCGCTACCTGCTCCTGTTCTGCTTTGTCATGCTGCTGGTGCTCATTGTCTGCCGCACGGGACCCCCCCGGGGTGAGGTGCGCCGGGCGGTGGTGCTCCTCTCCTCCCTGGTGGCCTCCC
>CALWYG010000045.1 GCA_944385695.1 uncultured Oscillospiraceae bacterium | reverse complement strand
AGCCCCTCCATTGCGGTGCTGCTGCTGTGTGCGGTGGGCTATGCATCCCTGCTGTTACGCCTGGTGCGTGACCGGAAACGGCAGCTGGCCTGGTCCCCCAGCAACCGGTCTATCATCCTGTACGCCGCTGTGTACATGGCCGGGACCCTGTTTTCCGTCAATCTCCAGGGGAGCTTGAAGCCCGGCCTTTTGTCCGTGGCCTTCATCCTCTTTGCTGTGGTGCTCTATAACGCGGTGGAGAGCCGCCGCCAGCTGGACACCCTCATTGCCCTGATGGTTCTGGTAGGAGCGGTGGTGTCGTTCTACGGCATCTTGCAGTATATCTTCCGCTGGGGTTACCAGTCTGCCGCCTGGGTGGACAGCGACATGTTCTCCGGCATTGAGTTCCGGGTGCCCTCCACCCTGGAAAACCCCAACATGCTGGGCCAGTACCTGATTCTGGCCATCCCCATGGGCGGAGCAAAGCTGCTGTCCGCCAAAGACTGGCTGCGCAGGGCCTTTTACTTCTGCTGCTGCGGTATTATGTGCATCTGCATGCTGCTCACCTTCTCACGGGGAGCCTGGCTGGGGCTTCTGTTTGCGGGGATGATCTTTGTGCTGATGATCAATCCAAAGCTCATTCTCCTGGCCCCTGTGGCTCTGGTGGCCCTCTATTTTGTGCTGCCCGACACGGTCATCAACCGTTTTACCAGCATCGGCAATCTCAGCGACAACTCCACCTCCTACCGGGTCTACATCTGGATCGGAGTGCTGTCCATGCTGAAGGACTATTGGATGTGCGGCATTGGCCCCGGGGACGCGGCCTTCAACATGGTTTACCCGGCTTACAGCTATAATCAGATCGTGGCCCCTCACTCCCACAACCTGTTTTTGCAGATCGTGTGCGATGCGGGCATTGTGGCCCTCATTGTGTTCCTCATTGTGCTCTTTGTCTACTTCCGTATGATGTGCTCTGCCATCGGGAAGGAGAAGGACTGGACAAGCCGGATTCTTCAGATTGCCTTTACATCCGGTGTGTGCGGCTTCCTGGTCCAGGCCATGACCGATTATTCCTTTTATAATTACCGGGTTATGTTCCTATTCTGGGCCTACCTGGCTCTGGGAGCTCTGTGTGCCCGGCGGGGCAAGCTGCCGGAGAAGGGAGCGCGGGCATGAAGCGGATTTTGAACATCATCAGCGATACCAACATCGGCGGAGCGGGCCGGGTCATCTTGAACTACCTCAATTATACCGACCGCAGCCGGTTTGAGACCCTGGTGGCCGTGCCCAGGGGGAGCCTTTTGAAGGAGCCTCTGGAGAAAGCAGGGGCCAAAGTCTATGAGGTGGACGGCATGGCCGACCGCTCCTATCACAAGGACGACGTAAAGCTGTTGAAGGACCTCATCCGGGAGCTGAAGCCAGACCTGGTGCACACCCATGGGGCCCTGTCCGGGCGGATTGCCGCGAAGCGGTGCCATGTTCCGGTGGTCTATAGCCGCCACTCTGCCTTCCCCGTACCCGCTAAGCTCCGGTACCCACCGGGGCGTTGGGTGAACAAGCTGGTGAACGAGCACTACGCCGACCGGATCATCGCCGTCAGCCCTGCCACCCGGGATAATCTGACCGACGGAGGAATTTCCCCCAAGAAGATCACCGTGGTGATGAACGGGGTGGCCCCGGTGGAGCGAACCTCCCCGGAGGAGCGGGCGGCTCTGCGCGGCCAGCTGAACATTCCGGAGGGATGTGTAGTGTTCGGCATCCTGGCCCGAATCGAGGACTACAAGGGACATCTCTATCTGGTGGAGGCGGCCCGGCTTCTGAAGGAGCGGGGCGTGACCGGGTTCCGGGTGCTCATCGCCGGGACTGGCGCCTTTGAGAAAGAGGTGGCCCAGGCCGTTGAGAAGGCCAAGGTGGGCGATGTGGTCAATATGCTGGGCTTTCGTTCCGACGTGGCTCAGCTGCTGGGGGCCCTGGATGTGCAGCTTAACGCTTCCTACGGGACCGAGGCCACTTCTCTGGCACTGCTGGAGGGAATGAGCCTGGGCCTTCCCACCATTGCCAGCGATTATGGAGGAAACCCGTGGGTCATCAAGGACGGGGAAGAGGGACTTCTCTTCCCCAGCCGGAACGCTGCCGCCCTGGCTGACGCTATGGAGCGCCTGGTTGGGGACGCGGCGCTGCGGGAAGCGATGGGCCGCCGGGCCCTGGAGCGGTTTGAGCGTGAATTTACCGGAGAAGTCTTTGCCCGAAACACGGAGAAGATTTATCTGGATATTCTGAAAGGAGCAAATCATGGAACATAACACACCGAAATTCCGCCTGCGGCTGAACCTGTTTGACGGCATCGTCCTGGTTCTGGCTCTGGCTGTGGGGGCGCTGCTGCTGTGGATGTCCCTCAAACCCTCTGCAGGTGACCAGGGGACCGCGTCCACCGCGTCCACCGTCCGTTACACCGTCCGCTTCCAGCGCTGGCCCGAGGGAACCAGCGAGATCATCGAGGCGGGAGACAAGATTGTGGACAACATCAAGAATTATGAGATGGGCACTGTGGTCTCCTATGAGACCGTCCCGGCGGTGAACCAGGTGCTGGACAGTGTGAACCACAAGTATGTCCAGGCAGAGATCGAAGGGTTTGAGGATATTCTGGTGACCATCGAGTCCCCCTGTACCGAGTCCGACCAGGGCTTTATTCTGGGCGGCGGCTATGAACTGCGGGTGGGTGTTACCACCTATATTAAGGGCGAGGGCTATATGGCCAGCGGCCCTGTGGTCAGCGTGGAACGGGAGGGTCAGGCATGAAAGTGATCGATCATAACGGCCGTCTGTTCGGCAAAATCAGCGTCATCGATGTGTTGGTCATTCTGGTGGTCATTGCTCTGGCCGGAGCGCTGTATGTGAAAAACAGCCGTCCCCACACCAGTGCCAGCGTCACCACCCAGACCATCACCTATCAGGTGCTGGTGGAGGGTGCCCAGAACTATTTGAAAGAAAACATCCACGTGGGAGACAAGGTGTACGACCTCAATTACTCCAGCGGCGGCAGCGCCTTGGGCGAGATTACGGCCATTGAGGAGCAGCCCGGCAGCAAGATGGCGACCTTTACCGACGGCACCATGGGGCTGGCCGAGGTGGAAGACGGAGTAAATCTGCTGCTGACCATTGAGGGCGAGGGCCTGATCAACGATAAGGGATATTCCATCAACCGGGTGTATGACCTGGGTGTCAATTCCGCCCGGACCTATTACACCAAGTATGCGGAGTTTGATGTTACCGTTACGAGCATCTTCTAAAGGAAGATTGAGGGGAGAACAGCGGGCATGAAAATTTTGATGGCCACCATGGGACTGGATATCGGAGGGGCAGAGACCCACATTGTGGAACTGGCCAAGGAGCTCAAGCACCAGGGGCACGATGTGGCGATTATCTCCAACGGAGGCGTCTATGTGCCGGAGATTACCGCCGCAGGCATCCGCCATTACCAGGCCCCCCTGCATCTGCGCAGCTTTGGCCCCATGTACCGGGCCCGGAAGATTCTTCGTGAGGTGATCCAGAAGGAGCACCCGGATGTGGTGCATGCCCACGCCCGGATCCCTGCCTTTTTGTGCGGTACGCTCCAGCGGCAGTTGAAGTTCCCCTTTGTGACCACGGCCCACTGGGTCTTTGATACCAGCGGCGCTCTGCGCTACCTGACCGACTGGGGGCAGCGCACCGTGGCGGTGTCGGAGGACATTAAGGCCTATCTCATCCGGGAGTACCGTCTGCCCGCGGAGCACATTACCGTCACCATCAACGGCATCGATACGGACAAATTTTCCCCCGAGGTGTCGGCCCAGCGGGTGATGGAAGAATTTGGCCTGAAGGCGGACCGGCCCATCCTATCCTATGTGAGCCGGATGGATGAAGACCGGGCTCTGGTGGCCCGGCAGCTCATTGAGATAGCCCCCGAGCTGGACAAGGCGGTACCCGGCATTCAAATGCTCATTGCCGGAGGCGGCAATGTGTATGAGGAGCTCAAGCGGAAAGCGGAGCAGGTCAATCAGAAGCTGGGCCGCCCCTGCGTGACCATGGCGGGTCCCCGGACCGATATCAACGAGATTGTGGCCGCGGGGGATATCTTTGTAGGAGTTTCCCGGGCGGCTTTGGAGGCCATGTCTGCGGGAAAGCCTGTGATTGTAGCGGGTAACGAGGGCTACCAGGGGCTATTTGGCCCGGATAAGCTTGCCGAAGCACAGGCGGGCAACTTCTGCTGCCGGGGGCTGTCCCTGTCTCAGCCCCAGCGCCTGCTGGAGGATGTGACAGCGGCCTTTGCCCTCTCTTCCCAGGAGCGGGAGCAGGCGGGAGCCTATGGCAGGCAGGTGATTTTTGATTACTATTCCGTGCGGCGTATGGCTCAAGACTGCCTGTCTGTCTATGAGCAGGTGCGGCGGCGGAAATACCGTGTGGTCATGAGCGGCTACTACGGCTTTGAAAATGCCGGGGACGACGCCATTCTGGACTCCATCCAGCAGGCGGTGCGGGAGGCCAGCGACGACGTGGCCGTGACCGTGCTGTCCAAGGACCCAGACCTCACTCAGAAGCAGTACGGCCTGGAGGCCATCCCACGGTTCCGGGTCTTTAAGGTCTTTTCTGCCCTGCGGCGCAGCGATGCCTTGCTCTCTGGCGGAGGAAGCCTGTTGCAGGACACCACATCCACCCGGTCTCTGCTCTACTATCTGTCGGTGATCCGGTGTGCCCAATTTTTGGGTAAGCCAGTCATGCTCTACGCCAACGGCATTGGTCCGGTACGCAAGCGGGTAAACCGCCGGCGTGTAAAGCGGGTGGTGGAGCAGGCTGCCCTGGTGACCCTACGGGACCACAAGTCTCTGGAGGAACTGCGGGAGATGGGGGTGGAGCGCCCAGATGTGGTGGTTACCGCCGATCCGGTGTTCCACCTGGCGGCCGCGGAGCCGGAGCGGTGCCGGGAACTGCTGGCCTCTACGGGCGTGGATTTGGAGAAGCGCTTTGTGGCGGTTTCCGTTCGGGACTGGCCCAACGCCGGAGCTTTTTACGAGGGGTTGGCTCAGCTGTGCGACCACCTCCACCAGACCTATGGTCTGGAGGTGCTGTTTCTGCTCATGCAGCCCAGCAGGGACCGAGAGGCTACCGCACGGGTACGGGGGCTGATGAAGTCCCCCTCCCACCAGCTGGACGTCCCCTGTACCCCCCGGGAGCTGATGGGAGTGCTGGGGCTTGCCAAGCTGTGCCTGGCCATGCGCCTGCATACCCTGATCTTTGCAGCTAGAATGGCCGTTCCCTCTCTGGGTCTTGTATACGATCCAAAGGTGGAGAGCTACCTGCGGGAGCTGGACCTGCCTGCAGCGGGCCATGTGGAGCACTTTGATTCCGGGGAGGCCTGCCGCCAGGCGGACGAGATGATGGCTGATTACGACCAGGTGCTGGAACGGCTGCGGGAAAAATCCAGGCAGCTGGCCCGGTCCGCCCGGGAGAACGAGCGGCTTTTGCTGGATATGCTGGAGAAAAAGGCATAAAATTTGCGCCCTGTCCTTAGAGACGGGGCGCTTTTCTTTACAAACGGGAAAAACTGCGCTATACTGTTTTCGCCTCAAATCACTATTTTGTAAGGAGAATTATGAAAAAGATACGTTCCATTTTACTGGCCGCGCTTTTGCTGATTGCAGCGGGCTGTTCTGCCCCCCAAAGCGGGGAGAAGGAAAGCCGCTTGACCGTGGTAACGTCCACCTACCCGGTCTATCTCTTTACCAGCGCGGTATGCGACGGAGTAGAGGGAGTTACAGTCGAGCGCCTGAATACCGGTGAGACCAGCTGCCTGCACGACTATACCCTCTCGGTGGATGACATGCGTATGCTGGAAAGCGCCGATGTGGTTGTCCTCAACGGTGCGGGGCTGGAGGATTTCCTCACCGACGCCCTGGCCACCAGCTCCGCTCAGGTAATTGACTGCTCGGAGGGGGTGGATCTGCTGGAAAACCTGACCCACGACCATGAGGAGGGGGACGAGGAGGGCCATGACCACGGCCACTACGACCCCCACTACTGGATGGACCCCAGAAATGCCGCGCTGGCAGTGTCCTCCATTTTGAACGGCCTTTGGGAGGCTGATCCTGATTATGCTGCGGAGTATCAGGATAACGCGGAGCAGGCCACAGTGCTGCTGAACAGCTGGCAGCCCGAGCTTCAAGAGACTCTGGCACAGTCAGGAGTAGAGGTTTCCGGCCTTATCACCTTCCATGACGGGTTCCAGTACTTTGCCAAGGCATTTGACTTCCCTCTTCTGGCCGCCATTGAGGAGGAGGCGGGCAGCGAGGCCAGTGCCAAGGAGATTACGGAGATCACCCAGCTGGTGAAGGAGTATGAACTCCCTGTAATCTTTACGGAAGTTAACGGTTCAGATGCCACTGCCCAGGCCATCAGCCGGGAAACCGGCTGCGCCGTAGCCCAGCTCACCATGCTCATGGATGGCCCGGACGCGGAGCTGAGCAACTATTATGACGGGCTCAAAAGCAATATTGCCGCCGTGGTCAACGGCTTTGCCGGGAGAGATGTGATCCAATGAGAAAAATCAAGCATGGCAAATTGGCTGCTGGCTGTGCCGATGCCTGCTGCCTGAAATTAGACGGTTTGTCCGTCAATCTGGAGGGAGACCAGATTTTGGAGGATGTGTCCTTCCACCTCCACTGCGGGGAAATTGCGGCACTCATTGGCCCCAACGGGGCGGGTAAGTCCACCCTCTTTCGCAGCATCCTGGGCCAGACCTCCTATAAGGGAACGATCACCTTTTCTCCAGCCGGAGGTCCAGCTATTCGTCTGGCGGACGGAGCGGTGGTGGGGGGCAGCCGCCCTCTGGTGGGCTATGTGCCCCAGTCCCCCAGCTTTGACCGGGGAGACCCGGTAAGCGTGCTGGACTTCTTTACCGCTGCCACGGCCAAGTGGCCGGTGTGGCTGCCGGTGCCGCAAAAGTACCGGGAGCGGGCGGCGGCCAGCCTTCGGCGGGTTCATGGAGAGGATCTGCTGGACCGGGCCATGGGCGCTTTGTCCGGAGGCCAGCTCCAGCGGGTGCTGTTGGCTTTGGCCCTGGAGCCGGTGCCCCACATCCTTATTTTGGATGAGCCGCTGTCCGGCGTAGACATCGAGGGAGAGCATCAGCTGCTGGAGATGCTCGACGAGCTGCGCACCCAGTACGACCTGTCCATCTTCCTGTCCACCCACGACTTTGCCACCCTGGGTTCCTTTGCTGACAAGGTGATTTTGCTCAACCGCCGGGTGCTCAAAGCGGGAACGCCTGACGAGGTGCTTGCCTCCCCGGAGTTTTATGAGACCTTCCATCTTCGGATGGGGAGAGGAGGAGAGCGGTAATGGAGCTTTGGTATAGCCTGCTGTCCATCCTGCCCTTTGACTGGGCTCAGCCCGGGCAGATGTACTTTATGAAGCACGCCTTGCTGGCGGTGCTGGTTATCACTCCCCTGTTCGGAATTCTGTCTACCATGGTGGTTCACAGCCGGATGTCCTTCTTTTCCGATGCCCTGGGCCACTCCGCCTTTACCGGCATGGCCATCGGGGCCCTGTGCGGCTTTAACCAGCCCACCTGGGCGGCGGTGAGTTTCGCCATCGTCTTTGCCCTGCTTTTTAACCTGGTGCGCCGGCGTACCGCCCTGGCCAGCGACACGGTGATCGGGGTCTTTTCCTCCACTGCGGTGGCTCTGGGCATTTTCCTGTCCACCCTCAACGGCCGGTCCTTTACCAAATTCAACAGTCTGCTCATAGGCGATGTGCTGTCGGTGGACCCGGCCATGATCGGTGTGCTGGCACTTATTTTGCTGATGGTAGTCATTCTGTGGGCGGTGTCCTTCAACCAGCTTATGCTTTCTGCCGTCCATCCCGCGCTGGCTGACAGCCGGGGAATCAAGGTATTTTGGCAGGAGACTATTTTTTCCGTCGCCATTGCCGTGGTGGTTACCCTGTCCATGACCTGGGTGGGGCTTTTGGTCATCAATTCCCTTTTGGTGCTTCCTGCCGCTGCAGCCCGGAATATTGCCCGCAGTATGTGGCAGTACCATCTGATCTCCCTGGTTGGGGCGGTGGCAGCCGGAATTGCGGGACTGATGACCTCCTATTACATGGGGCCCTCCGCCGGTGCGTCCATTACCCTGTACCTGGCCGTTTGGTTTGCGCTGACCTTTTTGCTGCGAAAAAAATAAGAAACGAGGAGAGAGAATTATGGTCACTCCCAGAGAGTTTTGGAACATGCGCTCCCGTACGTATGACCAACAGTCGGGAGAGGAATATGCTCAGGCCTATGAAAAGACGGTGTCCAACACCTTAAACTATTTGTCTGGGGATGACCGTGTGCTGGAGTTTGCCTGCGGCACAGGGATTACCACGGTGGCCATTGCTCCCCATGTGGCCTTTGTTCGGGCCATCGACATTTCCGACCAGATGGTGGATAAGGCGCGGGAGAAAATCCAGACGCTGGGCCTCTCCAATGTGGAACTGTCCCAGACAGACCTCTTTGATCCCTGCCTGGAAGAGGGAAGCTTTGATGCAGTTACCGCCTTTAATGTGCTTCTCTATGTGGAGAACCGGGCCCAGGTGCTGGAGCGCATCCGCTCGCTGCTCAAGCCGGGTGGGATGTTCCTTTCGGCCACAGATTGCCTGGGGGAAGGAATTACTCGGGTGGGAATCCGGAAATTCTGGAAAAGCCACACCGGGTCCATGCCCTATGTGGCCTTTGACAGCCGGAAAAAGCTGGAGGAGGAGATTGTCCGGGCGGGGTTTGCCGTGCTGGAGCGGGAGAACCTGTTTTCCGCGCCACCAAATCTCTTTGTGGCGGCAAAGAAGCTCTGATGGCCCAGAGAACAAAAAACGCCCCTCCGGTACAGTCCGGAGGGGCGTTGAGATGAAAACGGAGTGATTACGTGTCGATGTCTACCAGGATGTTGTCGGTGCCGTGCTGCTCAAATTCAGCAATATAGGCATCGATGCGGCTGGTAAGCTCAGCATAGTTGCTCTCGTCAATGGGGGCGTCATCCATGTCCCGGCGGGCTAGATCCTCGGCCAGGATATCGAAGAAGACGTTATTTTCGTATTCGGCGATGGCCTCGTGAATGCCGCCCTCTACAAAGGCGCGGGAGGGAACGATCTCCCCTTGATAAAGCTCGGCCAAGCCGGGCATTCCTTCCAGGGCGGCCCGGCCGAAGATGAGGCTTTCCACCTCGTCATAGTCGGCAAAGCGCTGGTCCCCACGGGTGGAGTTCAAAATCCAGTTTCCAATATACACCAAATCCATCAGGCGGCGAAACTGCTTTTTGCTCAATTCCAGGTTCATGAAAAGCCCTCCTCCCCTGGAACAAAATTTTATGGTATTACATATTATAATCGGCCCGGGGAATTTGTCAAATGGAGAAAGTCGGCAATTCCCCTTGTTTTTTGCACAAAAATGGCATACAATGGACAAAAACTTCCATCCCTCTTTACAGATGGTGCGAAACTGTGTATAATACCTGCGTTCGCCCGCCATACGGGCAATTTGACGGAAGTTTGGAGGCCCTTATGGAAAAAGATGTGGTGATCTCCATTAAGGGGACGCAGAGATATGACAATAACGACCCCGATGTGATCGAGCTGGTTACCCAGGGCAGGCTGACCCGGGAAGGGGAGAGCTACACCCTCTCTTACCAGGAGAGCGAGCTCACCGGGCTGGAGGGCACCCTGACCACCATCCAGGTGGATGGGGAACAGGTCACCCTTATGCGGGTGGGAGAGTTTACCAGCCAGATGGTTTTCCAAGAGGGGCGGCGGCATCTGTCCATGTATAATACACCCTATGGCGCTATGGCCATCGGGGTGAATACCCGCCATCTGCTGGCCGAGCTCAACGACCAGGGGGGCGACATCGAAATTGATTATTCCATCGAAATTGACCACGCCTTGGCAGGAAGAAGCGTTTTCCAGATTAATATTAAGGAAGCGGAGCTGGGACTGGGAAGCCTAAAGCAGTAGGCGGGGGCAATTTCGTCTCCGCAGGCCGGGCTTTGCCTGGCCGAGGACAAAAGAAAGGGAACCCACGGTGGCCAGACGCCGTGGGAATGTTGACCACGCCCTGGCAGGGAGAAGCGTTTTCCAGATTAACATTAAGGAAGCGGAGCTGGGGATTGGAAGCTTGAAGCAATAAAAGAGAAGAGAGGAAGGACTATGAGCAATATGATTCAGGCCGCCCGGCAGCAGGTTTCTGCGCTGACTCAGGGCGCCTATGAGAAGGCAGCTGCCGCGGGACTTCTGCCCGCCGGGGCGGAAGTAAAGGCCACCGTGGAGATCCCCAAGGATACTGCCCACGGGGACTATGCCTCTTCCTTTGCCATGGCCGGTGCCAAAGCTCTGCACATGGCGCCCCGGGCCATTGCCCAGATCATTGTGGACAATTTGGAGTTGGAGGACAGCTTTTTCCAGAAGGTAGAGATTGCCGGTCCCGGCTTTTTGAATTTCACCCTGGGTCCCCGCTGGTACGGAGAGGTCCTCGCCTCTGTAGAGACGCAGGGCGCTTCCTACGGCTCCGGAGATGAAGGCCACGGCAAGCGGGTGATGGTGGAGTTCGTTTCCGCCAATCCCACCGGTCCCATGCACATGGGCAATGCCCGCGGCGGCGTGCTGGGGGATACCCTGGCCAACGTTCTGAAGCGGGATGGCTGGGATACCTGGAAGGAATTTTATGTCAACGATGCCGGCAACCAGATCCACAAGTTTGCTGTGTCCATCAATGCCAGGTATATGCAGCTCATTGTGGGCGAGGAGAACTTCCCCTTCCCCGAGGAGGGCTATCACGGAGATGATATCAAGGAGCTGGCCCAGGCTATCTACCAGATGCATGGCGACAGCTGGAAGGAGCTTCCCGAGGAAGAGCGCCTGGAGCGGCTGGCGGAGTATGGCCTGTCGGTAAACATCCCCAAGATGAAGGAGGACCTGCTGAAGTACGGCATTGTGTACGACCAGTGGTTCTTTGAGTCCTCCCTGCACGAGAGCGGTTATGTGGCTGAGACGGTTCAGATGCTCACCGACAAGGGCTGGACCTATGAGAAGGATGGAGCCCTGTGGCTCAATACCACCAAGCTTCTGAAGGAGAAGTATCTCCGGGAGGGAAAGACCCAGGAGCAGGTGGACAAGCTGGACCTGAAGGACGATGTGCTCCGCCGGGCCAACGGTTTCTACACCTACTT
>CALWYG010000044.1 GCA_944385695.1 uncultured Oscillospiraceae bacterium | reverse complement strand
ACTGTGGATGAGAATGGCCACTGCGACTTTAACGACAGCTCCGTCACCGAGAACACCCGTGTCTCCTACCCCATCGACCACATTGAGAAGATCGTGCGGCCCGTGTCCGCCGGCCCCGACGCCAAGAACGTGATCTTCCTGTCCGCTGACGCTTTCGGCGTGCTGCCCCCCGTGTCCATTCTGACCCCGGAGCAGACCCAGTACTACTTCCTGTCCGGCTTTACCTCCAAGCTGGCCGGCACCGAGCGCGGCATCACCGAGCCCACTCCCACCTTCTCCGCCTGCTTCGGCCAGGCCTTCCTGGAGCTGCACCCCACCAAGTACGGTGAGGAGCTGGTGAAAAAGATGCAGAAGTCCGGCGCCAAGGCCTACCTGGTCAACACCGGCTGGAACGGCACCGGCAAGCGCATCTCCATCAAGGATACCCGCGGCATCATTGACGCCATCCTGGACGGGTCCATCCTGAAGGCCGAGACCAAGACCATTCCTTACTTCAACCTGGAGGTTCCCACCTCCCTGCCCGGCGTGGACACCAACATTTTGGATCCTCGCAACACCTACGCCGATCCTACCGAGTGGGACACCAAGGCCAAGGATCTGGCTGCCCGGTTCGTGAAGAACTTTGCCAAGTATACCACCAACGAAGCTGGTAAGGCCCTGGTGGCTGCTGGTCCTAAGGCGGAGTAATTACCAAAATCGCAAAACGTCTCAGGGCGCCGCGGAAGCGGCGCCCTGCTTGTGTACTCTGGAGGTGAGGGCTTGGCCCACGAAAAACAGATGTCTGACTCTCTCATGGTAGGGCTGCTGCTGGCCTTTGCGGGCGGTATGCTGGACGCATACAGCTTTGTCAACCGTGGGGCGGTCTTTGCCACCGCTGAGACAGGAAACATTGTCCAGCTGTGTGTCCACCTATCCATGGGCCGGTGGAGCATGGCCTTCCACTATCTGCTTCCGATCATGGCTTTTTTCTTTGGCATCCTCACCGCCGAGGCCATTCGCCGCCACATGTCCAGCCGCCCCAATTGGCTCCACTGGCGGCAGTTCCTGGTCGTAGCGGAGTGTGGTGTGCTGGTATTGGTGTCCTTTCTCCCCCAGGGAGAGCCCGACTGGGCAGCTAATGTGCTGATCTCCTTTACCAGCGCCGTCCAGTTGGAAACCTTCCGCAAATTCCGGGGCTGCGCCGGCGCCACCACCATGTGTACCGGCAACCTGAGAAGCGGCACAGAGCTTCTTTATAAGTTCCTGGCCCTCCCGGACCCCCAGTCCGGGGAAAAGGCCACCGTCTTCTATCGGCTCATTTTGGCTTTTGCCTTGGGAGCGATTCTCTGCGGACGGCTATCTCTGGCCTTTGGAGCACGGACCGCCCTGTGTGCCTGTCTCCCTCTGCTGGCAGTCTTTTTCCTGCTGTTTAAGCCCGTCAAAGAATGATCGCTTAAAACATATAAAATGCCCCCGTTCCCCAAAAGGGAACGGGGGCATTTTATTATCTTTTAGCGCAGGCCAGGAACCATGCCCCGGCGGGTCATGGGCTGCACCAGCATCATGTGCATGGCGGCAATGCAGGCAGATTCAATGGGAATCATGACAAGATTCTTCAGAATCCGGCCGGGCAGCAGCACCAGGAAGCCTTTATCCAGCATAATGGCCAGATTGAGCGTACCCAGACCGATGTGGACAAAAATGTCTACGATAGCTACTGCCAGAACAATCCGGAAGACCCGCTTGCGCTGGCTCCAGTCAGCCCCAGCTTTCTCATGGAGCACCAGGCCGTAAATGAGACCGGAGCAGGCAGTCACGATGGTGACGCCAGGCCAGAAGGCGCCGCCGATTGGAAACAGGGTGGCACCCAAAAAGTCAGCCAGCGCGGCCACGGCACAGCCGTAGCCGGGGCCAAACAGGATGCCTGCCATGGCCAGAGGCAAGAAACCGAAGCTCAGACGCAGGGCAGGGGTCTGGATAGAACAGAAGCGTACCAGAACAATCTGGATGGCAATGAGCATGGCGCAGGTCACCATGATCTGCATGCGTTTTTTCGACATGGAACGGTTCATAATATAATTCTCCTTTTCGGCATTTAATATGGATTTTTTCCAATTTCTCTTCTGTTGCCGCAAAGGAGAACTCCTCTGACGACAGCGGAAGCGGAGAGACCATCGCAACCGTTTGTCGGTTTTCGTTCAGCGGCTACTTCCCATCCGGCTGACACTTCACGCGGCTCTCCTATTCTGTTAGGTACAAGGGTCTCAGCAGAGACCCAGCAGGTGGCGCAGCTCCCCTACCATATAGAGGGAGCCGCAGGCACAGATCACGTCTTCCGGCCCGCTTTGCGCCAAAATCGTGTGCAGACCTTCCTCCACACTCTCACATGGGGTGGCTTTGGCCCCCCTTTCCTTCAGGAAAGCGGCCAGGTCTTCCGCGCTCAGTGCACGGGGGCTGTCGGGGGTAAGGGTCACAAAGCTCTGGGCCAGAGGCAGCAGCTTGTCCATCATATCTCCATAATCCTTGTCCCCCATCACACCCACCAGGAAATGGATCTTTTTCCCGGGATAGAGCTGGGGAAGGCTTTGGGCAATGGCCTCCATACACTGGGGATTGTGGCCTCCATCAATAATGAGGTCCGGGGCTTTGTGGGCCAGTTCCATGCGCCCAGGCCATACAGCTCCGGCCAGCCCCTCCTGCAAAGCTTCTTCTGGGATGCTCCAGCCTCCCCGGCGCAGGGCTTCCACCACTTCGATGGCGGTGGAGGCATTGCGCACCTGGTAGGCCCCTACCATGGGAATCCGATACTCTTTTCCCCGGTAGGCAAAGTAATGGCCCTGGGGCCCTGCCTTCAGCACCTGGAGAGAATCCGTATCGGTGATGGTGAGTTCCACGTTCTTTTCCCGGCAGACCTCTTCCACCACCTCTTCCGCCTCCCGGCTCTGGTGATAGAGAACGCAGCGGCAGCCGGGCTTGATAATCCCGGCCTTCTCTTTGGCAATGAGAGGGATGGTGTCCCCCAGCTGGTCCGTATGCTCCAGCCCCAGGTTGGTAATGACGGCCACCTCCGGGGCAGGGATGATATTGGTGGAATCCAGCCGTCCTCCAAGGCCCACTTCCAGGACCACGATGCCGCAGTTCTGTTCTTTGAAGTAGACCATGGCCACGGCGGTCATCAGTTCAAACTCCGTAGCCGGGTCGGTCATGTTCCGGGCCGCCTCCAGCACCAGCTCCGTAATGCGCCCCAAATCCTCATCGGCAATGGGAGTCCCGTTCACCTGGAACCGCTCCCCAAAGTGCCACAGATGGGGGGACGTATAAAGTCCGGTCTTCACTCCGGTCTTTCTCAGGACGCTGGACACCATGGCGGCAGTGGAACCCTTTCCATTGGTGCCGGTAATGTGGATGAATTTCAGCCCCATATGGGGATCTCCCAGCCGTCCCAGCAATTCCCTGGTCCGCTCCAGTCCCGGGGTGCGGCCAATCCAGGCCTGTTCGTGTATCCTCTGTTCCGCTTCCTGGGCAGTCATTGGCTGCGCCTCCTATCTCTTAAATGCCTGAGCTTTGGCCGCGCAGAGCGGCCTGGACGGTATGCGCGGCCAATACCGTAGAGGTCACCGCCCCAACGCCTCCCGGCACTGGAGTGATGGCGGCCACAATGGGCTCAGCAGCCTCAAACTCCACGTCTCCGTGGAGTTTCCCGTCCGGGCCCAGGCTCAGGCCCACATCAATGACGATCTGTCCTGGGGACAGATGGTCCCGTCCGATGAGCCCCGCCTTTCCGGCGGCGGAAATAATCAGATCCGCTCCCCGGCAAAGTTCAATCATGCGCTTTGGGTCCGTATAGATGTTGCACACAGACACGGTAGCTCCACGGTTCATCAGCAGGATGGCCGTGGGCATTCCCACCGTAGTCCCCGCCCCTATCATCACCACATTCCGCCCCTGAAGTTCAACCTGGTAATACTCCAGCAGTTCCATACAGGCGGTGGCAGTACAAGGGGGGAAACCGGGCGTTCCCCGGACCATGAGCCCGCCCATGGAGGCACTGGTCATGGCATCGATGTCCTTTTCCGGCCGCAGAGCTCCCAACACCGCCGGAGTATTCAGATGCTCCGGCAAGGGCCGAAAGAGCAGACAACCATGGATCTGAACGTCAGCGTTGATGCTCTCCAGCACTGAAATGAGCTCCTGCTCCCCCACTGACTCCGGCAGAAGCAGCCCCTTCACCCCGATGCCCAGGGACTGTGCCCGTTTGGCAAAGCCCCGTTCATAGCTCACGTCCGCCGGACGTTCTCCCACCCGGACAATGGCCACTGTGGGGGTCACGCCTTGCTCCCGCAGGCGGACCACCGCGGCACGGATTCTCTCACATAGCCCAGCGGCCACCGGGGCTCCGGAGAGCAGCTTAGCCATAGTAGATGGCAGCGCACATGAGGGCAGCGCCGTTCTGGGTCTTCAGCTCCACCCACTCCTGGGTTGCCTCACGGCACAGGAGCATCTGGCCCTCCTGGGCGGTCACTCCGCCCACGGTCACATCGCCCTGGGCATAGTAAATCGCCAGGGTGAGTTTTT
>CALWYG010000043.1 GCA_944385695.1 uncultured Oscillospiraceae bacterium | reverse complement strand
TCCTTTGAGAAGGAATACAGGCCATCCGCCTCCAGTTCTTTGGCAATCCCCCAGGCCAACTTGAATCCAGCCGTAAAGCTGGCCAGAGAGGTTTCCTCCCGCAGCAGGTTTTGGGCGTCCACCAGGTGCATCAGTCTGCGCCGCTGCATCTTGTCCAGGCAATCCCGCACCTCCTGACGAGCCTGCTCGATTTCCTCCTCCAGTTCTGAGAAGTCTGGCTCTCGGCAGAATCGCTGGTGCAGAGCGGTCATGTAGTCATTCATTGTATGTCTCCTCCTTTTCAGCAACACACAATACTCCTACTCTCTGACAATAGCCAGGGCAAACGGGCAGAGTTATCAGAACCTTAACAATTCGACCTACGCCTTATCATTGTTAACACCGTACCATTTTCTACGGTCCCTTTTATTTTGTTTTGCGGCGCACCTTTTGAGGCGCGGCGAACAGAACTAAGGCTCCGCACTTGTGAGCGCAGTGCGGAGCCCTATCTGCTTACTGTGAGGCTGGCTACAATCTGTTACAAGCCAATTATTGCAGCACCGACCATCAGAAGGGCCTGCACCACAAAAATTGCGATGAAGCAGGGAACAAAGAACTTCCACCACTTTTCAATTTTGACGCCGGCCAAGCCACACAGAATGCCCACCATAGCAGTCGGCCACAGGCAATTAGACAGTCCGTCACCAAACTGGAAGGCCAGACAAGCTGTATCGCGAGTCAGCCCCAACAGATCCGCCATAGGAGCCATGATCGGCATCGTAGTGGCGGCCTGACCAGAACCGGAAGGAATCAGGAAGTTCAGCAGGGTCTGGAAAACCAGCATAGCCACAGCAGCCAGCCAAGTCGGCAAATTGGTCAGAGGCAGAGAGAAGTAGTACACTACGGTATCAATAATGTTACCAGCAGTCAATACCATCAGGATGCCGCGCGCCAGGCCAATCATCATACACGCCATGGCTACATCCGAGAAACCACTTGCATACTTATCCGCGATCTTATTGGGACCATAGCCCATGATAATGGCACTGACTACACCCATGATGATAAATACCGCGGACAGCTCAGTGAAGTACCAGCCCTGAGTCCGGCATCCCCAGACGATCACGGCAATTCCGGCCACCAGAACACACAAAACCAGCTTCTCACGAATGCCGAAGGGGTGATTCTTTAGTTCTTCTTCACTCATAGAAAATCTGGAAAAATCATCGCCATAGACAAGGCTCTTACTGGGATCTGCCTGTACCTTCAGCGCATACCGAATCAGGAAAATGGAAGCGACTACGATCATACAAGCATGGGAAAATACACGATAGCCCATGTTGGAGGGGAAGGGAACCTCTGCAATGCTCTGGGCGATACCCATAGTAAACGGATTCATAGCTGCACCAGAATATCCCATGCCGGCACCCAGAGCCACAATGCCCAGACCTACGATAGCATCAAATCCCATTGCAATTGCAATACCGACAAAGATGGGGATAAACGGGAACCATTCCTCAAAAAGTCCGATCGTGGAGGACGCGGAGCCAATGACGATCATAAAAATGGGAATAATGGCTGCACGGGCTTTTCCTTTGAAAATTTTCAGCAAAAAGGCTACAAGGCCGTTAAAAGCACCGCTGCCGATCATAATGCCAATAGACGCATAAGAGATGAACACGAAGAAGATTACACCGCCGGCCTCACAAAAGCCAGTATAAATACACTGGACCATCTGGAAGAAGCCAACCGGAGTTTGCTCTACGATATGGAATGTACCGGGAATGGCCACATTCTGATCTGCTTCGTTCAGCACACGGTCAAACTGACCTGCAGGAAGAATCCAGCTGGCAATCGCACAAATCACGATGATAATCATCATCAGCACATAAATGTGCGGAAGGGTAAACCGTTTTTTCTTAGTTAAAGTACTGCCATTTTCCATATACTTCTCCTCCTTACTTTTTCACATCCAGGGTCATGGGGCATTTGCTTAAATTGTCGTCGCTTTCCTCCTTTACATATGAATTTTATTTTCCTTCTGGACCAAATAGGACTGGCGAACCTCATTGCGGAAATCTGGATCGGTCAACGTTCGATACATAATGTTCGCAATAATTTCTCCGCCATGTGCAATCGCCTGATGGGCCAAAGGTTTTATCGTCTCGTCCCGGAACTGCTCTGTATGCAAAGCGTACGGCTCCTCGCAAAGAGCTACCAGAGACTGAATTGTGGGACAGTGGTAACTGACGTTTCCAACATCCGAAGAGCCGTTCGGCGCCAAAACCTCACTCCGCGGCAGATTCATATCTTCAAAGAGCTGTGCAACAGCATCTTCCAGGACCGGGACTCGCACCATGTCATCAAAGTCCTCAAAGCCTTTGGTGAACTTTACCTGGCAGTCCAGCGCCATGCAAACTCCCTGCGCACATTTCCGCACGATCTCATCCATGACTTCGAGCTTTCCGAGGGAATCAGTACGAATTTCCATCCGCACCACTGCGCGTTCGGGAAGAATATTGGGATATTGACCGCCATCGGTAATGACTCCGTTTACATGGATGTCGGGAGTAAAGCACTCTCGTCTCGCGTCAATCAAATCCAAAAACTTTCTGGCTGCCGCCAAAGCACTATGTCCCTTCCAGGGGCCGGCCACTGCATGAGCGGACAGACCGCTAAACTCAACGATGTAGCAGCGAAGACTGAGCACATCCATATTGGGTACGCTCTTTCCCCCGCTCCAGCTGTGGATCATCATTGCCACATCCATGTCGTCAAAAGCTCCTTGAGCTGCCATACCCACCTTGGCGCCATCTTCTTCTTCCGCAGGTGTTCCAAACACATATAGTTTGCCCTTGAAATGGTCCTTCACATCTGCCAAAGCCAGTGCCGCTAAGACGGACATGGCACCGTGTGCGTTGTGTCCGCAAGCGTGCCCCAGACCGGGCAGAGCGTCATACTCTGTGAGGATTGCGGCAGAAGGACCCTCTCCGTTGTCCAGAACTGCACGGAATCCGGTTGAATAACCCAAGTACGGATACTCCACCTGGAACCCGGCCTTTTCCAGAATTTCCACTATTTTTTTGCTGGAACGAAATTCTTGATCCGGCAGTTCAGGATGCGCATACAAATCATCGCTAAGTTCCACTGCAATAGAATGGTTCTTCTTGACTGCTTCCTGAATAAACACTTCGGGCGCCTTATGTTCCATACTCACTGCCTCCTAACTAAAAAATTCCTTCAAATCTCCATTACTTCGTATGGATATTGCAGCATTACTTTAGCTTATTAAATCTTTTTGTAAAAATCTCCCTCTCTTGTCAGCAAGATCAGGTACTTTGCCCACGAGAAACAGATTTTTTCAAATTAATTTATTTACTGGAAGAAGCCCTAAGCACATCTTTTGTTACTGCACAGTGGGGTTTGCAAGCCAATCAGCGGCACTCTGGGCCATTAAGCCGGAGCCTTTCCAAAATACCGACTCATCCAAGCAGAAACGTGGATGATGCGCTCCATACTCTTTCCCATCCAGGGGGCATGGCGCACTGCTCACCAGCACAAAATAGCATCCGGGACATTTCTGGAAAAAGAACGCCGCATCCTCACCGCCAGTCACGCCATGCGGCAGGACATTGATTTCATCCTCTTTCAGACACTTCCCAGCCGTCTTCAGGAAAGATTCTACCATTCTGTGATCATTGACCAAAGCCGGATACCCGTCCACAAATTCTACACTGCAGTTGGCCCGCATCATCCGTGCCGTATCCTCTGCGATCTGACGGATTCTCTCCAGCGTATAGTCTCTCGTTCTGGGAGCCGCGTTGCGAATGGTTCCTTTCAGCGTTGCGGTCTCAGGAATCACATTGAAGGTTCCACGTCCCGCCTCTACGCTGGCAATAGTAATAACAACGCTGTCAAAGGGATCCGTCTCGCGACTGACAATACATTGCAGATTGTTAATGATCTGAGCTGCCACAACTACAGGATCCACACACTTGTGAGGGATAGAACCGTGCCCGCCTAACCCAGTGATCTGAATAATAACCTGATCGTCGGCTGCCGTTGTCTCACTCCAGGTCACGTCCACGGTCCGCTTTCCGGTTCCACTCAGCAAATTTCCAATGTGCATGGCGAAAATGCCATCTACGTCATCAACAACGCCATCCCGAACCATAGGCTCCGCACCGCCGGGACCTTCCTCTGCGGGTTGGAAAATGAGCTTAACCGTTCCTTCCAATTCATCCTCATGAGCCTTGAGCAGTTTGGCTGCGCCTAAAAGCATAGCCGCATGGCTGTCATGCCCACAGGCGTGCATCTTACCATTTTGGGAGGCATAGGGAAGGCCGGTATCTTCCCGAATCTCCAGCGCATCCATGTCTGCACGCAGCGCCACGGTTTTTCCGCCGCTCTTTTTCCCACCGATACGGACCGTGATCCCCGAATGCCCAGGGTACTCTTCATAAGACAACCCAAACTGTGTCAGCACATTTTTGACAAAGGCTGCCGTCTGAGGCAGCACCAGTCCTGTCTCGGGAATCTGGTGCAGACTGCGGTACCACTCTACCAACTGCTCTTGCATTCCCCGCGCTTCTTGGTATAGTTCCATAATATCCCCTTCCAATCACAAAGCAATGGTTATCGAAATCAAACAAACTGTATTCTGTTTAAATTTGAAATTATATGCAAATACTATGCTCAATACGTCGAAAGAACGTCGATAGATATGCCTAACCAAGATAAAGAAATTATAAATTTTTCTTATTTATCGACGCTGCTCCCGTGGCTCTTCCGTCATTTTTACAAATCCAATCTCATCTGTGCATAGGTGCACAAATGGAAAACACAGGCAGAAAACAGTCTTGTTTTCTGCCTGTGCTTTCTTTAAAATGTATTATTATACCGTTTTTCTTGATGAATGACCGATCGCCTTTTCTTTTTATCTGCCGTCTTAATCCGAGAATCCTTCTTACAGGACCATGGTTCCAATAAATCCGGCAACAATCAGGGGAATGTTGAAAAACAGGAAGGTCGGCACACAGGTATCCCAGATATGGTCATGCTGCCCGTCTGCATTGAGGCCTGCCGTGGGGCCCAGGGTACTGTCGGATGCAGGAGAACCGGCATCGCCCAGGAACGCCGCGCAAGCAATCAGGCAGGTCGTGGCACCCACACTCAAGCCGGCCTGCTGGCACATGGGGACATACAGCAGGGCGATAATGGGAATAGTACCAAAGGAAGTGCCAATGCCCATGGTCACGATCAAACCAATCAGGATCAAAACAATGACCAGAGCTGCACGACTATCGCCCAGAATCGACATAGCCGCATTGACCAGCGAGTCAACGGCGCCTGTGGTCTGAACCACCGTGGCAAAGCCACCGGCAATCAGCATGATAAAGGAGACCATACCCATGATGGCAATGCCTTCGGACATGTTCTTATTGGAGTCCTTCAGCTTGATGGCGCCGCCCAGCATCATAATGACCAGACCAATCAGCGCACCCAGAGGCATGCTGTCCCAGTGAAGCTGACCAAACAAAACACCCACGATGGCAATGAGCGACACAATATGGTCTTTGTTCATCTTCATGTCCGTCTGAGCCGTTTCGTCCACACCAGCGATGGGCAGATCCTCATAATCTCTGGGCTTCCGGAAGAACCACCAGGAGGAGGCCAGCGCAAAGATCATACCGATGAACAGCGGAATGGTGTGCGGCCAAACTTCCATCAGTTCGATGGGCATGCCATTGGCTGTCATATTGTCAGCAATGATGCCCTGGAAAATCAGGCCGTAACCAATCGGCAAGGTAATGTACATCGCTACCAGACCAAACTCGGTAACACAGGCTGCCTGACGGCGGTCCATACGCATCTTATTCATCATAGGAATCAGAGCCGGGTACAAAATGGGAATGTATGCAATGTGAACCGGGATGATTGTACCCGATATGCAGGCACAAATCACCAGCGTCAGCAGCAGAACCCACTTTCGGTCGCCCACCACTTTGGTGATTTTGCGCGAGAGAATGGTCGCCAGTCCGGTGTTTGCCAAGGCAGCCGCAAAGCAGCCCAAAAGCAAATAAGCCAGAGCGTTTGTGCCGTTTCCATTCAGTCCGGTGATAATAGCACTCATGATTGCGTCCGGGGCCATGCCGCTCATGAAGCCAATGACGAAGGCAGAGATTAACAAAGCGAGAATGACATTCACCTTAATTACACACAAGCCAAGCATGATAATAACGCCGATTGTCACTGGGTTTGTAATAATTTCTAACACAATTACACTCTCCTTTCAAATATTCCGTTGTCAGGCTCCGGTCTCATCAAGAAAACAGGCTTCACCTCCAAACTGAAACAAATACGAATGCCAAATGTTTGATCTTGCAAAATTTCCACAATTCTTATCATTCTTTTCGCGGGCACTTTAGGGTTTTATCATAAAAAATTTTCGACGAAGAAGTGTCGATAAGCAGGGCTCTGCCGGTAAAATTTTTCCATTTCAGGCTGCTTAATGTGATATTTAATTAGCTTTTTATCGAAATAATGTAAAAAATAAATTGCACAAGTTTTTTCCTTTGCGTTTGGTCGACGGTTTATCGACATGGATTTAATAAAATAGGTATATCATTATTGCTTTACATAATCAGATAGAAATAGAAACAGAGGATTTAAAACACAAAGAGCAAACAACAAATAATTTATTATCAAGAATGGAGGAAGGTTTTATGGAAAAGGTTATTTATTTGGACGGCAATAGTCTTACCTTGGAAGAGGTTGTAGAGATTTGTCGTCATGGCGCGAAGGTAGCGCTGACTCCCGAAGCCAAGAAAGCCATCCAGGTCTCCCGCGACATCGTGGAACGGAACATTGCGGAAGGCAAGGTTGTCTATGGTCTCAATACTGGGTTTGGTAAGTTCGTCAGCGTCGCTATCCCTGAAGATGACCTGGACCAGCTGCAGTATAACCTGATCGTTTCGGATGCCTGCGGTGTCGGCGATCCGTTCAAGGAGGATGTGACCAGAGCGATTATGCTGCTGCGTGCCAACGCTCTGGCCAAGGGCTTCTCCGGCATCCGTCTTTCCACCGTGGAAACTCTGCTGGAAATGCTGAACCGCGGGGTACATCCTGTCATTCCTGAGAAGGGCTCCGTTGGTTCCAGCGGTGACCTCTGCCCCTTGGCTCACATGGTCATGCCCATGATCGGCGAAGGCGAAGCCGTCTATCAGGGCAAGGTTATGCCGGGCCGTGAAGCCATGGAAGCTGCCGGTATTCCCGTTGTAAAGCTGAAGGCCAAGGAAGGTCTGGCACTGATCAACGGCACTTGTGCCATGATGGGTGTTGCCACTCTGGCCGTGTACGATGCCGGCATTGTCATGAAAACTGCCGACATCTCCGCTGCTCTCACGGTAGACTCCCTGGAAGGCATCGTCGATCCTTACGATCCTCGCATCCAGGCCATCCGTCCTCACAGCGGCCAAATCAACGTCGCAGAGAACTTCCGGAAGCTGCTGGCCGAAAGCGGACTTACGGTGCACCAGGGCGGTGTCCGGGTTCAGGACGCTTACACCCTCCGCTGCCTGCCTCAGATTCACGGTGCCAGCCGTATGGCTTACGACTATGTCCGCCAGGTAATTGAGACGGAAATCAACTCGGTTACGGATAACCCCCTCATCTTCCCCGATAACGGCGATATCTTCTCCGGCGGCAACTTCCATGGCCAGCCTGTCGCCGTGGCAATGGACACCCTCGGTATCGCTATGGCCGAGTACGCCAATGTAGCCGAGCGCCGCATTGAGCGTCTGGTCAATCCCCAGCTGAGCGGCCTGCCCGGCTTCCTCACCCCCGTGGAAGGAATCAATGACGGTTTCATGGTTGCACAGTACGCCGCTGCCGCCTTGGTGTCCGAGAACAAGGTGCTGGCCCACCCCGCTTGTGTTGACTCCATTCCTACTTCCGCCAACCAGGAGGACCACGTCAGCATGGGTACGATTGCCGCCCGGAAAGCAGCCACGATTATCAGCCACGTCCAGAGCGTGCTGGCCGTAGAGCTTCTGTGCGCCGCCCAGGCCGCTGATTTCAAGGGCGCTGAGAAGCTGGGCAAGGGTACACGTGCTGCCTACGATCTGGTCCGCAGCGAAGTTACCTTTATGGAGAAGGATCGGGCCATTTATCTGGATATGAACAAAGTGGCTCAGCAGATCCGCGAGGGCAAGTACGTCCAGACCGTAGAGTCTGTCGTCGGCCCCCTGAAGTAATCTAGCCTCTCTTCTTTTCTCTCCCCATAGCAAGAGACTGAGGTCAAGCCGTTCAGACTTGACCTCAGTCTCTTTATTTCTCCCTCTATTGCCCGTTTGGTATTGACTCCAATCAGCCCCCCTGAGAAAACAAGGGCAGCGGAGCCTATTACGGAAAGAACCGCAAGAAGAAGCGGCATAGGCCGCCCCACAGAAGGCGGCCTATGCCCAAGGCTTGCCCGCACAGGCAAGCCTACTACGGAATTCTCTTCCCATTTCGTGTGTTTTTGACGCTCCTGCCATTTCACTACTTTTCAGCACACAAAATAAGGGCGCCGCAGATTTTTCCGCAGCGCCCTTCTCTCATATTCTCAAATAAACTTGATAAAAATGCTGGCCACAAAAACAGATGCAATCGTAACGGTTGTAAATCCACCAATGATCATCTGAGGCTCAATGCGGGAGCTGAGGTACTTGGCCTGCTCTTCATCCTCTGCCACAGCTTTTACGCTCTCCTGAGAGAGGATATAGTTGCCCGGATATCCATACAAAGCCGTAAGGGATACCGACATAGCCAGCTCCCAGCGGAAGCCCAAAAGCCGTCCGGCCAAAGCCGAGAACAGACACAGTCCGATACAGCCAATGATAATAATGCCGATGGAAGGCAGCAGCATGGAAGCAACCACATCAGGAGTTGCCACCGCAATGCCGGAAACAACTACAAATCCAACGATTACAATGGAAGTAAAACCGAACACCTGGGACTTAATCAGAGGAGAACGATCCAGGAAGCCAATCTCCGCCAGAATCACACCCACGATCAGCAGAATCACATAGCGGGACACAAACTCATTGGTCCAGCTGGTAATCAGCATACCGATCAAACCAGCTACCGCCACTTTGAACAAGGTGGTGTTATTGGTCACATATTTGCTGGGCAGCTGAGGAAGCAGAGTCTTTCCTTCCTCGCAGCTTCCGGTATCCACCACAGTGTTACCGCTTTTGTAGTCCCCCAGCAAGTGACGTGCCTCTCGCTTCAGCAGGAAAGAGGTCAGCGGATAGCCCACAAAGCTTTGCAGCACCAAGACCGCCAGCGCAAGGGTAGCCAGATCAGGACGGCCCATAGCAGTCGCGCCTTCGCTCATAATCATGTAGGCCACAATACCGCCGCTCAGCGGAGGGGTTGCCACGATGGCCGCTTCCTTGCCAAAAATCAGCGCGCCCAGTGTCATGGTGCCCGCACACATTCCCACCAGGCCAGCCAAGCATACCACAATGGTCTTCCACTGCACCAGCATCTGCTTGACGCTCATCAGCGTGCCCATGTGGGGCAGCTGCAGGTAGTAGACCACATAGACCAGGGTCGTTTCAATACCGGCCAGCTCCAAAATATTGGACGGAACGAAATTACCCCAGAACAGGATGGCACACAGCACCGAAAGCGTAAACATCGACGGGATAATTGCTTTTGTTGCAGTGGAGATAATGTCACTGACGGCAAATATGGCCATCAGGACCACAAGTAGAAGATTGCATCTAAGTACATATATACGCTCCTTTACAAATTCGTTAGCACTCCTTTTGACTCATTATCAACAGGCCAGCTTAATTTTCCTTCAGCCAATCGTAAGCGGCTTGGACAAACAATGCCGCCGTCTGGTAAAACACCGATTCATCCAGGCAAAATCTGGGATGGTGAGCACCATATGTCTTTCCATCCTCAGGACAGGGCGCAGAATTGCTCTGGAAATAATAGCATCCGGGCCGCTCACGGAAGAAGAACGCCGCATCTTCTCCTCCCATCAGCCCGTGTTCCATAATGTGGATCCGCTCAGGCGGAAGCAGCTTATTAGCCGAACGCAGGAAGCTTTCCACCACAGCCCGGTCATTGATCAAAGCAGGATACCCGTCTACGTATTCAACGGTACAGCTCCCCCGCATCATTTCCACTGTCTTCGTAGCCACTTCCCGAATCCGTTTCATCACATATTCCCGCACAACCGGCGAACCGTTTCGGATGGTTCCCCGAATTTCTGCCGTCTCCGGAATAATGTTGAAGGCGCCTCTTCCGGCCTGCACGCTGGCCAGTGTGATGACTGCCGACTCGTGAGACGGCACTTCCCGGCTGATAATATACTGAATATTGTTGATCACCAGGGCCGCCATAGCAACGGGGTCCAGACAGTCGTGGGGCACAGAACCATGCCCGCCCTTGCCGGTAATGGAAATGATTACCTGGTCGTCTGCCGCACAGGTATTGGTGTAACTGACCACCACGTCACCATTTTCATAATCTCCTGCCATCGTGCCCACATGCATGGCCAGCAGCGCATCTACATCATCCAAAACGCCATCCTTGACCATAGGCTCCGCTCCGCCGGGGCCTTCCTCTGCGGGCTGGAAAATCAACTTAACGCGGCCGGGCAGCTCATCTTCGTGCGCCTTGAGCAAGACCGCCACAGCCACCAAAACCGCCGTATGTGCGTCATGGCCGCAAGCGTGCATATTCTCATTGGCGGACGCATTAGGAGAGTCCTGTCTCCTCTTTAATGGGAAGTCCATCCATGTCCGCCCGAATGCCGATGGTTTTTCCAGGGCCATGTCCGATCACTGCCGTAATTCCCGAATGGTTTTGGTACGTCTGATATTCCACACCTGACGCAGTGAGCTGGCGCTTTACAAACTCTGCCGTGCGCGGGAGGTCTAACCCAATTTCCGGAAACCGGTGAAGCACACGTCTCCATTCTACAATTTTATCCTGTAGCTGCTTTGCTTCATCCCAAATGTGTTCCAAGGTAACTCCACATCCTTTCCCTATAATTTTTTAGCTTTGCTGGTCAAGATTAGCGTTATGACGCCTTAGATTTGCGGCATTTGTACCTGACGTTCTTTTACAATCCGGCCGTCCTCTACGACAATTTCGCCGCTCTTGATGACAGTCTGCACATGATTTCGGCCAAATTTATATACCATGTCCTCAAAGGTTTCCACATCCAGAATCAGCACATCGGCCGTTTTATCCTTATCCAAAACGCCCCGGTCATTCAGCGTCAGTGCCTTTGCGGAACCGTAAGTCGCTGCGCGGACCGCCTCGGCCGGAGAGAAGCGATGCTGCCGGCAGGCCAAAATCAGTACCATCTGCATGGATTCCATCCAACATCCTGGGTTGCAGTTGGTAGCCAGAGCCAAGGTCATGCCGCAGTCCAGCATAGGCCGGGGGTCCACAGGATGGGGATGGTGTACTGCAAAATCAGTACCCGGCAGAATCACGCCCACGACCCCCGCATCCCGGAGTTTGGGCAGCATAGTAAGGGGAGTGTAATTCAGATGGCCGGCATTGGCCATCTTCATTTCGGCCGCCAGCGCAGAACCGCCAATGTCCGAGTAGGCATCCGTATGGATGCAGGGAATCAGGCCGTACTGCTGGCCGCATGACAGAATCTTTTCTGCATCCTTGGCCGTAAAGTGCCCCTCGTCCACCCAGACGTCGTTGAAGGATGCCATGTGGAATCTGGACACCTGCGGAATCATTTCCTGGCACAGCTGGTCAATATACCAGTTCTTGTCTTTTCCTTCCTCCCAGCCATGGCCTCCCAGGAAGGTGGGAACGATATCCATCGGCAAATGTGCACTCAGCAGCCGGTTAACTTCCAGCATCTTCATTTCCGACGGCAGCGTGAGACCATATCCGCTCTTGCTCTCAATGGTAGTCGTACCAGTAATGAGCATATTTCTCAGTCTGCGCTCTGTCCGGGCTGCCAGCACTTCAATGGGAACATCCTTTGTCATGTTGACTGACGCATAGATTCCAGTCGGGATTCCATACTTTTCCAGCGTTTCCGGGCGATCATCCGTAAGCTTAATGGCATATTCCGCCACGCGTGACCCACCAAAAACCACATGCGTATGGCAATCTACAAAGCCGGGCATGACAACCTTTCCTGTGGCATCAATTCGCTGTACCCCGGACAGGTCCCCAACAGCGGCTTCGACTTCTTCCTTCGTGCCGACAGCACGAATTTTATCTCCTTCGATATAGAGCCAGCCCGATTCGATCAAACCAATATCATGGTTGCTTTCGCCTCGCATGGTAAGCATCTGCGCCGCATTTTCAATGAGCAGCTTAGTTTCCTGTTTCTGATTCTGTTCCATGGCAGCAGCCTCCCTGTGCAGATACATTTGAATACCTTTATATTTGAATGAGGAAAGGGCGAGCACATCTGTGCTTCGCCCTTTCCCCATTTGAATAGGAAGAAAACTATTTTTTAATTAGCGGACGTACTCACCCTCAGGGCCAAAGGTGACCTTATCAGCAGGCTCCCACCAGAGAGGAATCTTGATGCTGTCGCCACCGGCGATCTTGCCCTTGCCGTTACACACGTCCTTAGCGGACTGGTAGCCGGACTGAGCGTGACGGACTACGCCGATACCAGAGTCGGTAACCATGCAGGCGCCCAGACGGAAGTCGGCCTCGTCGGTACCGTCAGCGATCATGGTAACACCAGTGTGGACAGCCTCGCCCATGGAGTAGTTAGCCTGGATGGCGATCAGGTCGCACATAGCGGCACAGTCAAGCAGACCATTGAGCATGGGCCAGTCGGAGACGTAGTCGCCGCCGTCGGGCATATTCTCGGACTCGAAGGTGGGGTTCACGATGGAGCCGGAGTCCAGGTTGTCGCGGGAGAACGCCACGGGGCCCTTGATCTCGCCCTTCTTGATCAGGTCGTTAACAGCCAGGCCGAAGCGGCGGCGCTCGCCGAAGCCCATGTAGCAGATACGGGCAGGCAGAGCCTCGATGGGCAGGTGCTTGCGGGCCAGGTTGATCCAGCGCTCCACCAGGGCGTCGCCCTTGCAGACTTCCAGAGCCAGATCGTCCAGGCGAGCCAGGTCGGCAGGATCGCCAGAGATACAAGTCCAGCGGAAGGGACCACGGCCCTCACAGAACAGGGGACGGATGTAAGCGGCCACAAAGCCCTCGATCTGCTTGGCCTCGGCCTCGGGCATACCGGCGTCCATACACTCCTTGCGGATGCTGGTGCCGTACTCGAAAGCCTCAACGCCCCGCTTCTTGAACTCGATCATGGCACGCAGCTGGCGCTTCATGGTCTCACGGGCGTCGGCCAGATACTGCTCACGATGCTGGCCACGATACACGTCAGCCTGCTCGCCGGTGTAGCCGGAGGGGATGTAGGAGATGGGGTCGTGGCAGGGGCACATCTCGGTGACCACGGCGGGGATGTAATTCTTGGCCAGAGCCTCCTCGAAGATGTCGGCAGCATTGCCAACCACGCCGATGGAGATGGGGTCGTCCTTGGCAACATGCTCCTGGGCAATCTTCCAGGCCTCGTCCAGGGAGTAGACCTTCATGTCCATGTAGTTCTTGGAGATACGACGATAGATCACGCGCTCGTCCGCGTCGGCCAGAATGACCACGGCACCGTGCATCTTGCCGGCCCAAGTCTGGTTGCCGCCCATGCCGCCAGCGCCGGCGGTCAGGAAGATCTTGCCGTGCATGTCGTTCTCCCAGCCCTTCTTCAGGACGATGGCGGACAGGGTCTCGAAGGTACCCTCGATAACGCCCTGGGTGCCGATGTACTCCCAAGGAGCGGCGGTGTACTGAGCGAAGATGGTCAGGTTCTTGTCCTGCATATCATAGAAGCGCTCCCAGGTAGCCTTCATGATGTTGGTAGTAGCCATGACAACACGAGGAGCCAGGTTGTGGGTCTTAAAGATAGCCACGGGCATACCGGACTGGACAACCAGAGTCTCGTCGTTCTCCAGGGTCTTCAGGGACTCGATGATGGCGTAGTAGGACTCCCAGTTACGGGCGCACTTGCCGTTGCCGCCGTAGATAACCAGCTGCTCAGGAATCTCAGCATTCTCCATGTTGTTCTCCAGCATACGGAGAATGGTCTCCTGCTTCCAGCCCTTACAACGCAGAGTTTCGGGCTTGTCGAAGCCGCCGCGCTGAGCCTTCACGGAGAAGAGGACCTCAGGCTTGCCTTCCTTGGGGGCGAACATGTTACCACCGTTCATAGACATATTAAATTTCCTCCATTTCAAAAAAATTTTTTGATTATTAGCTTCACGATTTTTTAGTGACGGGCTTTGTTGCCTGTCTCTTAAGTACAGCTACATCATACTCCGGAACAGTCGATAGGCCGTCGATAGAATTGCCCTTAGCGAAATAAATTAAAAATATTTCGTCGATAACGAATCTTTTCGTCGAAACGCATAAGCTTTTTGTTTTTACCTAGACAAAGCCATGCCTTTTGATTAAAATAATAACGATTAATTTACTACACTGTATCAGCATTTTGCCGTAGCTATTCCAAGGAGTGTTGTCATGGGTATTACCATATCGTTGCTGGGCACCCCAAAAGTCATATCCGACGGCAAGGAAATTACGTTTCCTTACCGGAAAGTCGAGGGGCTCTTTTATTACTTATGCGTCAAACGTTCCGTATCACGGGATGAGGTCATCAGCATTTTTTGGGCTGACAGCTCGGAAAACTCCGCGCGCAAAAACCTGCGGGACGGTATCTACCATTTAAAGAAAATTCTCGGAGAAGACATCGTAGTAACCCAAGGAAACAACAAGCTTTCTTTAAATTCTCAAAAGATTGACTTCATCGACTTGGATCACATCACCCAGGACAACATCTTAAATACTTACACCGGAGAATTTCTGGGATACTTTTACATTAAGAATTGCATTGAGTTTGAAGACTGGGCCGGTGCATTTCGAGAGGAGCTTCTGCACCGCTACCAAACGGCCGTTCGGCGTTGGGTCTTGTCTGTCAGCAAGCAGACCATTACGCAGCCCATGCTGGATTGTGCCAACCATCTCTTACAGCGCAACGTTGTGGATGAAGACCTCTACCGCCTGCTCTTTAAAGCTCTTTTGGAACAGGGGGCCGTGACACAGGTCCAACAGCTGTATCAACGTCTCCAGACACTTCTTCAGGATGAATTGGGGACAGAACCTGAAACTGAAACAGCCGCTTTGATCGCGCAAAGCAATTCCTTATATCAAAAGTTAAATGAATTTCATAAGTCTGAGCCAACCCCAGATTATTTCTTTGGCCGTGAAAAGGAGCTGTATCATCTACTCTCCTATCTGGAGAGCTTTCGGCACGATCGTCCCACTCCTTCCGTACTGCTGACCGGTGAGGCAGGCGTTGGAAAAAGCACGCTTATGAATCGCCTTTCCACGCTCGCCAAGCGCGACCAGTTTCTCATCCTATCTTATCAATGTGTTCAGACTGAGCAGGAACTTTATCTGAAGCCCTGGACAGATATCCTTAATAATGCTCTGGTCCTGTGCAATACAACCAGCATGCCCTCAATGCCATTGCCCGGACTTTATACCGAGCAAATGGATGCCGCACTCTTCGCAACCCAATATGAGCTTTGCGCCCAACGTATTATTCAGGCGCTGTCCAACGATTTGAACCAGAAAAAAGTCCTATTGTTGATTGACGATATCCAGTGGATGGACCCCGCCAGCCTCCGTCTGCTGGCAAACCTGCTTCACTGGTCGAAAAATCAAACGCTCATGGCTGTGTTAACCGCACGGGATGACTGCGCCCAAAACCTTCGCTCCTGGAAAAGCACACTGGAAAGCAAAGGCCTGCTGACTGAGCTGGCGGTCCCTCGCTTTACAAAGGATGAGACCATAGAAATTATCCGTCAGTGCCAGCCCACCATTTTGCAGCAACCGAACCAGGCGGAAAAAATTTATCATGATACCGACGGAAACGCGTTGTTCCTTTTGGAATATTTAAAACAGCTGGCCCACAATGGCAGTCCGGAGCAGCGTTCCGTTAAAACCACAGGGATCATTGAAAGCCGTCTTTCCAATCTTTCCATTCAGGAACGCTCTTTGCTGGAGCAGATCTCCCTCTATCCCCGCTTTGCCACTCTTCAGGAGCTGCTTGTTCTGTCCCGCCAGTCTCCCGTTGAATTACTGGAGGATCTGGATTCTCTTTTGTCCCGACAACTGATTTTTGTAAACAGCACATATAATAAAACGGGCTACGGCTTTTCTCACCAGCTCATTCGTGAATATGTCTACAATTCCATGTTGGAGGACAAACGTCAGCTTTTGCATCAAATTGTGGCACAGGACTATGAACGCCAATACAAACAAACAGAGGATATTTCCCTGTGCCCTATGCTGATTTATCACTTCAGCCATTGTAAGGACACCTGCAAGGAATACACCTATCGTCTGGAATATCTACGGGTTTTTTACGCGGTAAAGCATGAAATCTACCCCACACTCCTCACCAGTCAAAACACCGCAGATTACAATTTGCTCCGCCCCTCCGGCGCTGAACAGCTGATTGCTCTGGCCGAAAAAATCCGCTCCCTTACCGGCACTCCGGATCAGGTTGACCCCCTGCGCATGAAAATGGAATTTTTGATCGGGCGCTATGACCTGTACTCCGGCACCTATGAGAAGGGCCTGAAAAATATATATACCAGCATCGCTCTGGCCGAGAAACTTCACGACGCCACTTATTTGCTGGAAAATCATCTTCAGCTGGTGTTTCATTCCATTCAAATTCATGATATGAAGCTGTATTATGACAACATAACGGTTTGTCATGACCTTCTGCAGCAATATAACTACTCCCAAGCCGAAATCTGCACGGTAACCCGGTTGGAGGGGTTATATCATATGAAGAATTATCAATATGACCGCGCAGAAGAACTGTTCTCCTCTGTCATTGACAATATGCTTCCCCTTTGTAACCTGGACACTACATATCGAATCGGCCTGGCTGCCTGTTATAACTACCTTGGTGAAATCCGTCAGGCACAGTCTCGTCTGGATGAGGCCCTCAGTTTCTTCCTTCAGGCCATCGATTGCTGCGGCGAGGAACTGGTCAGCGGCTTGGGCGTCTTCTGCAGCAATGCGGGATATATCCTGCTGCAGCAAGGGAAATTGGATGAGGCAGAACACTACATTAATCGCGCCAACGAATGCTTTGAAAAAACCGATGCCATGTGGGGGCGTTCCAGAGCCCGGTCTTACGCCGCGCTGGTTGCCGCACACAAAGGTGATCTGAAAAAGGCCTTTGAACACTTTGAGATCGCCAAACTCACGGCGCGTCAGGGCGGGAATCCATCCGCTCTGCTGTTGGTAAAAGAAGTGGAGGAGGTCTTACTCAAATATCAGCGCGGGACCGTCCAGAATGAAATAAAGTGAATTTAATATTTTCCTTTACTTTATTAAATTTCAATTTTTCCACTTGCTTTTCCAGCGCTCATTTGATATGCTGAAAACAGATTATTAACGCTTCACGAGTACGCAATAACAAAATACGCTGATTGCCATGGTGCGAATCAGCGTATTTGGTGTTGCGTCTGGTGGGGCGTTTATTTATTTTTGAAACCGTGAAGGAGGAGCAACTTATGAATGAAAAAATTTTAGATGTCCTCAACAAAATTATGGATTCAAATGACACCACGGTGGGTGGAGGCTCCGCTTCCGCCTTATCCGGCGCCATGGCCGCGGGAATGATCGGCATGGTAGCAAAGCTCTCCAAAAAGAATCCCGTAAACTTCACCGTGGAACAGTATGACGAAATCGCACAGGAATGTGACCGTCTGATGGAACAGCTGCGAGAGGGCTGCATCCGCGATACCGAAGCCTATTGCATGATCGTCGACGCGTTCCGTATGCCCAAGGGAACGGATGAGGAAAAAGCCGCCCGCAGCGCCGCCGTTCAGGCCGCCGCAATCCGTGCCGCAGAGGTTCCCCGCGACAACGCCTACCTCAATGCCCGCGTCCACGAACTCGGCACTATGCTGAAGGGAAATTCCAATCCCGCCTGCCTGTCCGACCTTACCAGCGCACTGTATCTGTGCGAGGGCGGCGTGAAGGATTGTGTCCTGAATATCCAGGCTAATCTGGGCATGATCAAGGACGAAGCTGTACGGGCAGCCCTGAAGGAAAATATGCTGGAGCTGCTGTTAAAGGCTATTTGCTACTAATTGAAATCTTAAACCCAAAATATTTATTGCAAGGAGTGTTTCAAATGAAATGTCTGATGGCAGAAGTAAACTTTAGTGAAGGTAGAAACCAGGATCTCATCGCGGCTGTCCGCGATGCTATGCTCGCCGGTGATCCCATTGATCTGATGGAGATTTCTTCCGACGCCGACCATAACCGCACCGTATTTACCTTTAAGGGTGAACCCAAGGCCGTTCTGGAGGCTACCAAGCGTCTGTCCGCCAAAGCGGTTGAGTTGATCGACATGACCAAGCATACCGGTGCTCATCCTCGTATCGGTGCGGTCGATGTGGTCCCGTTTATCCCCGTGAAGGACGTGACCATTGAAGAGGCACTGGAAATCTGCCGGGGATACGGCGCCTATATGGGCAGCCTGGGTGTCCCCGTTTACTATTACGAGGATGCCGCTACCTGCGAAGAGCGCAAGAGCCTGCCTAAAATCCGCAAGGGCCAATATGAAGGTCTGGAAGAGAAGATGAAGGATCCCACTTGGACTCCCGATGAAGGTCCTTCCACCTTTAACGCCAAGAGCGGCGCTACTGTCACGGGCGTTCGCTTCCCCCTGGTCGCGTTCAACGTCAACCTGCAGACCAAGGATCTGGAGATCGGCAAAAAAATCGTCAAGGCTGTCCGCGCTGCTACCGGCGGCTATCAGCACGTCCGAGCCATCGCCCTGGTTCTGGAAGACCGTGACGGCATTGTCCAGGTTTCCATGAACCTGACCAACTATGAAAAGACCCCCATCCACCGCGTATTCGAGACCATTAAGAGCGAGGCCTCTCAGTACGGTGTCGGTGTGGTCGACTGTGATCTGGTCGGTCCTGTTCCCGTCTATGCCCTCCAGGACGTGCTGAAGTTCTATCTGCGCACCCATAACTTCAAGCTGGAGCAGCTGTATATGTAAGATTCAGAAGTGGTTCTTCTGTCTGGAAAACTATAAATTGGCAAATAAAATATGGCTGCGTGGGAGAAACCCACACAGCCATATTTTATTTATTCTATATCGATTTTTCCAATAAGGTATAATAAGAGACCTGTTGACCAAAGCTCCCCCCCTATTCCCACGGTATAATTGAAATACGGGAGGGATGGAGCATAATGGGACAGCAGAACGATCGAATAAGTATAGTAATTCTGGATATAGCAGAAATGATTCCAAACAATCATTACTTCGGAAACTCAATCAGATAATTTAGCAACGAGGCATTCTTGCAACAACTGAGGAATGTCTCTTGTCTGCCATAGCATTAACCTCAAGAGGATGGCTAAGGCCATGTTTTATCTTTGCCAACAGGTTCATGGTTTTTTCAGGCCTTGGTGTGAATAAAGTCAGCCAGCAATGCAGGCGGCTTCAAAGGCGGTCTCAGGTGCTTCATGTTCATGCACCTCTTGTTGCCCCACTGGGTACCGGCCACATGGCACAGCCAGGCGCAGAGCAGCATCAGAGCAGAGTTGCCATCCAGGAAAGACTCTACACAGGTACGGCGGTGAATCATCTGGTTCAGCCGTTCAATGACAATGTTGGGACAGATACCTGGCCAGTGTTCACCGGAAAAATCGCAATATGTACGCTTCTCCTCAATGCCGTCCTCCAGATAGCGTACTACTCCCGAAGATAACAGTTCTCCTCGCCGCAGGCCGGTGGCCAGTTCCAGATAGTAGAGCTCAAAGACGCCGCTCTCTCTGGCTTCCCGCAGGAAGGATTGAAGCTGTTCCACTGGAAGGGTTTTCATTTCCCGGTGTTCCACTTTCGGCAGGGCACAGCCCTCCGCTGGGTTGGTGAGGATGATCCGCTGCTCCTGGGCCAGCTTTAAGGCAGAGGAGAGAATCTGGTGGATATTCCGCACTGTCTTGGCGCTGAGCCCCTTGGGCTGTCCTTTGGCCTCCAGCCGGTCTACCCGGCCTTTGATCAGCAGCTTCTTGTAGAGCTTCTGCAAGTCCAGAGAGGTGAGTTTTTCCAGCGGAATGTCCCCGATGTTGGGATTGATGTGGTTGTCAATGTAACCCCGGTAGGTCTGGTGGGAGGAGGGCCGGACTTTGATCTTGGCGTAGTCCTCAAACCATACCTCCATCCACTCTCCCATCGTGTACTTTCCTGCTTTGGTTAAATCCAGAGACTGCGTCTCCTTGATCGCGGCCCTCAACTTCTCCTTGACCTCTGCCTGAGTTCGGCCCAGCACATTCTTGTAGATAGCCTTGCCGGTCTCTGGATCATGCCCTGCCGTGTACCGTCCCTCCCAGCGACCATCCTTTCTTTTGCGGATACTGCCTTCGCCATTGGCTCGTTTCTTTGCCATGTGTGTCGCCTCCTTTGCAGCAACACACAATACCCTAAGTGGCAGGCAATAGCCAGGGAAAAGGAGCAGAGTTATCAGAACAGTAACAATTTAGATTCGTTCTTTGTTCGGAGGACAATATCTTTGGTAACAGCGTAATATTTTCAGGAAAGGCTTTTATCTTTGTTTTGCGACGCAGATTTTGAGGGG
>CALWYG010000042.1 GCA_944385695.1 uncultured Oscillospiraceae bacterium | reverse complement strand
CCCTTGACGGAGAAGGGCTGCTCTGCCTGGCCGATAAACAGGGGATTGTGAAAGCAGGACTCCTCCCCCAGGTGGCAGGCGGGCCCCGTCTTATTGACCCGCACCACCAGCGCATCCCGGTCACAGTCGGCGGTAATGTCCATCACATACTGCACATTTCCGCTGGTCTCTCCCTTGCGCCACAGCTCCTGCCTGGACCGGGACCAGAAGCAGGTGCGTCCCTCTTGCATGGTGATCTCCAGGCTCTCCCGGTTCATATAGGCCAGGGTGAGCACTTCCTTGCTCCCCCCGTCCACCACAATGGCTGGAATCAGTCCCCGCTCATCAAAGTTCAGTTCATCCACGGAACACATATCCATTCTCCTTTATCGCCGCATGGTAATGCCCTGCCGGGCCAGCTCCCGCTTCAACTGGGGAATCTTCACCTGACCAAAGTGGAAGATCGAGGCGGCCAGCCCCGCGTCCACCTTGGGCAGGGTTTGAAAGAGGGTCACGAAGTCCTCTATGCACCCCGCCCCGCCTGAGGCGATCACGGGCACATCCACCACATCGCACACCGCCTTGAGCATTTCCAGGTCGAAGCCCTTCTTCACCCCGTCGGTATCAATGCTGTTGAGGACAATTTCCCCCGCCCCGTTTTGAACGCCCCGGCGGATCCACTCAATGGCATCCAGGCCGGTGTCCTCCCGGCCGCCCTTGGCAAACACCCGGAACTGTCCGTCCACCCGCTTGGCGTCCACACTGAGCACCACGCACTGGTCCCCGTAGCGCTTGGCAGCGGCGGAAATAAGGGCGGGGTCCCGGATGGCCCCGGAGTTGACGCTCACCTTGTCCGCGCCGCACTTAAGCACCCGGTCAAAATCATCCACCGTGTAAATGCCGCCCCCCACAGTAAGGGGGATAAAGATGGTGGAGGCCACCCGGGTGAGGATGTCCGTAAAGAGGGCCCGCCCCTCGGCGGAGGCGGTGATGTCGTAAAAGACCAGCTCATCGGCCCCGCAGTCGCTGTAAAAGCGGCCCAGCTCCACCGGGTCGGACACATCGCTGAGCCCGGCAAAGTTCACTCCCTTCACCACCCGCCCGTCCTTTACATCCAGACAGGGAATAATCCGTTTGGTAATCACCCCTCGCCCGCCTCCTCCACTGCAAGCTTCAAATCAATGCTGCCTGCATACCAGGCCTTTCCCACGATGGCCCCATAGAGACCCATCTCCTTCAGCTGGCGCAGGTCCTCCCGGCAGGACACCCCGCCTGAGGCGGTGATGTGGCACCCCACCGCTCCCTGGAGCTGTTCCAGGCGAGAAAAGGCGGGTCCGGACAGGGTCCCATCGGTGTCGATGTCGGTAAAAATCAGATGCCGGACTCCCAGCTTCTCCATCTGCCGGGCAAAGTCCAGGGCATCGATGCCGGAATTTTTCTCCCAGCCGGCGGTGCACACCAGGCCGTCCCTGGCGTCGATGCCCACAGCCACCCGCTCCGGTCCCCACTGCTCCAGCAGCCGGGCAACCAGGGCCGGATCGGACACAGCGGCCGACCCGATGACGCATCGATACACCCCCAGGTCAAATACCGCCCGGGCATCCTCCAGGGTACGGATTCCGCCCCCCAGCTCCACTTTCAGGCCCACCCGGCATACCGCCTGCACAATCTCGCTGTTTTTGCGCTGCCCATCCCGGGCACCGTCCAGGTCCACCATGTGCAGGTAAGTACACCCGGCGGCCTGGAACTGCCGGGCGGTCTCCACCGGGTCCTCGGCCACCTGGTGAACCGTGGAAAAATCCCCTTTGTAGAGGCGGACCACCTTGCCGTCCTTCAGGTCGATGGCAGGAAACAGAATCATGCCTCCACCTCCCTCTCGCAGAAGGCCTGCAGGATCTTGAGCCCTACGGCCCCGCTCTTTTCCGGATGGAACTGGGTGCCCATTACGTTTCCCCGGCGCACCGCCGCCGTCAGCTCCGGGCCGTACTCCGCGGTGGCAATGACGTATTCCTGACAGTCTGTTGCATAGTAGGAGTGGACAAAATAGACGCACTCCCCCTCTTTGATATACCGAAACAGAGGATCTGCGGGCCGGTTTTGGGGAAAGTGGAGGGCATTCCAGCCGATGTGGGGCACCTTGTATCCCTCGGGAACCACCGGCTGCATGCTCACCACCCGCCCGGGAATGAGCCCAAGGCCGCGGTGGCAGCCATACTCCTCGCTCTGCTCAAACAACAGCTGCATCCCCAGGCAGATGCCCAGCAGGGGCTTTCCCGCCCCGGCCTGCTCTTTGACGATCCGGCCAAGACCGGCACGCTCCAAACGCTGCGCCGCATCGCCAAAGGCCCCCACTCCGGGCAGAATCACCTTGTCCGCGCGGCGGATAACCGCCCCGTCGGCGGTGACGACCGCCTCCATGCCCAGCGCCCCCAGGGAGCTTTTCAGAGAAAACAGGTTTCCCACTCCATAATCCACAATGGCGATCACGTTAAAACCTCCTTTGTGGAGGGAATCTCTCCGGCAAAGTCCGGGTCTATGGCCACCGCTTGCCGAAGGGAACGGCCCAGGCTCTTGAAGGTCCCCTCAATGATGTGGTGGCTGTTCTGCCCGGCCAGCTGCCGGATGTGGAGGGTAAGGCCCGCCCTGCGGACAAAGGCCATAAAAAACTCCTGGGTGAGCTCCGTATCAAAGGTTCCCACCTTCTGGGCAGGGATGTTCAGGTCATAGCACAGCAGGGCCCGTCCGGACAAGTCCACCGCAGTGAGAATCAAGGCCTCATCCATGGGAAGCAGGGCGCTGCCATACCGGTTTATCCCCCGCAGCTCCCCCAGCGCCTGGGCAAAGGCATCCCCCAGACAGATGCCCACATCCTCCACGGTGTGGTGGTCGTCCACATAGGTGTCCCCCTGGCAGCGGACCATCAGATCAAAACGGCCGTGGCGGGCAAAGAGGGTAAGCATGTGGTCCAAAAACCCGCAGCCTGTCTGAATATCTCCCCTTCCGGTCCCCTCCAGGCACAGGGAGAGGGTAATGTGGGTCTCCGCAGTTTTGCGGGTAATTTCAGCACTGCGCATGGTTCATCCCTCCTCTAAAATGGCCTGTACCTGGTTTAACAAGACGTCCATCTGCTCTTTGGAGCCGATGGTCACCCGGACGTAATCCTTGAGGGCGGGCTTGTTCCAATAGCGCACCAGCACTCCGCGCTCCTTCAGCTTTTGATAGAGCGTGCCGCCGGAGAGCTTAGAGCAGCGGGTGAAAATGAAGTTAGCCTGGGAGGGAATGGTGGTGAAGCCCAGTCTGGCAAGCTTCTCCACCGTATAGCTTCGGTTTTCCGCAATGGTCCTGCAATTTTGCAGATAGTAGTCCTGGCTATCCAGAGCGGCCTCAGCGGCCACCATGGTCAGGCGGTTGATGCTATAGGGGTTGGTGGAAAATTTCAGCTTGTTCAGGTCCTCAATCAGCTCCCGGCTGCCCAGGGCAAAGCCCAGACGGCCGCCCGCCATGGACCGGGACTTGGAGAAGGTCATACACACCAGGAGGTTATCATAGGTGTCAATCAGTCTCCGGCAGCTCTCTGCCCCAAAGTCCACATAGGCCTCGTCTACCACCACCACGTGGTCGGGGTTGGTGCGCAGAATCTTTTCCACATCTTCCACCGGAATGGCCCGGCCGGAGGGTGCATTGGGGTTGGCAAGGACGATGTTGCAGCCCAGGCCGCAGTAGTCTTCCGCCGCCAGGACAAAGCCCTCCCGCAGGGGGATCTCCCGGGCCGGAATGTTGTGCAGCCGTGCGTAGACGGGGTAAAAGCCGTAGCTGATATCAGGAAAGGCCACGGGTCTGGCAGAATCACAGAAGGCCATAAAGGCAAAGTTCAAAACATCGTCCGAGCCATTGGCCAGAAAGACATTTTCCTCCTTCACCTGATAGCAGGCCGCCAGCTTGCTGCAAAGCCTGCGGCACTCCGGATCGGGATAGAGGTTCAGCCGCCCCACCTGCTCCCTGTTGACGGCGGCGATGACCTGGGGTGAGGGCGGGAAGGGGGATTCGTTGGTATTCAGCTTCACATATTTTTTGTCCTGGGGCTGTTCCCCCGGGACGTAGGCCTCCAGGGAGGCGAAGCGGGCGCTCATATATCGGCTCATAAGGTTACCCTTCTTTCTAAAGCTTCGCTGCGCCGTCCCGGGCGCTTTTTGCGCCCGAAGGCGGCAGCGTCCGGCGGCTTCACCCCGCCGTATTTTTGCTCTGCTCTTCCCGCAGGCGGCAGAACTGCTCCACCCGACCGCACAGGGTGGTAATCTCCTGATTTTTAAATTTATAGCTCACCTTGTTGGCAATCAGCCGGGCGCTGATTGCCACAATGGTCTCCTTGGGCTCCAGATCATTTTCCAGCAGAGTTTTCCCGGTCTCCACAATGTCCACAATCACGTCGCTCAGCCCCAAAATGGGGGCGATTTCAATGGAGCCGTTGAGTTTGATAATATCGATGTTCCGGCTCAGGGAGGCATAGTAATCCTTGGCAATCCGGGGAAATTTCGTAGCCACCCGAAGGGTGCGGCCCATGGTGTCATAGAAGTCCTTTTTTCCTGCTACGCACATGCGGCATTTCCCAATGCCCAGATCGCACAATTCATAGATGTCCGGCAAATATTCCAGCAGAATGTCCTTGCCCGCCACTCCCACGTCAGCGGCCCCCCGTTCCACATAGATAGGCACGTCGCTGGGCTTGACCCAAAAGTAGCGCACCCCCAGCTTGGGGTTTTCAAAGATAAGCTTGCGGTTTTCCTCCCGGATGGACGGGCACTCATAGCCCACCTCTTCAAAGATCTGGTAGACCTTTTCTCCCAGACGTCCTTTGGGCAGGGCAATGTTAATCAGGTCCACCTCAGCCCACCTCCTTGATCCAGCGGAACTTCAGTCCCGGCGGAATCTGCCGCTCGGTGCGCACCGAGAAGCCTGCCCTCCGGTGCTCTCCCGCGGCCCGGGCCACCTGAGCTGGAGAAGTGTCAGGACCATACAGCAGCAGCACATCCGCATCGTAGCTGTCGCCCTTAGGTTCCACACGTTCCAGCAGATCCAGATAGACGCCAAAGCCAATGGCGCCGGAGCTCTTGCCCATCTTTTTCAGCAGGTTGTCATAGCGCCCGCCGGCCAAAATTCCGCTGGGCAGGCCCGGCAGATAGCCCCGAAAAATGAGGCTGTTATAATAATTCATGTCGTTGACCACGGAAAAATCCAGGCGCAGGTGGCTGCCCACATCCCCCACCAGGGTACACACACTCTCCAGCTCCGAAAGGGCCCAGGCCATTTTCCGGTTGCGCACCATCTCCCGTAACGGCTCCAGAGCCTGGGCAGGGGGCGCATACATGGTGGCCAGGCGGCAAAGATCCCGGGCCATGTCCGCCTCCATCCCCAGGCGCTCACAGGCCTGTTTCAGGGCGGGCACATTTTTCTTTCCAATCAGAGCCATCAGCTCCGTTCGTTCCTCCGCCTTCACCTGGGCCTGGTCCAGAAGTCCCGCCACAAAGCCCAGGTGGCTCAAGTCCAGCAGGTACTGGCCGCTGATGGTCTCCAGGCTCCTGGCCGCCAGCAGTACCACCTCAGCCATGGCCCACAGGTCCAGTTCTCCAATGCACTCCAGCCCCACCTGCATAATCTCCCGGTAATCCCGGGAGGTGGGGGAGGGACGGTAGACATTTTCACTGTAATAGACCTTCTGCAGCGCCCCCTGACCATCCTTGGTGTTCTTAATGATGGACAGCGTCACATCCGGCTTCAGGGCCATCAGCTTTCCGTCCGCGCCGGTAAAGGTAAGAATATTATCCGTATTCAGAAAATTTTTGTTCCGGACATACAGGTCATATTCCTCAAATTCGCTCATTTTATAGTAGGTATACCCATACTGCCGGTACAGCATCCGCAGGCGAACAATCGCCCATTCGTCATCTTTTAGGGTAAGTTCCGGATTCATGTTGCTCCTCCTGTCAAGAAATGATCAACGTTGTACTCTGATCTGACAATGTCGCTCATGCTCCGGATGGCAATGGTACAGGGAGATCCGGCCCGCTGGCAGCGTCTCCCCCTGGAAGCAAATCGTCCAAATCCCTTGGGGGAGGCTGCGCCGGCCGGTTCTCTTGTTGGAACGGTTCAACGTCGCTTCACCTCCGCTCTCTTTCGTGTTTTATTATAATAGTGAAATAGTTTGAAGAAGTCAACCTTCCGCCGGCAACTCCGTCACCTTACCTAATTTTTATAAAATTTCATTTTTTCTTTTGGTATATTTCCCCGTTTTCATCTGCAAAAAATCCGCTTTTTGCGGGCGCCCCCCAAAAGCGGATGTGCAGACAGTACATACTCCCTTCTCAAGCGGCGGCAGCAATTTTTCTCTTTTTCTTTGCGCTGCCGCTGAACAGGAGGTATAATAAAGCCACTCTACATCTCTGTCCCCCAGTTTTCCCATCTATTTTCCACTTAGGAGGCACTGGCTATGAACGAGCACTATATGCATAAATTTCTCACGCCCGACCAGGCGGTGGAGCAGGCCGTCCGGTCCGGCGACTGGATTGACTATGGCTTTGGCGCTGGCTTTCCGGAGCTGCTGGACAAGGCCCTGGCCAAGCAGAAAGGCCGGCTGAAGGACGTAAAGATCCGGGGCGGCCTGGTGATCCGTCCCCGCATCGAGGCGGTGGAGTGCGACCCGGAGCAGGAGAGCTTTCACTACTACAGCTGGCACATCGGCGACTACGAGCGCAAGCTCCAGTCTCGTGGGCTGGTGGAATTTCTCCCCGTAGCCCTACGGATGCTGCCCACCCTCTACCGGGGGCAGATCCGTACCGACGTGGCCTTCGTCCCCGTCTCCCGTCCGGATGGAGATGGCTACTGTGGCCTTGGCATCTCCAACTATACCTGGCGGGTGATTTTTGAGCACGCCCGGACGGTGATCTTTGAGATCAACGAGCACTATCCCACCCTCCAGGGGGTGGGCGGCTCCCACCGGGTCCACCTGTCCGAGGCAGACTATATCGTAGAGGGCGTCCACGAGCCCCTTCCGCTGCGTACCTACAAAGACCCCTCCCCCACCGATATGGCCATTGCCAAGCTGGTGGTGGATGAGATCCCCGATGGGGCAGTGCTGTCCCTGGGGGTAGGCGGCGTCCCCTTTACCGTGGCAAACCTGTTGGCCCAGTCCGACCGAAAGGACCTGGGCTGTCACACCGGCACCATCAGCGATGCCTACCTGGCCATGTATGAGGCCGGCAAGCTCACCAACGCCCGGAAGGAATTTGACCGGGGCCTGAGCACCTGGAACCTGGCCATGGGATCTCAGGCACTCTACGACTGGCTTCAGGACAACCCCGGCCTCTTCCATCCCGGTGATCTGGACTATGTCCACTGTCCCCAGCGCATCGGCTCCATGACCAACGTCATCAGCATCAACGGCGGCGTACAGCTGGATCTGATGGGCCAGGAGAACGGGGAGAGCGCCGGCTACCGGCAGCTGTCCGGCATCGGCGGCCAGATGGACTTTCTGGAGGGTGCCTACCGCTCCCCGGGCGGAAAGGGTTTCATTTGCCTCAACTCCTCCCGGGTGACCAAGGACGGAGTGCGCAAGTCCAATATCGTCCCCCTCATCTCCGGGGGCAGCGTGGTCTCCGCCCCCCGAACCATGGTCCAGTATGTGGCCACGGAATATGGCGTGGTGTGCCTGTCCGGCCTGTCTGTGCGTCAGCGGGCCCAGGCCATGGCCTCCATTGCCCACCCCGATTTCCGGGAAGAGCTGGAGCGGTATGCCCGGGACGAAATGAAGCTGGGCTGAGCCCGTTCTCAATCTATAAAACAAGGGGAGGACCGGACTGGTCCTCCCCTTGTTCGCTGTTTAAGAATAAAGCGAGATAATCTCCTGGGCCACCTTGCCCTTGGGCAGGCAGCGGTTCATAGCCTGGCGCTCAATGTAGTGGTGGGCATCGGGCTCACTCATCTTCAGCTGGCTGATCAGCAGCCACTTCGCCCGGTTCACCAATTGGATCTCCTCCATACGCTTTTCCAGGGGCTGGATTTTGTCGCTGACCTTTCTCAGCCGTTCCCGGGCGCTGACCAGCCAGCTCAGTGCCTGGAGCACCGTCCCTCTCGGGGAGGGCTTGGCCAGGGTAAACACCCCCTGCCCCGCCACCCGGTCGTGGACCTGGTCGTGGAGCTCGCTGCGCACCAGCAGCAGCACCACCGTCTCCCGGTTGGCGCAGCTGTTGACCGAAAACCGAAGGCCCGGGTCATCCGGCAGGGGAGAATTGACCAAAATGCAGTCAAAGCTCCGCTCCGCCGTCAGGCGTTCGGCGGCATTTATGCTGGCGGCAACGCACACCGGATCAAAGGGCATCTGGGCCAGCAGTTCCTTTATCGCTGCGTTAAATCGCTCAGAGGCTGAGACCAGCAGCACGCTGTATACCCGCTCCTCCAAGGCCATGGTTCTCCCCTCCTTTCTCTGGGCTCAAGCCGCATCTTACGTCCCGCAGTAGCAGCTGCGAATTCCCTCCGGGAGGCAGTCGCGGATAAATTTGCTCTCCGCCGCCGCCTTACGGGCCACAGCCAGATTCTGGGGGAGACGGCGGAAGGCCGACAAGGTCTCCGCGTCGGCCTGATAGAGATTGAGATCCGCGGGCTGGGGCAGGGGCAGGTCCCGCCGAATGCCATAAAGCGCCGCTTCAATCATCAGGGCAAAGGCCAGATAGGGGTTGGCCATGGGGTCGGGGGAACGCAGCTCTGCCCGCCGGTACTCCCCCACCGCCGCGGGCACCCGCACCAGCTGAGAGCGGTTCTCCCGGGACCAGGAAATGTAGCTGGGGGCCTTGCTGCTGCCGAAGCGTGCATAGGAGCTCTGAGTGGGGTTGAGAAACACCGTCATCTCCCCCACCTTGTCCAACACTCCGGCGATCACCTGTCCCAGGTAGTCCTTGCCGTCCTTGGCACGGACGGAGAGGTTGATGTGAAAGCCGCTGCCCGGCTTTCCCTCCAGGGGCTTGGGGCTAAAGTCCGCATACAGTCCGTTGCGGTGGGCCACCATTTTCACAATGGTCTGGAAGGTCATGGCGTTGTCCGCAGCTGTGATGGGGTCGGAATAGCGGAAATCAATTTCGTTTTGCCCCGGTCCCTCCTCGTGGTGGGCGCTCTCCGGGCGAATGCCCATCTGCTCCAGGGTCAGGCAGATCTCCCGGCGGATGGCTTCTCCCTTGTCCTCCGGGGCCGCGTCCATATAGCTGGCCCGGTCGTAAGGCTCCCGGGTGGGTTCTCCCCGCTCGTCCAGTTTAAAGAGATAGAATTCCTGCTCCGCTCCAAAGAGGAACTCCAGTCCCCGCTCCTTGGCCCGGGCCACAGCGTCTTTCAGCAGCTGGCGGCAATCACACTCAAAGGGCCGGCCATCGGGGTAGACGATTTGGCAGAACATCCGCACCACTTGTCCCTGCTCCGGCCGCCAGGGAAGCAGCATCAGCGTCTCCGGATCGGGCCGCAGCAGCAGATCCGAGTGCGTCTCATCCCCAAACCCCGCAATGGCCGAGGCATCAAAGGCGATGCCATATTCAAAGGCCCGGGGCAGCTCGGTGGCCGCAATGGAGATGTTCTTCTGCCGTCCAAACACATCGCAGAAGGCCAGACGGATAAATTTAATCTCTTCCTCGTTGATATATTGGAGGACGTCGTTTGCCGTATATTTCATAGGTCCACCCGCTTTCTTTGTGCTTGCCCGACCGGCCGCGCTGGTTTCCACGCTCCGGTACTGCAAATTTTGTGGCAATTATACCACGTGCTCCCCCCTTTTTCTATAACTCTATCGGGAAAAAGTTTGTTTTGTCTATTTCAGCCATGCTCAGGAACCAAGTTGGCCGCTTTCTTTGGGTTTCACCACAGGATTGGAAAAAAGGCCGCTTTTCTATTGACAAAGCAGCCGCTTTCGGTTTATACTACGCCCCGTAAAGGCAAAGACGTCTTTCAGATCGCTCATCTGAAGGCGTCTTTGCCTCTTTTTTTATTTCACGCAGGGAAAGGGTGTATGCTCATGTGTTCCATTATCGGTTACTGCGGCCCTGTCATTGATCCTGCTGCATTTGACGCAGCCTTTCAGCGCACGCTGTCCCGGGGGCCCGACCAGAGCCGCGTAGTCAAAGCCGGCAGCGGTGTGCTGGGATTTCACCGGCTATCTATCATGGGGCTGACGCCCTCCGGCATGCAGCCTTTTTCGTTAAACGGCAGCTATGTGGTGTGCAACGGAGAAATTTACGGCTTTGAGCGGTTCAAGGCCGCGCTGGCCAACCAGTATTCCTTCCAGAGCGACTCCGACTGCGAAATCCTGCTTCCCCTGTATCAGGAATACGGGGTGGACATGTTCGCCATGCTGGATGCGGAGTTTGCCTGTATTCTCTACGACGCTCAGACGGATGAGTTCATCGCCGCCCGGGACCCCATCGGAATTCGTCCCCTCTACTATGGTTATGATATCCGTGGGACCATTGTCTTTGCCAGCGAGCCCAAGAACCTGCTGGGGCTGGTGGGGGAGATTATGCCCTTTCCCCCCGGGCATTACTACAAGGATGGAACCTTCACCTGCTACCGGGACATGTCCCGGGTGGATGCAGTGTGCCATGATGATCTGGACACCGCCTGCCGCAACATCCGGGAAAAGCTCATTGCGGGGGTGGAAAAGCGCCTGGTGGCCGATGCGAAGGTGGGCTTCCTGCTCTCCGGCGGCCTGGATTCCTCCCTGGTGTGCGCCATTGCCGCGCGCAGGAGCACCGCGCCCATCCAAACCTATGCCATCGGCATGGATGTGGACGCCATCGACCTGAAGTACGCCCGCCAGGTGGCCGACTATCTGGGCAGCGACCACCATGAAATCATCATCACCCGGGAGGACGTCCTCTCCTCTCTGGAACAGGTCATCGAGGTGCTGGGCACCTACGACATCACCACCATCCGGGCCAGCATGGGCATGTATCTGCTGTGCAAGGCCATCCACGAGCAAAGTGACATCCGGGTGCTGCTCACGGGTGAAATCTCCGACGAGCTCTTTGGCTATAAATATACCGACTTTGCCCCCTCTCCCGAGGCGTTCCAGCAGGAGGCGGAAAAGCGGGTGCGGGAGCTGCACATGTACGATGTGCTCCGGGCGGACCGGTGTATCTCCGTCAACTCGCTGGAGGCCCGGGTCCCCTTTGGCGATCTGGAATTTGTGCGCTACGTCATGTCTCTGGACCCGGCTTTGAAGGTCAACACTTACGGCAAGGGCAAATATCTCCTGCGCCGGGCCTTTGAGGGGGACTACCTCCCCCAGGCCATCCTTTGGCGGGAGAAAGCCGCCTTTTCCGACGCGGTAGGCCACTCCCTGGTGGACGACCTGAAGGAGTACGCCGAGACGCACTATACCGATGAGGAATTTGAGACCCTGCGCCGAAAGTACACCCACGCCCAGCCCTTTACCAAGGAATCTCTTCTCTATCGGGAGATTTTTGAATACTACTACCCCGGTCAGAGCCGGATGGTCACCGATTTCTGGATGCCCAACAAGAGCTGGGCCGGCTGTGACGTCAACGATCCCTCTGCCCGGGTGCTGGCCAACTACGGCGCCAGCGGCGTATAAGGAAGGAGTCATCAACATGGGAGAAAACAAGCTTTTATACGAAGGGAAGGCCAAAAAGGTCTATGAGACCCAGGATCCCCAGCAGCTCATCGTCTCTTACAAGGACGATGCCACTGCCTTCAACGGTCTGAAAAAGGGGACCATCGGCGGAAAGGGCGTCATCAACAACCAGATGACCAATCTGCTGATGGAGCGCCTGGAACAGGTTGGCGTTCCCACCCATCTGATCCGGGAGCTCAGCTCCCGGGAAACCCTGGTCAAGCGGGTATCCATTATCCCTCTGGAGGTCATTGTGCGCAACCTGGCCGCCGGCTCCTTCTCCAAGCGCTATGGGGTGGAGGAGGGCGTGGTATTTGACCAGCCCACCCTGGAATTTTCCTACAAAAACGACGCTCTGGGCGACCCTCTCATCAACAGCTCCCACGCCATTGCCCTAAAGCTGGCCACGCCGGAGGAGCTGGATACCATCCGCCGCTACTCCTTTGCCGTCAACAACTTTTTGAAGCAGCTGTGGGCGGAGTGCGGCGTCATCCTGGTGGACTTCAAGCTGGAATTTGGCCGTCTGGCCGACGGCACCGTGGTGCTGGCGGATGAGATCAGTCCCGATACCTGCCGTCTTTGGGATGCCAAAACCCATGAAAAGCTGGATAAGGACCGCTTCCGCCGGGATCTGGGCGGCGTGGAGGACGCCTATCAACAGGTGATGCGCCGGCTTGTGGAACACGGCTAACATAGGAAAGGGTGGAGCGAGATCTATGGCCACAAAATATATCTTTGTCACCGGCGGCGTGGTATCCGGCCTGGGGAAGGGCATCACCGCCGCCTCCCTGGGGCGGCTGCTCAAGCAGCGGGGCCTGCGGGTCAGGGTACAAAAGCTGGACCCCTATCTCAACGTGGACCCGGGCACCATGAGCCCCTACCAGCACGGCGAGGTCTTTGTCACCGACGATGGGGCAGAAACTGACCTGGATCTGGGCCACTATGAGCGCTTCATTGACGAAAACCTCACCCGTCACAGCTCCGTCTCCTCCGGCAAGATCTACTGGAACGTTCTCAGCCGGGAGCGGGCGGGGGACTATCTGGGGGGCACCGTCCAGATCATCCCCCACGTCACCGATGAGATCAAGGCCAACATCTACGCCCTGGACACCCCGGACACCGATGTGGCCATTGTGGAGATCGGCGGCACCGTGGGCGACATTGAGAGCCAGCCCTTCCTGGAGTCCATCCGCCAGGTGGCCGCTGAGCGGGGGCGGCAGAACGTGATGTTTCTTCATGTCTCCCTCATCGTCTCCATTCCCGGCACCGGAGAGCTGAAGAGTAAGCCCACCCAGCACTCGGTTAAAGAGCTGCTGGCCCTGGGTATTCAGCCCGATGTCATCATCTGCCGCAGCGACTACCCGATTTCTCAGGAGATGCGGGAGAAAATCTCCCTGTTCTGCAACATTCCCGCCGACCACGTGATTCCAAATCTCACCGCCCCCATTCTCTATGAGGTTCCCCTCATGCTGGAGCGGGAGGGCCTGGCCGACGTGGTGGTCCGGCGGCTGGGGCTCATCTGCTACGCCCCCGACCTCACCGAATGGGCCACCATGGTCCACCGGGCCAAGAATCCTGCCGGACAGGTGGAAATTGCTCTGGTGGGCAAGTATGTCTCCCTTCACGACGCCTACCTGTCGGTGGTGGAGGCCCTGGCCCATGGAGGAATCGAAAACGGTGTGCGGGTGAAGATCCGCTGGCTTAGCAGCGAGGAGCTTACCGACGAAAACGCCCCCCGCCTGCTCTCCGGCGTCAGCGGCATCCTGGTTCCCGGGGGCTTTGGCAGCCGTGGAATCGAGGGGAAAATCTCCGCCATCCGCTATGCCCGGGAGCACGAAATTCCCTTCTTGGGCATCTGCCTGGGGATGCAGATGGCCGTGGTGGAGTTCGCCCGAAATGTGTGCCATCTGGAGGGGGCCCACTCCAGCGAGCTCGCCCCTGACACTCCCTATCCGGTCATTGACCTTATGCCCGACCAGCGGGGAATTACTGCCAAAGGCGGCACCATGCGCCTGGGCTCTTATCCCTGCCGCATCACCGGGGAGGACACCTTTGCCTTCCGCTCCTATGGCACTCTGGAAATCCAGGAACGCCACCGCCACCGCTACGAGTTCAACAACGACTACCGGGACCGTCTCACCCAGGCGGGCCTTCGCCTGTCCGGCCTGTCTCCCGATGGACGGCTGGTAGAGATGGTGGAACTGCCTCATCACCCCTGGTTCGTGGGCGTCCAGTTCCATCCGGAGCTGAAAAGCCGCCCCAACCGTGCCCACCCGCTCTTTGCCGCCTTTCTCGCCGCCGCCAAGGCCTATCACTCCTCAGCCCAATAACGCAACGGGCCCCGGATGTATCCCGGGGCCCGTTTTTTGCGTTTCTCCGGCATAACCACCTCCGCCCCCGCATAAAGTAGAGCAAGGTGGTGTGTGTCATGTATTATGGGAAACGCTCGTTGATCCTCACGTGTCTGGCTGCCATGCTGGCCGGAACCCTGCTCCATTTTGTCTACTCCTGGATACCCTGCGCCATTACGGCTCTCTTTTCTCCGGTGAACGAAAGCCTGTGGGAGCATGTAAAAATCGTCCTGTGGCCCTATCTGGCCGCCGCTGTTCTGCTCAACCGGGACCGTCCAGGCGGGATTTACCCCTGGCTTCTGACTGCGCCTTTCATCTGCGCCATCATGCTGGCCGCAGGCTATGTCTACCACATCTGCCTGGGGGGTGAGGCCATGTGGGTGGACATCGCCATCTACATCGCCGTGATGATCCTGGGCTTCTGGCTGCCTACCACCGCTTCCCAGCCCTTTTCTGCCCGGCGCAAGGTGCTCAGTGTGCTGCTCACCGCGCTTCTTCTGGGCATGGTGGTACTGTTTACCCTCTATCCCCCGGACCATATTCTCTTTGCTGATCTGTCCGCGGCGGGGGCCTGGTTCCCGCTTCCCTGTTAAAATTTCATTTGGCTCTAGTCAGTGCTCCCTCCCGTCTGGTATAATGGGGAAAACATCAGGCGGGAGGGAGCGCTTTGGTCTTATATGGAGCGGATGGTCTGGCGCAGCGCGCCCAGGCCTATGACCTGCTGACCAACGCCGCTGGGCAGTACTGGGGCCTGTCCCCCCTGCCCCAGGTGGTGCGCACTTCTCTGGGCAAACCCGTCTTTTCCCCCGCCCAGGGCCGGGAATTTAACCTCAGCCACAGCGGACGTCTTGCTCTGTGCGCCCTGGACAGCGCACCTGTGGGGGTGGACATCCAGATGGTCAAGTCCTGGCGTCCCACCTTGCCCGGGCGGGTATGCTCCCAGGAGGAGCTGGACTGGCTTCAAAAGCAGCCCGACCTTTGGCGCAGCTTTACCACCCTGTGGGTTATGAAGGAGAGCCGGGTGAAGCAGAGCGGCCAGGGGCTGCGGGGCTCCATTGCAGCCATCTCCGTACCCATTCCCCGCCCCGGGGAGCTTTTATATGCCCACCAAGGTCTTTGGTTCCGGATTTTTCCCGGCCCGGACTGGGTGGGAGCCGTGTGCGGAACAACGCCCGGGCCGGCGGAAATTGATTGGCGGAGCCTTTCTCCGGTGTCCTCCGTTCCCCGCGGATGTAACGATTAACCAAAAAAGGAAGCGAGCAGCTATGACCTTTGACATACATATTCTGTCGTTCCTCACCGAACTGATCGGCACCATTGCCTTCTCCATCTCCGGAGCCATGCTGGCCATCGAGCGCAATCTGGATCTGTTCGGCGTGGTATTTCTGGGTGCCGTTACTGCCATCGGCGGAGGTATTATCCGCGACCTTCTGCTGGGCCAGATTCCTCCCCAGGCCTTTCTCAACTATATCTATATGCTGTTCGCCGTGGTGACCGCCCTGGTGGTCTTTGTCATTGCCCACTGGAGAGCCCGCCGGGGCAAATCCATTGCGTTTATTAACGACACCGTTCTCAATATTTTTGACGCGGCGGGTCTTGGCATCTTCTCCGTCATCGGCGTACAGAACACCATCAGCGCCGGCTTTGGAGACAACGCCTTTTTCTGCGTCTTTTTGGGCCTGACCACCGGTGTGGGGGGCGGCATGCTCCGTGACGTGCTCAGCCGCTCCACCCCTGCTGTTCTGCGAAAGCACATCTATGCTCTGGCCTCGCTGGCGGGAGCCCTGTGCTACTACCTGCTGCAAATTTATGCTCCCGCCGTATCCATTCTGGTCAGCACTCTGCTGGTGGTGGTTCTCCGGGTCCTGGCCAGCCACTACCGCTGGACGCTCCCCCGCATCCCCATTCAGCAGGACCCACGCACGCTGTAACTTCGTTTTTTCTTTTCCAATGATCAAAAGCGGCTCCCCGCCAGGCGGGGAGCCGCTTTTTGTGTTCTCTATTTGGTCAGGTGGGCCTTCATATGTTCCAGTTGGGCCCGGGTATCCACATCCCAGAGCTCCGCCTCATATTCTGCCTGGACCAGAAGAATTTCCGCATCCAGGCCCCGCAGCGCGGACATACCGCCCTGCTCGCCGGTGAGTGCCTGAAGATTTGGAAAATACCGCTTTGGAAACAGCACCGGACTGCAGGGGATCTCTCCCCAGGCCAGGCGGACCACCGCCTTGGGGTGGGCCAAAAACGCATCTGCTATGCGCTCCATGCTCTTCCTTGTGCACAGGGGCTGGTCTCCCATAACAAACAGGCAGCCGTCCAGCCCCTCCATGGCCCCTATCCCCCGGCGGATGCTTTCGCTCTGGGGACCGCCGGGATAGCGCAGGCAGGTAAGGCCCTGCTCCTTGCACAGCGCCTCTACTCCCTGGGAGGAGGCCACCACCACAATCTGTTCAAACCGCTCCCGGGGCAGGGCAGAGAGCACATGGCCCAGCACCGTTCTGTCCGCCAGCACCTGGAGCAGCTTGTTGTCTCCAAACCGCCGTCCCTGTCCCGCCGCCAGCACCACGCATCCCAGTTTCACAGCTCTCTCACCTCGTCCAGATCCAGTACAAAACAGTCCGCCCGCCTCCGCAGGCGGTTCAAAAAGGGGAGGTCCTCCTTGCGCAGGGCGGCCAACACTCTTTTTTCCTCAAACAGGCGCCAAAGGGCCTGCTGATAGTCGGGGCCGGACTGCTCCAGAAAGCCGATCTCGTCCACTGCCGCCCACTCTCCCGGCGCGGCCAGCACCTTTCGGGCCAATTCCACCCCAGCCTTGTCCAGCACTCCGGGCACTGGCTCCATGGCTGCGCCCCTGCGCCGTCCGATGACGCACCGTCCAGAGCCGCTGCGTTCCTCCAGCCACACCAGCGCCGGAAGGCCGTCCGCTCCACGCTCCACACCGCTGCGCAGGCCGGGAACCGACCTGTTCTCCAGCAACGCCTCAAGCAAGGTGGTCTTCCCCCGGCCCTTTTCGCCGGTAATCAGAAGATGCCGCCGGGAGGAAGCCAGAAAAGTGCTCCTGGTATAGGCGCTCAGCCATTTGATCGCAGGATAGCCGGTATGCTCCATAGCGTTTTAAAAGCTCCTTTCCCTCCGGGGTCAAGGTACTGCCCCCACCTCCTTTTCCTCCCACCATACGCTCCATGAGGGGAAAGCCCAGGTTCTCCTCAGCATGTTTGATAATCCGGAAGGCCTTGGTATAGGCCATTCCCATGCGCTGGGCGGCCGCGCGCAGGCTTTGCGTCTCCTCCACCCCCAGCAAAAGGCGATAAGGGCCCTCGCCGAAAAAGCGCTCCCCGTCCTCGTCCTGGAAGCTGACGGTCAATCTGAGCTTCATGGCTCCTCCCCTCCGATCATCACATAGCGGCCCTTGTGCCGCAAAACCTCCACCGGGCCGTATACCTCCCGCAGCGCCTGCTCCAGCTCCTCCCGGCCAAGCCTCTCCAGGCGCAGATCATGGATCAAAGCCCCGTTCTTCATCAGCAGCAGCCGGTGGGCGTGGGCCAGAGCGGAGTTTACATCATGGCTGCACAGCAGTACCGCCCGTTTCTCCCTGCGCAAATAGTCCTTCAGCCGCTCCATCATCCGGCTCCGGTTGGGGAAATCCAGGGCGCTGTCCGGCTCATCCAAGATCAGCAGCTCCGGCCGGCACACCAACGTGCGCGCAAACAGGCAAAGCTGCTTCTGCCCCTGGCTCAAGCTCTGAAACGGCAGCATGGCCAAATGGGCCATGCCCACCCACTCCAGCGCCTCCATAGCCCGGCGGCAGTGGGACGCTCCAGGGCCTTCCAAAAGCCCCAGTTCCGGGTTGAATCCCAGGAGCACCACATCCAGCACCGGCAGCGCCAGAGTCATGTGCCCTCCCTGGGCCAAATAGCCCATGCGCCTGGCCCGTTCCCGGCGGCTGAGGGCAGAAAGCGGATGTCCATCCAGAAGCAGGCTTCCCTTGCCAGGCAGCAGGGTGCTCACCGCCCGCAGCAGGGTGGTCTTCCCGGAACCATTTCCCCCCAGCAGGGCGCACAACTCCCCTTCTCCCAAGGAAAAGCTGACATCGTGGATCACATCCCCCCGGCCATACCCGGCACAGAGGTGTTCTGCCTGTAACAGTGCCTTCATAGCCCTTCCCTCCTTCTGCACATCATCCAGAAAAGGAAGGGTGCCCCCAGCAGGGAGGTAATGATGCTGATGGGAATTTCTGAGCTGCCCACACTCCGGGCCAGCACGTCAGCCAGCAGCAGCAACACGCCCCCGCACAGTCCCGACAGGACTGTGGTGGAAAACCGGCTGCTCCGGGTGAGCAGGCGGGCGGTGTGGGGGGCCAACAGCCCCACAAAGGAGATAAGGCCCGTGACGCTGATCACCGCCCCCGTCACCAGGGTAGCCAGCAGCAGTACTCCCGTGCGCACCGCGCCCACGGGCACCCCCAGGGTGCGGGCCTCCTCCTCTTCCAGGCCCAGCAGCAGAATCTGCCGCCGGAGCAAAACAAGTCCCGCCAGTCCCACCACAATCCATGGAGCCGCCCCCAGGGTCTTGTCCAGAGTCACATCGGCAAAGCTGCCCATGATCCAAAATTCAATGGAAGCCAGCTCCTTTTCCGGGTCGGCGGTGAGCTTCATCAGCATGAGCACCGCCTGGGCCAGGGCATTGACCACAATACCCGAGAGCACCAGATTGGCAATCCCCCGCTCCCGGGCCGCCGCGGACAGGGCCAGGGCGGCCAGTACCGCTGCAAATCCTCCCCCAAAGGCCCACAGGGCGGTGAGTACGCTGCCGCCCCCAAAGAAAAGGATGCCTGCCGCCGCTCCTGCCGAGGCTCCGGAGGCCACCCCGATGATGTCCGGGGCGGCCAGGGGATTGCGGAACACCGTCTGATAGACGCTGCCCGCCACCCCCAGGGCAAATCCCGCCAGCAGCACCATGCCGGTGCGCCCCAAGCGCAGGGTGACAAACACATGGGCCACATAAGGGTCATTCCACAGCCCCTGCCAGGTGATGGGGTAGCGGCCCACCATCAGGGAAAGGGCCGCCGCCCCCGCCAGCAGAACCAGGGCGGCCAGGAAGCACGCCTTTCCCCGCCGTTCCTCTCTCATAGGAACCTTACCAGCTCAAAAGCTGGGTGTCGATTTCCACGCCGTAGAACTGCCGGTAGAAGTCCGCCGCATCGGCCTGGAACTGTTCAAAGGCATACTCCTCCCCGTGGAGGACACTGGCCACCCAGCGGCTGCCCACCAGGGCGCTGGGCACGGGGGAGTCCCAGGACTCAAAGGCGGAGGGCATGGCGTACACACGGCCGTTCTTCACTGCGTCCAGCTGCTGAAGCTGGGGATCGGCCAGGAGTTCGTCCTTGGAGTAGGCCGCGTCAGAGGCCATGATGATGACCTCCGGGTTCCAGGCAAGCAGCTGCTCATAGGACACGTCCGCCCAGTAGGTGTCCTCCAGCTCCGCGGCCACATTTTCTCCGCCGCCCAGCTCCAGAAGGCTGTTCTGGTACATGGCGGCTCCGGCGGTGCTCAGGTAGCTGCTGTTGCCCGCCAGATAGACGGTGGGCTTTTCCACATCGGCCAGGATCTCGGCCAAGAACTCCTGGGTCTGCTGGTTATAGTCCAACAGCTCCCATCCCTTCGCGGGATCGCCGATGGCGGCGACCAGCAGCTTAATGGTCGCGTTCAGCTCCTCCAGGCTCTCGGGGTTGACGGTGATCACCGTAAGCCCCAGCTCCTCCAGGGCGGGGACGGTGTCCTTCAGCTTCAGGGGCAGAATCACCAGGTCCGGCTGCAAAGCCGCGCAGCCTTCCAGGTCAAACTCCTTGGCGGTGCCCACCGAAGGCAGCTCCAGAAGCTCCGGGGCAGCCAGAGAATAGATGGGCCGGGTGTCCGCCTTGGCCTCAATGCCCACCAGCTTGTCCACGTGGCCCAGGGCAATGAGCATGGAAGTGGTAATGTAATAGCCGCTGACCAGCTTCTCAGGCTCCTCCTCAATGGTCACCTCCCGCCCGGCGGCGTCGGTCACGGTGACGGGGAAGGCCGCCTCAGACTGGGTGCTGCTGTCTGCCTGCTGAGAGGCGGCAGAAGACGAGCTGACCGAAGCTGCGCTCCCACTGGAAGCGCTCCCCAGGTTGGAACAGGCCGCCAGGGACAGAGCCATGGCGCCAGCCAGGATCAGGGACAGAAGTCTCTTTTTCATAAAAAATTCCTCCAATATCGTTATAGTCGCAAAAACATAACGAAGGTATCATAAAAGCCTCACCCTGTCAAGGCGGGGTGAGGCTTTTGCGCGTTTTAATCCTCCAAGCCGGCCAGGACTACGTCTTCCGGCCGGATGGGCAGAGTGCGGAACATATGTCCTGTGGCCGCCCGAATGGCCTCAGCAATGGCGGGGCTGGGGGTGTTAATGACCAGCTCGCCGATGGATTTGGCGCCAAAGGGGCCGGTGGGCTCATAGCTGGGCACAAACTCCACCCGGATCTTCCCTGCCTCCAGGCGGGTGGGGATGCGGTACTGAAGCAGGGAGTCGTTGAGCATACGGCCCTGGGGATTATACTGGATGTTCTCCAGCAGGGCCATGCCGATGCCCTGGACAATGCCGCCCTCGGTCTGGACCCGGGCCAGGTTGGTGTTGATGACGGTACCGCAGTCCACCACACCCACATAGTCCACCACCCGTACCGCTCCGGTGTCCGGGTCGATGTCCACCTCAGCCATGCCCACCATGAAGGGGGGCGGGGAGATGGGGGAGGAGTTGGACTGGCTGGCGGAGAGCTGTTTGCTGTGCCCCTCATAGCTGGCCCAGCCGATTTCCGCTCTTGTCATCACCTTGTCCGTGCCGGGCAGGAAAACCTTCTCCCCATCAAACTGGGCGGCCTCCGGGTCGATGCCCAGCAGGCGGGCGCCCTCCAGGCGGATCTTCTCCCGCAGCTCCTCACAGGTTTTCACTACCGCGCCGCCGGTGACATAGGTGGTGGCGGAGGCATAGGATCCGGTGTCATAGGGGGACTGGTCGGTGTCCACGCCCCGCACAGCGATGTCGTCCACGCTGCAATCCAGACAGTCAGCGGCCATCTGGGCCAGAATGGTGTCGCAGCCGGTGCCCATGTCGGTACAGCCAACCAGCATAGTGTAGAAGCCTCCGTCGTTGAGGCGCACCTCCACGCTGCCGATGTCCACTCCCGAGATGCCGCTGCCCTGCATGGCCATGGCCACGCCCCGGCCCCGGATGTGGCCGTTGGGCAGCGTCCAGTGGGTGGGCCCTTGGTCCCAGCCCATCATCTCCTTGGCCCGTTCCATACACTTGTCCAAAGTGCAGCTGTTGCAGGGCTCGCCGTAGTAGGCGGGCATCCTCTGGCCCTGACGGACCATGTTCTTCTCCCGGATGGCGCAGGGGTCCATGCCAAGCTCTGCGGCCATCTCATTGACGGCGGACTCCACGGCAAAGATGCCCTGGGTGGCTCCGTAGCCCCGGTAGGCCCCCGCTCCCATGGTGTTGGTATACACCACGTCGCAGGTAAAGCGGCTGGCCCGGAGGCTTCCATAGAGGGCCAGGGACTTGTGGCCCACCAGACCGATGGTGGTGGGGCCGTGGTCGCCGTAGGCTCCCGCGTTGGAGAGGGCATAGAGGTCTATGCACCGGATGGAGCCGTCCCGGTCGGCGCCGATGCGCACCTTCATCTGCATCTGGTGGCGGGGGGAGCCGTTGGCCATGGACTCCTGGCGGGTGTAGCAGAGATAGGCGGGGCGGCCGGTGAGCTTGGTGACAATGGCGGGGAACTGCTCACTGACCACGCTCTGCTTGGCCCCAAAGCCGCCGCCGATCCGGGGCTTTACCACCCGGATCTGGCTTTTGGGAAGTTCCAGGGCGTTGGACAAAATCCGCCGCACATGGAAGGGCACCTGGGTGGAGCTGACCACATTAAGGCGGCCATACTCATCCAGATAGGTATAGGTGCAGAAGGGCTCCATCATGGTCTGGTTGTTGGCCACGGTATTGTAGGTGCGCTCCAGAACCACGTCGCACTTGGCAAACTCCGCCTCCACATCGCCCACGGTAAAGCTGTCGGTGGAGACCAGGTTGCGCTTCTGATCGGTGCCCACCGGACACAGGGTGCGGAAATTGTCCTCCGGGTGAACCACGATGGGGTTGTCCAGGGCCTTGGTAAAATCCAGCAGAGGCTCCAGCACCTCATACTCCACTTTAATAAGCCGCATGGCCCGCCGGGCGATCTCCTCCGTCTCTGCGGCCACAATGGCCACCGGGTCCCCGGCGCAGCGCAGGTGCCGGTCCAGAATCAGCCGGTGATAGGGGCTGGGCTCGGGCCAGGTCTGGCCCGCGGTAGTGAAGCGGCTCTGGGGCATATCCTCCCAGGTCAGCACCGCCGCCACCCCAGGCACCAGTTTGGCCCGGCTGGTGTCGATGGAAATAATGTTGGCCCGGGCGTGAGGAGAGCGCAGCAGCTTAACCCGCAGGGCGTTTGGGGGAACCAGGTCCCCGGTGTACACCGGCTTGCCAGTGACCAGACTCATGGCGTCCTTTTTTCTTACGCCAGTGGAAACCGCTTTCATCCCTGCTCCCCTCCCTTCACGGCCAAATATTTGCGGATGGCCCGCAGCTGCCCCTGATAGCCGGAGCAGCGGCACAGGTTTCCGGTGAGATAGTGCTGAATCTCCTCCTCCGTGGGATTTTTCAGCTCCCGCACCATAGCCAGCACATTCATAATGAAGCCGGGCGAGCAGAAGCCGCACTGCTCCGCTCCCTCGTCGGCCAAAAAGGCGCCAAACTCCGCCGCCTCCTCCTGAAGTCCCTCCAGGGTGGTGACCGCGTGGCCCTCTGCCCGGGGAGCGGGGACCGAGCAGGACAGGACGGGTGTTCCGTCCATCCACACGGTACAAAGGCCGCAGCCGCTGGTTTCGCAGCCGCACTTCACAGACAGGCAGCCCACCTTCCGCAGGCAGTGGAGCAGCGTCTCGTCCGCCTCCACCTCGTCGGTGCGGGCCGCCCCGTTCAAAATCCACTTGATAGTCATACTCCACTCACCTCCATCTGCTCTCTGCAGCGCTTCAGCAGGACCCCCGCCAGATGGCGGCGGTACCGGGCGCTTCCCCGCATATTGTCTCCATATTCCAGGGCCTGAACCTGCTTCTCCAGCCCCTCCCAGGTGCTGTCCTCCACTACACGGGAGATTCCCGGACGGGCGCCGATCACCGCCCGCCAGCTCTCGCCCACCCTGGACAGGGCGCAGGTGAGCACCGGCAGGTCTGTCTCACTGTTCCGGGCGGTCTCATAGGCCACAGGGCGGCCGTCCTTCTTCACAAAGACCCAGGCCAGGACATCCCGGTCCCGGGGCTGCTTCACATACTCCTCCAGAGGGATGCGCCCCGCCCCCGCCAGCTCCACCTGGCAGCTGAGGGCCAGAAGGGCGGTGACAATATCGGAAAAGCCAAACCGGGAGTAGACGCTCCCGCCCAGGGTGGCACAATTGCGGAACTGCACCCCTACGATGTGCTGGGTACATTTCCGGAACAGCCCGTCAAAGCACTTCTCCAGCATAAAATTGGTCTCCAGCTGCCGCAGGGTAACCATGGCTCCCAGGGCTGCCTCCTCTCCCCGGTCCTGGATCTGGTCCAGGCCCAATCCGGACAGGTCGATGAGGGTGTCGTACATCCGCTCCCCCATGCGCATCCAGCAGCCCCCACCGAGAATGGCATTGGCCCGGCGCTGATTGAGCGCATGGGCCTGGGCCAGGGATTCCGCCTTAACATAATTACGTGCGGTATACATCGGTAAATCCGCTCCCTTTTGTATTGTTAAATCCTGTGAATTGAATTACCATGCGGCCACAGTGCCGTCACAGCGTGGCTCGGTAGCTCCCATGAGAAGGCCGTTGTCGCTCTCCTCCTCCAGGGAGAAGTTGGCCCCCCGGTTCTGCAGAGAGATGCCCGTGCCGGGAATGGCCACCCCCGCGCCGAAGGTGGTGTAGTTGCTCTGGATGAAGGAGACCATGTTGCCCTCCGGGTCGGCGGTACACAGGTAGATGGTCCCTCCGCAGGAGGGGTCTCCCGCCTTGGGCTCCAGGGCCTTGTCCCCGATGAGGGCTCTGCGCTGGGCGGCATACCGCTCGGAGAGCATGTCCTCCACCTTGGTTCTCATGTACCGCGGGTCGGCCACATAGGTCTTGGTGTCGGCAAAGGCCAGCTTGATGGCCTCCACAATTTTGTGGTAGGTTTCGGCCCGCTCCCTCTCCGGCGGCAGCTCCAGCCCCTTTAAAAGATTCAGGGCCATGAGTACCGTCAGGCCGTGGCCGTTGGGGGGAATCTCGCACACGGTGCAGCCTTTGTAGTCTGTGGTAATGGGCTCCACCCACAGGGGACGGTAGTTCTCAAAGTCCTCCCGGACAAAATAGCCCCCAGTCTGCTGGCTGAACGAAACGATCTTTTCCATCAGCGCCCCCCGGTAGTAGCTCTCACAGTTGGTCCGGGCCAGCTCCTCCATGGTCCGGGCATACTCCTCCCAGCAGAAGAGGTCGCTCGCCTCATAGCTCCGCCCGACCTTGGTGAAGCGCTCCCACCAATAGCGGTGGGGGGGCAGGGTTTTGCTCCATGGCCCTGGCAATGCGCTGCATATCCTTGCGCCACTGCTTGGCCACGTTCACCGGGACGGGAACGCCCTCCCGGGCGTAGGAAATGGCGGGGGCAAACAGCTCGCTGAGGGGTTTTGTGCCGAAACGGTCCTTGAGCTGGGCCCAGCCTGCCGGAGCCCGGGCACCATGGTGGGAATCCACCCCTCCTTGGGCATCTGCTCAAAGCCCAGCTCCCGCACTTGCCGGGCGCTGAGGGCCATGGGGGCCACGCCGCTGGCATTGAGCCCATAGAGCTTCTTGTCTTTCTCGATCCACACAAGGGCAAAGCAGTCCGAACCCAGGCCGTTGCCTGTGGGCTCCAGCAGGGGCATGGCCGCCGCCATGGCCACCGCCGCATCCACGGCATTCCCCCCCGCCTTCATCACATCCACCCCAATCTGGGCTCCCAGGGGCACCGAGGTACAGGCCATGCCGTGGCGGCCATATACCACGTTGCGCCGGGATGGGTAAGAATAGCGCTCCGGATCAAAGTTCAGCATAGTATGAAAATCCTCTCTCCCTGCTGTGGGCAACAATTACCCTTTCATTATACAAGAAAGACGCCGTCTCAGGCAACCATTCCCAGTCCTTTTCTTTTGTTCCGGCGCAAAAAACCCGCCCACTGGCTTGGGGCGGGTTTGGATCATCAAATTTCCGCATAATTAACAAAAAAGTGTAAGCTGACGCACTCCCGCTCCAGCTCCTCCAGCATGCCCAGCACGCCCTCCTCCAGCACAGATGCCTCAATCTCCATAAAAAACACAAACTCAAAGTTGCGCCCTGTTACCGGACAGCTCTCCAGCTTGGTGAGGTTAATGCCCAAGGCAGAGAATTTGGAGAGAATCTCATAGAGGGCTCCGGGCCGGTTGTCACAGCCCACGATGAGGCTGATGCGGTTGGCCCCAGCGTAAATGGCCGGATTCTTGGCCACACAGAAGAAGCGGGTGTAGTTGTTGTCGCTGTTTTGAATGTCGTCCTTCACACATTCCAGGCCATAGAGCTGGGCGCAGGGGTGGGAAGAAATGGCCGCAATCCCCGGGTCTCCTCCTTCGGCCACCTTTTGGGCGGCCATAGCCGTGTTGCCGCAGGGAATGACCTTAACCCCCTCCAGACCGCGCAAAAAGCGGCTGCACTGGCCGATGGCCTGCTCGTGGGAATAAATTTCCCGGATGTCCTCCAGCCGGGTCCCCGGCAGGGCCAGCAGCTCGTGGCAGATGCACAGCCGGACCGCGCGCACCACGCTGAGGCTGTGCTTTTGCAGCAGGTCATAGGCCGCCCGAACCGAGCCGTTGGAGCTGTTTTCAATGGGCAGCACGCCAAACTGGCACTCACCCTCCTCCACCGCCCGGACCACATCGTCAAAGGTGTTCACATACCGCAGCTCTCCTCTGGGAAACAGCCGGTCGCAGGCTGTCTGGGAGTTGGCTCCCTCCACTCCCTGGCAGGCCACCGTCCCGGTCTTGGGGAACACGGCGGCTCCGGCCTCCAGCGCGGCCTTCACCGTCTCCCCCACCTTGGAGGGGGCAAAGAGCAGCTCCGCCTGCCGCGCCTTGGCCAGCTGGAACAGGGTGGTAAAGAGGTGGTAGGCATACCGCTCCCGATCCCCCGCCTGCTTGGCCACCTTGGACAGGATCTCCCGCTCCCGGCCCCGGCTAACAATGGGCATGTGGCGTTCATTTTTATAATCGGCAATTTCTTCCACCAGAGACATCCGCTGCAAAAACAGCTCCAGCATCTGATCGTCCAGCACATCAATCTGTTTGCGGATTTCCGAAAGCTCCATACGCTACCTCCATCATATTTTATGGCATTCCCGCACATTCAGAGGCCGTCAGCAGCCGCCGGCGGCCATTTTCTTCTCCCGGCCGTCCCGGAGCAGCGCCCGCAGGCCCTCCTCGTCGTTCTCCTTCAACGCCCGGGCATACTCGTTCAGGTGGACGATGAGCTCGTCCAGCTCCACGGTGAGATAGTCGGCATCCTCCAAAAACAGCTCTGTCCACATATCCTCATCCAGCCGGGCCACCCGGGTCATATCCTGAAAGCTCCCGGCGGAAAAACCCCGGCGGCGCTGGGCTTCCGGGGACTTCACATAGGCGCTGGAGACAATGTGGGCCAGCTGTGAAGTAAAGGCAATGATCCGGTCGTGCTCCTCCGGGTCGGAGAAGGTCAGGCCAGCAAACCCCACATCCAGGAAAAAGTGCTTCAATATCTCCAGCTTCTCCGCTGCCGTCTCCCCGTCCGGAGTGAGAATCATGGAGGCCCCCACATAGAGGTCCTCCGTGGAGGAGACAAAGCCGCCCCGCTCCCGGCCGGCCATGGGGTGACCTCCCACATAGGTAAAGCCCCACTGCCGGGCAATGGGGGTAATGTCCTGCACTACCTTGCGCTTCACCCCGCACAAATCCACCAAAATCGAGTTGTGGGAGATGGCGCGGGCGTGCTCCTGGGTCCAGGCCACCGCAGCCCCGGGACGAACCGCCAGCAGAATGATGTGGCACTTGGGCAGGGTCTGCTCCGTCAGCGGGCCGTCTATGGCCCCGCACATCCGGGCCAGCTCCATAGTCTCCCCGTCCAGATCGATGCCGTATACACTGTGGCCGGTGCGCTTTTTGATGCTCTTTGCCATCGATCCGCCGATCAAACCCAGGCCAACAATTCCAATGTTCATTCGTTCTCCTTCTCTCTTGCCGCAGCTGTTTTGGGGGATGGTCCGGAACAATTCCCTGCCCCGTCCCTCCAAGCACGGCTCTTGTGATGCCCGATTGGTTAGAGCATAGCACTTTGCCCGCCGAAAGAAAACCGTCAGGTGCCACCATTTTCCCTTCTCCCTGCTTTTTCCCTTTCACATTTTCTACAATTCCCTCCGCTCTTTTTCTCCCTTTGGGTACGTGCACAGAAAAAAGCCCTTTCCAACCGGCTCTTATCTTGCGGAACTATGTCCCAACCCTTGCAAAACGCAAAAAAAAGCATTATAATAGGGGCCAACTGATTGCAGGGCCCAGCTTTGGACCCGCTTTTCCCAACATTCAAGATTTGGAGAGGATTCTATATGGAACGCACCACCATCGCCGCCATTTTTGCCGACCAGGAGAGCCTGGGCGGTCAGACCGTTACCGTCTGCGGCTGGGCCCGCACCATCCGTGACATGAAGACCTTCGGCTTTGTGGAGCTCAACGACGGCTCCTGCTTTAAAAACCTGCAGATCGTCCTGGATGCCAACGTCCTGGACAATTATAAGGAGATTGCCGGCCAGAATGTGGGCGCTGCCCTCATCGTCACCGGCCAGGTGGTGCTCACCCCCGAAGCCAAGCAGCCCCTGGAGGTAAAGGCCGCTTCCGTCATGGTAGAGGGCGTTTCCGCCCCCGACTATCCCCTGCAGAAGAAGCGCCACAGCGTGGAATTCCTGCGCACCATTCAGCACCTGCGTCCCCGGACCAACCTGTTCTCCGCCGTGTTCCGGGTCCGCTCCGCCACCGCCCACGCCATCCACTGCTTCTTCCAGGATCAGGGCTTTGTGTACGTCCATACTCCCCTGATTACCGCCAGCGACTGCGAGGGTGCCGGTGAGATGTTCCAGGTAACCACTCTGGACCTCCAGAATGTCCCCAAGACCGAGGACGGCCAGGTGGACTACACCCAGGACTTCTTTGGCAAGAAGGCCAACCTCACCGTCTCCGGCCAGCTCAACTGCGAGAACTTCGCAATGGCCTTCGGTAACGTGTACACCTTCGGCCCCACCTTCCGCGCCGAGAAGTCCAACACCCAGCGCCACGCCGCTGAGTTCTGGATGATCGAGCCGGAGATGGCCTTTGCCGACCTGAACGACTACATGGACAGCGCCGAGGCTATGATCAAGTATGTGATCAAATACGTGATGGAGCACTGCCCCGATGAGATCAACTTCTTCAACTCCTTTGTGGACAAGGGCCTGAAGGAGCGGCTGGAGCACGTGGCTAACTCCGACTTTGCCCGTGTGAGCTACACCGAGGCCGTGAAGATCCTGGAGCAGAACAACGACCAGTTTGACTTCAAGGTCTACTGGGGCTGTGACCTGCAGACCGAGCACGAGCGCTACCTCACCGAGCAGGTGTACAAGCGCCCCGTGTTCGTCACCGACTACCCCAAGGAGATCAAGGCCTTCTATATGCGCCAGAACGACGACGGCAAGACCGTGGCCGCCGCCGACTGTCTGGTGCCCGGCATCGGCGAGCTCATCGGCGGCTCTCAGCGCGAGGAGCGCCTGGAGCTGCTGGAGGGCCGCATCCAGGAGCTGGGCATGGACCCCAAGGACTACTGGTGGTACTGCGACCTGCGCCGGTACGGCTCCTGCCGCCACGCGGGCTATGGCCTGGGCTTCGAGCGGATGGTCATGTACCTCACCGGCATCAGCAACATCCGGGACGTGGAGCTGCACCCGAGAACGGTGGGCAACGCGGAGTTTTAAGCGGAAAAGGAGGAACCGCCATGTTCCTGCCCGAGGGTTTCTACCTGCATGAGTGGGAGCTCACCTGCCACAGCCTCACCGACAACGTCCGGTGGCGGCAGGTCATGGAGGGCAACCTGCGGGAGAGCGCCCGCTTTGAGATCCACTGCTGGGCGGAGGAGACCGAGGAGCTGGAGGCCGCCCTGCGCTTCGGCGCGCCGGCGGACACCGGCTGGCAGTGGGGCACCGTGGTCCGGGGGGCTGTGACGCCGGGATTTATCCGCTATCTCCTCTCCCTGCCCAAGCCCGCCAGGGACGTATACAACAAGATGACCCCCTTCTTCACCATCGCCCTGAGCAACGGCTTCTGGTCAGAGCACTACGGCACCGAGCTGGACCAGGGGGAGCCGTGGGAGACCTCTCCAGGCCAGTGAGAACAGCATAGAGACGGGAACAGGCCCGGGCGCGTCGCGCCCGGGCCTGTCTTTGTTTTGCCGAGGGGTTTCCGGGGTGGCAAAACCCGATGGAGCCGCCTGAATGACCTCACAGGACGTCCGGGACGGCCCGCGGGACGAACTTTTTGGGCTGGGGGCGGGAGCGCACCCGCTCCAGCCGGGGCAGCACGCTGCCGCAGGGGCAGGGGCCCGGGACGAAGCGGCTGATGTCCCCGGTGCGGTAGCGGATCAGGGGCATGGCCTCCCGCATGAGGGTGGTGACCACGATCTCCCCTTCCTCCCCCTCGGGGAGAGGAAGGCCCGTGTCCGGGTCCACGATCTCATAGTACAGGTCGCCGGCCCAGATGTGGTAGCCCCCGGGGACCGGGCAGCCCACCGCCCCGCCCAGGGCGGTCTCGGTCATGCCGTAGTGCTCGTTGACCCGGCAGCGCCAAACCCGGATCAGCTCCTGCCGGACCTCCTCGGGGACATACTCGGCGGCCAGCAGGACGCTGTCCACCTGCCGGGCCAGGGCCCCGGCCCGGCCCGTCTCCGCCGAGCGCCGGACCAGGGGGAGGAGCAGGGATGCGGAGCCCACCAGGGCGGTGACCCTCTCCCGGAGGATGTCTTCCAGCACGGCGTCGCACCCGTCGGGGGGGGCGGGAAAGCGGACCAGCAGAGGGCTGCCCAGCTCCTCCGACAGTCCCCGGCCCAGCAGGTCGTTGAGGGAACCGGGGCTCTCCCCGGGGAAGAGGCTCATCACCCGCTCCCCCGGCCGGATGAACTCGGCCATGCCGCGGCCGAAGTACTGGGCGGTGCGGTCCTGATCGGCCCGGGTGAAGCACAGGCGCTTGGGCTCCCCCGAGGAGCCGCTGGTGCGCAGGGTGACGATCCGGTCCACCTGATCGGGGCTGACGCACAGCAGCTCCCGGTGGAAGCGGCGCAGGTCGTCGGGGGTGGTGAAGGGGAAGGCGGCGAAATCGTCCAGGGAGCGGAGCTCTCCCTCCGGCAGCCGCCGGCGGTAGAAGGAGCTCCGGGCCCGGACATAGGCCGTCACCGCCCGCAGCCGGGCCAGCTGCCAGGCAGACAGCGCCTCCCGGGTCAGAGGCCCGGAGGCCCCGATCCGGGAGGCGATCCACTGGTCAAGCATCGGTTTTCTTCCGGGCGATGAGGAGGAAATAACCGGTATCCCCGCCCAGACCGGCGGGGCAGTTCTCCGGGCCGCCGTGGGCCCGGAACCACTCCTCCACCGAGCCGCAGTCCAGGATGGCCTGTCCGGCAAAGGCCTTCAGGTCCTCGGTGCGGTCCTCAAAGTGCTCCGCCGTCATGTCCAGCTCCTCCAGCAGGCCGTACAGCCCGTCCATCACCAGCGCCCCGTCCTGACAGTAGGGGGAGGGCAGATGGTCTCCCGAGCCGCAGTCCTCGTGGTTCCGGGGGCGGCGGAAGAGGGCCATGGCGGCCTTGTAATCCTTGTGCCAGCGGTCCAGGTCGGGCTTGCGGCGGTACAGATCGGTGAGGATCAGGGCCCCGCCGGGGCGGAGCATGCAGTAGGCCTCGTGGAAGGCCTCCTCCTGCCGGTCCAGGACGGTGAAGACGCACTCCATCAGCACCGCGTCAAAGGAGCGGGAGGGGAAGTCCAGGGCGGAGGCGTCCATCTTCCGGGCGTCCAGCCCCTTGTCCGCCGTGGCGGCCACCGCCGCCTCGTCGGTGTCGATGGCCGTCACCTTCAGGGAGAGGGCGTCGCGGGCAAAGGCCGCGGCGCTCCCGTCGCCGCAGCCCACGTCCAAAAGCTCGCTGCCGGGCTTCACGCCGGCCTTTTCCAGGGCGTACCGGGTCAGTTCCAGCCCGCCGGGGCGCAGAATACTCAATGTGATCTCCTCAATTCTCCAGCAATTCTTCCAGGATCTCGATGGCTCCGTTCACCACGGTGGGGCAGTACTCCGTCAGCTTGCCCGACGCCCGGGCGGCCTTGGCCTGCTCGGGATCGGAGAAGTCGTAGCCGATGAGCTCCCGGCACATGGTGGAGCCGAACCGGGCCCGGAAGGCGGAGGTGAATCTGCCGGCCAGCTCCTTGGCCCTGTCCGGGTCCTCACAGATCAGGCCTATGGCCATCAGGCCTCCGGTCACCGCGCCGCAGGTCTCCCCCATGTACATGCCGCCGCCGAAGCAGGCGGCGATCCGGTCGGTCTCGTCCCGGTCATAGCCCGTCAGGTCGGAAAATTGCCCCAGCACGCACTGGGAGCAGTGCCGCCCCTGCAGGAAGACCTGGGTGATCTCCGCATTGGTCAGGGTACGTTTCATCACTTGTCCTCCATCAGCGCCTCCACCTCGGCCATACGGCCCTGGGCCAGCTCCCGGGAGATGAACACCTTGCCGCACTTGGGACAGGCGGGCACCTCATGGCCGAAGGAGCGGCCCATATAGGTGAAGATGATCTTCTTCTCTTCCAGGGGAACGCCGCACCTGGCGCACTTCCACACGCGGTTTTCCGTGCTCACGGCTGATCCCCCTCTCCAAAACGCATCCGGTGGCAGTAGGCGTCCAGCACCTCATAGGTGCCGTCCGGCCTCTCCCGGTACTCCGCCCAGTAGGTGAGCACACGCTTCCGCAGACTGGCCAGGTAGACCCCGTCCCCGTCGGTGAAGCGGTCCTCCCCCTGAAGGGAGCTCCAGATGCACTCCTTGATGTCGTCGTCGGAGATGAGCTGCTCCTCCATCCTCCGGCGCAGCGTGTCGCTCACCGCGAGGGTGAGGCCGTCCCACGCCCGGGGGGCGGGGGCTTCAAAGGGCAGGCCCATCGTATCCATCAGCCTCTCTTTCACCCGGAGGCGGTTGGTCCGCTTCCGGCTCAGGTCAAAGTCCTGGTCGCAGGGGCCGAACACCGCCTCCAGGATGTGGCGGCACGGCTTGCCCTTTTCCCGGAAGACCTCCCGGCAGTTGGCGCAGTAGACCAGGTAGGGCAGTTCGCTCTGGGCGGCCCGGTGGTCGGTAACGGTGTCGTAGAGCTGGGGATTGGCGGTGCGCATATGTCCGCCCCAGCCGCAGCAGCGCCCGGGCTCGGCCAGCTCCTCCAGCTCCATGCCGCCGCACCGGGCCAGGGTCCGCACCCCCCGGCGCATCCCGTCGTCCTTCCGGGCGGCGCAGGGGTCGAAGACCGCGGCGGCGGGGAAGGGCGCGGACACGGGCAGCTCCCCCTCGGCCAGCAGGGCGTAGAGGGAGACGGTGGGGATCTCGGGGACCATCCGGGCGAGCATGTCGCCGCAGGT
>CALWYG010000041.1 GCA_944385695.1 uncultured Oscillospiraceae bacterium | reverse complement strand
ACACGGTTTTCTTCTGCGCCATGTTCCTCAAGCCACTTGACGATAGATTGCGAAAAAGTCTTGATTGCCGGAACCTGGTCTGCTTCCAGTTGGATTTCCATGTATGGATCGAATTGATAATAGCATGCGGTTCCCAGACATACGTTAATGTGATTTCGGCCCTTCGGGGTAAGACTGAACATGGAATAAAACGTGGCAATTCCGTAAATTTCCGACAGAGATTTTCCCAACCCCTGCGCCACAACGCGCTGCGCCGCCTCCGGCAAAAAGCCGTAGATTTCCTGCGCCTTTTGCAGCGCCGGAAGTGCAATTCCCGGCTCGTGCTTATGCTGCTCAATCCACGCGGTCAGCTGTTGGGCTCGCGGATCCTGGTCGGATTGGCATGGGCACACAGGGTCTGCTTTTGCATGTTTCATACAGTCCTTCCTTTCATTTCTGCCGCTGGAACGCGGCAACATACTTGTAGATTCTTCTGCTGTATCCTACGGATTGCTTCCTATTTTTGCCTTCTCTCAGTTTCAGACTCTGAAATTTATCTGTCTGTCATGGTCCGTTTTTGCAACAGCAAATTCTTTTTCATTCATTTTTTAATAATATAGGTTAAAATATCACAGATTACCGCATCTGAAAAGCAAAAAAATCGGCAATAACTGCAATTTAAAGTTGCAATAAAGCCGCTGGTATCCCTGCATGTCCTCTCTGCAGCCGTCTGCCATCTTTAAAGATATCCGCTCCAATTTGCCCCACAAATCTTTGATTTAGCAATCTGTTATGCTATAATGGGCATAATATGGAGTTTTCCCTAACTCACTGCTAACCGTTTTATTTCAACCATTCCTACAGGAGGCCAATATATGGGCGTCACACCACAACAGATACTTCAAGCAAGGGAATACAGAGCAAACCTGCAGCAAGAGCTCACTCATACATATGGCCTGCCTTTGGTCTGTTTTACGATGAATATTGCCGGGCCGGAAAAGGATTCCCCGCTGATCCGCCGGAGCTTTCACTTCGGCTGTGAACAGCTTTTGGCTGCTTTCCATGGGCATCATGTGGAGGTCGCAGCCCAGCAAATACGACTGGAACATACAGGCTGCGAGGCATACTATGCCGTGCGCGGCAACGCACATACAATTAAAAAGCTGTGCACCGGAATTGAAGATTCTTCCCCCCTTGGCCGGCTATTTGATATGGATGTGCTGGACCAGACGGGGACACAGCTGCGCCGGGAGGAAGTGGGCGGACATGCCCGCGGCTGTATCGTCTGCGGAGCACCTGGGCGCGGCTGCGCTTCCCGAAGATTGCACACCGTGGAGCAGCTGCAGGCAGTTACAAAAGAAATTTTATACCATCATTTTCAGCAGGAAGACCAACGTCAAATCTCATCCCTGGCTTTGCGCAGCCTTTTGGACGAGGTGTGCGTCACACCAAAGCCCGGGCTCGTCGACCGGGTAAACAGCGGAAGCCATAAAGACATGGATATTTTCACGTTTACTGCCAGTGCTTCTGCCTTAGCACCTTACCTGTCCCGCTGTGTGGCCCTGGGGCAGCAAACCCAGGAGCTTTCCCCCGAGGAAACCTTTGCCCGTTTACGCAGAGCGGGGATTCGGGCGGAACAGGATATGTTCCAGGCTACCGGAGGAATTAACACCCACAAAGGCGCCATTTTTACCATGGGCACTGTCTGCGGTGCAATCGGCCGGCTTTGGAACGCCCAGCAGCCCTGCCGGGATCTTGCCGCAATTCTAAACACGTGTGCCCAGATGACCCAGTGCGCAATTGACACCGATTTTCGTGAAATAGAACGAAGCAGCGATGGAAGCCTTGCACTGACCACAGGCCAGCGGCTCTATCTGCATCAGGGCATCAAGGGAATTCGGGGCGAACTTGCCGCAGGCCTGCCCTCTGTTTCTCATATCGGTATCCCTGTTCTCCGTCGTGCACTGGCCGCAGGCAAAGATTACAACGATGCCGCTGCCATTAGATCAGTAGTTTGCCATACCAGTATTCCAATAAATCAGAGGGGCCGGAATCTTCCGGTCCCTCTGATTTTTCCTAAGTTCTTCTGGTTTGTATCTACTGCTCCCAGGTATCCTGCCTTGCCGGAAAAACCGCCTGGGAGAGATCAACGGAGTGGCCGCAGCGATTGTCCACATCAGTTTCATTTTCCATAAATTCAGATCCCACAAAGTCCAAAGCCATATCGGTGGGAACCTGTTCCAGCAGAACGGCGATGCCGTTATGACGGAAGCGGTTGTCATTATAAAGACTATGGGATGCGCTCTGTCCCGTGCTGTTGAAGTGGAAGCCCACCTCGTTGTCTTCAAACAGGCAGTCGATGACGTTGACCCATGCGGTGCCGTACCCCAACACTCCGGTTTTCCAGCCGGTAAAGGAGCACCGCTCTGCCCAGGATTTCACAGAGGAGGAGATGCCCACACCCCCGTCGCCGATAAAGTCGATGTCATAGAAGTAGTTAATCCAATAGGCCTGCTCGGTGGTCACTTGAACGGTATTTGTAAATACAGTACGCCCGGAACCGTCAGTACAGCCGTGAAATTCATAGGAGCGTCCCTTCAGTTCCAGCCTGTCGGTATAGGTCACCGGCGGCAAATAAATCTTTACCTCGTCCATGGGATCCGTCTCCCGGTCAATCTGTTCCAGCAGGGAAGCCAGTTCCTCTGTGGTGTTCATGGGGTAGTCATGGTAATCGTAGGACAGGGTGCGAATGAGGGTGACGATGATGTTCTGACGCACCCGGATCACATCCCCGTTTTTCATCTCCAGGGTCCAAACCACCTGGGGACTGCCGCAGGCTCCATCAAAATCCAGGGAGGAGACCATGGCAGCATCCGGAGAATAGTCGTCCCGCACCGTGGGCTCCCCCGCCTTTAGTGCGGAGGTTCCCGTTTCATCCTGGACCACCTCGACCGTGGCCTTCTGCACCAGCGGCTCAAATTCATCCCAGGCGTCGGCACCGGTCTCTTTATAGTTGACATAAAACCTAGAGGGCCAGCGGCCCGGTTCTCCCGCTTTTCCCGATTGGTAAATATCAGGCGCAGGCTGGCAGCGGTTGTTGGGCCAGGCCACCAGCAGCTGATAATCGGTTCCACCGCAGGAATAAAGAACCTCACCCACACCGTCGCAGACCTGGGGACGGGTAAAGGTAAAGTACCCGGCAGCAGCCAGTACTGCCGCCGCCAGCACCAGGATCAGCGCCAGTACCGTTCTGGAAAATGGGAGAGGAGCGGTTTTCCATACCCGTACATTGATCTCATGGGCACAGTAGGGGCAAAAAGAGGCGCTCTCAGGAAGGGGTGAGCCGCAATTTGGACAGGTGTGCTTCATCAGGATTCCTCCGTTTCGCGGCCTGATCTACTCAAAGATCGCCTGGGAAATATCCAGCGGCTGGCCGCAGCGGTTATCAATGTCCGTGCCGTTCTGGGAGAAACGGGAGCCCTGAAAGTTCATGGTCTCGTCGGTGGGGACCTGCTCCAGCAGCACCGCCGTGCCGTTTCCTATAAACGTGTTGTCGTTGAACATGGTGTGGTTGACATAGCCCCCATTGCTGTTGAAATGGAAGCCCACCTCGTTGTCGGCAAACTGGCAGGCAATCACATTGACCCAGGCGTAGCCATACCCCAGCATCCCCGTCTTCCAGCCGGTGAAGGAGCAGCCTTCTGCCCAGAAGCGGGCGGAAGCGGATACCCCTATCCCCTCTCCATGGCCTGTAAAGTCCAGGTCGTAGAAATAGAGTATGGGCCCGTTCTGAGCAGCCACCCGGACCGTGTCGGTAAAGGTGGTGCGCCGGTCTCCTTCCTGAGAACCATGGAGGTTGATGGGGCGGTTTTCGATGGTAAGTCCGCCCTCGTAGGTGACCGGAGGGAGATGGAGGTTCACTACCGCAGGCAGGGGTACCTCTTTCGTAATCTGGTCTACCAAGGTCTGGAGCTGCTCCACGGTGTCCATGGGGTAGTCCTCATAGTGGTAGTCATAGGTCTCAATGGGATCAATTTTAATTTTTTGCCGCAGCTTAATGGTATCGCCGTTTTTCATGTTCAGGGTCCACACCAGCTCCGCCGGTCCGCTGCGTCCGGTGTAATCCAGCAGGGAAACCATAGCCGCCTCAGGAGAAAAGTCCCGGTATTCAGGCCGGGAGCAAACCATAGGACTGGGGCTGTCCGGACTCTGAAGAAACTGGGCAGATACGGAATCCACCTTTTGAAGAAATATCTGGCCAGCATTTGCCCCGGTGTCCACATGATTGATGAACAGCCGGGAAGGCATCCGATATTCTCCGTTTACCTCCGCTTCCTGGGTAATTTCCGCGTCTGGTGTAAACCGTTCGTTGCTACAGGCCAGCAATAGCTGATAGGTGCCGTCCTGATCGGTATAAATTACCTGTCCCAAACCGTCATAGGTCCGGGGCAGAAAATAAAAAACGATCCCCAGGATCAGTGCGGCAAGTGCTACTGCTGCTACGCCCAGGTACAGGATCTTCTTCCAGCGGACAGAGGGGACCCGGATGGCTTTGGCGGACACGATGCTCTGGGCGCAGTGGGGACAGAACGCAGCCTGCGGAGGCAGCTGAGCCCTACAGCGGGGGCAAATCTGGTTTAATGTGTCATTCACCTTAAAGCGCCTCCATCAGGCAAAGTACATTTTTATAGCGGTGCCGGGGATTGACTCTGGTACACCGCTCCACCACACGCCCCAGCCGCCCCTGGGCAAGCTTTTGGGAGGGATGCTGACCGGTGAGCATCACATTTATGAGAATCCCAAGAGAATAGATATCGGTGCGCACATCCGACTGGGACAGACCATACTGCTCCGGGGCAGCAAATCCGGCGGTCCCCAGAATCTGGGTGTCCCCCTCCGCCTCCGGCTTGTGGATGCGGGCGGCATCAAAATCAATCAAGACCGCATCGTTTCCCCGCAGTATGATGTTTTCCGGCTTGATATCCCGGTGAACTGCGCCGAGACTGTGCAGCACCCAAAGGCCACGGCAGACCTGGGTTACAATCTTTTTGGTCTCCGCAGGGGAAAAGAGCGCGCCCTGCAGCAGGAATCCCAATGTATCGCCCGGAATAAACTCTTCCAGGACCAGGCAGTTCTCCCCCTCCTGAACCGCTTCAAACACGGTGGGCAGGTTAGTGCTGCGGTAAGGGAGCAGCTTTTGATAAACCTCCCCGTTTCCGGTGAACTGCCGCAGGACAAAAAGCTGTCCGGAGGCCTTATGTCGAATGAGTCGAATGGAGCCTCTGGGGCTTTCTTTCATCAGACGGACGGTCTCATATTCTTCCTGCAAAACTTGAAGCAGCCAAGCGTAAATGACGATCCCTCCAAATCTCGGATACTATGCAGCAAGCATATTGTAACTGCATACAAAAAACGGTAAACTTAGTATAAATGATTTTGACTTGGAAGTAAAGAGGCGGTACCCATGAAGGAAACATCCACGGGCAATCTGAACACCGAATTGATGAGTCCCTGTCCCCTGGACGCTTATCTCAAAGAACACTCCGACGAGTTTTTGAATATGGACATTGCTCAGCTGCTGGACCAGCTTTACCAAAGCAAATCCATCACCAAGGCAGAACTGGCCCGCCGGGCCAGCATCAGTGAAGTCTATCTCCACCAGGTCTTTTCCGGACGCAGAAAGCCCTCCAGAGACCGCCTTCTTTGCCTTTGTGTGGGGCTTGGGGTGGATCTGGATGAGGCACAAACCTTGTTGAAACGAGCAGGTTATGCCCAGATGTATGCAAAGTTCAAACGGGATACCATCATCATGTACGGAATCGTGCACAAGTTTGAGCTGAGCGAAATCAACGACAAGTTGTTTTTGGAAAACGAAAAGACCTTGCTGTGACAAGGCCGCCCGGCAGATTGACAGACAGTCGTGGTATGCACAGAGAGGAATTGGACAACAGGGGCGGCATTACGGTGTCGTCCCTGCTTCTGTGTGTGCCCAGGATGGAGGGATGAATATGGAAACCATGCGGCAGACGCTCTGCTATAACTGCTTCCAGGAAAAACCGGAGGCTGTGGGCTCTTGTCCTCACTGCGGCTTTGATCTGGAGGAAAATGTGCGGGACTACCCCAACGCCCTGCGGGCTGGGACACAGCTGAATGGCCGGTATATCATTGGCCGGGTGCTGGGCCAGGGTGGCTTCGGCATCACCTACCTGGCCTGGGACCAGAAACTTCAGGCCAAGGTGGCGGTGAAGGAGTTCATGCCCAACGATATCGCCACCCGCATTGGCACCACCGTGTCCGTGGCCATGAAAAGCAAATCCGAGGAGTTTTCTTACGGGGCTGAGCGGTTTCAGGAGGAGGCCCGGACCCTGGCCAAATTCATGGGCCAGCCTAACATTGCGGGCGTCACCGACTATTTTGACGAAAACGACACCTCCTACTTCGTCATGGACTACATTGAAGGCATCTCCTTCAAAACCTACATTGCCAATCACGGGGGCAAGGTGAGCGTGGAGGAGACCCTCAACGTGATGATCCCCGTTCTCCAGGCCCTCACCGCCGTCCACGCCGAGGGGTTCATCCACCGGGATGTGACCCCGGACAACATCTACATCACCAAAGACGGCGTGGTGAAGCTTCTGGACTTTGGCTCCGCCCGGTACTCCATCGGCGATAAATCCAAGAGCCTGGATGTAATCCTAAAAGTGGGCTACGCCCCCAAGGAGCAGTACATCCGGCGAAGCCGCCAGGGGCCCTACACCGATGTGTACTCCTGTGCCGCCTGCTTCTACGCCGCCATCACCGGCTACCTGCCCCCGGAGAGTCTGGAGCGCCTGGACCAGGATGAGCTCCAGCCCATCTCTGCCCTGGGGATCGAGATTCCCGAGTATTTGGACAAGGCCATTCTAAAGGGTCTGGCCGTCCAGCCGGAAGACCGCTTCCAGTCGGCGGCTGAATTCCTGGAGGCCATCGAGCGCCAGCGGGTGGTGGAGGTGCCGGGACAGGCCAGCCCATCTGTTTCCGTAGAGGAAAAGAAGAAATGGAAGCCCGCCCTGATCGCCGGAGTAGCCGCCGTGGTGGTAATCGGCGCTGTGGGTGTGGGCATGGCTCTGGGGGGTGACTCCAGCGGAGAAACTAGCAGCGGAAATCCCATCGTCCAGGCCTTGGTACCCACGGTCACCCTTGCCGGAGAGTCCTACCAGGCAAATGTGTCCAATCTGGATTTACAGGGGAAAAATCTCACTAACGAAGACCTTCTTAATCTAAAGGATTTTACCAACCTGCAAAGTCTGTCTCTGCGGGATAATGAAGCAGTTACCGATCTCGCTCCCCTGGCCGGGCTGACCCAGCTCAAAGAGCTCAATCTCATGGGGACTGGCGCCGTTGATCTCTCCCCTCTGGCAGGGCTGGCCAATCTGGAAGATCTGAAGCTGGCTAATCCGGAGATTTCCGATCTGTCTCCTCTGGCCGGCCTAACCAACATGAAAATTCTCCATCTGGACAACGGAAGTCTTACCTCCAGCAAAATTCTGGATCTGTCTCCACTGGCGGGTATGACGCAGCTGGAACAGCTTTATATTCCCTCTACCCCCAATTACACCGACTTCTCTCCTCTGTCCGGACTGACCCAGCTGCGGGAACTGACCATGATGGGCACCCGGTACAGCAACTCCAACAGCATTGACAGTCTGGATTTCCTCACCCACATGACACAGCTGGAGACCCTCTATATCTCTGTGCGCAGTGTGGACCTGGCTCCCCTGGCCGGGCTGGTCAATCTAAAAAATATGGAATTACTTGGAGAATTTCGGGCCGATGACCTAAGCGTATTTTCCAACCTGACCCAAGTGGAGACTTTGCTGCTGCGCCGCACCACCAGTAAGACCCTCTGTACCGCCCATGACCTGTCCGCCCTGTCTGAATTGACCCATATGCGACGCCTGGTCATCAGCGTCTCCGGCCTGGAGAGCCTCACCGGTGTAGAGCACATGGAAAACCTGGAAGAACTGGAGGTCAATATGACAGACGCCACTCTGACCGATCTCTCCCCCTTGGCCGGGCTGTCCAAGCTGCGCACCCTGGTACTCCCGGTAGGAGGGAACCCGCCCGGTCCGCTGAATATCCAGGCCCTGCGTGGCTTGTCTGAATTGGAAACTGTATCAATATCCCCCGCACAGCGGGTTGAGGACTGGACCCCGGTGGACCATGTGCCCAATGTGATAAAAGGCTGAGAAAGGAGGTCATAAGATGGATACGATGAAGGGAACGCTCTGCTATAACTGCTTCCAGGAGCGGTCGGAGGGGGAGGGCCCCTGCCCCTACTGCGGCTTTGACCTGGAGGAAAACATCAAAAAATTCCCCGTGGCCCTACGGGCGGGGACAGTACTGAATCAAAGATACATCGTGGGCCGGGTGCTGGGCCAGGGCGGCTTCGGCATCACCTACCTGGCCTGGGATACGAAGCTCCAGGCCAAGGTGGCGGTAAAGGAGTTTATGCCCGGAGAGCTGGCCACCCGTGTGGACGGCACCACCGTCTCCGTCCTGGCCGACAGCAAAACCGAGGCCTTCACCTACGGAGCCGAGCGGTTCCAGGAGGAGGCCCGGACCCTGGCCAAATTCATGGGCCAGCCTAACATTGCGGGCGTCACCGACTATTTTGACGAAAACGAC
>CALWYG010000040.1 GCA_944385695.1 uncultured Oscillospiraceae bacterium | reverse complement strand
AGGGCCTCCCGCACCAGGGGGCGCTTCTCCGGCCGCTTCCACTGCATCAGGGCCCGCTGCATGGCCTTCTCGTGGGGATCCTTGGGGACGTACACCGGCTGCATGGTGCGGGGGTCGATGCCGGTGTAGTACATGCAGGTGGACAGGGTGCCCGGCGTGGGGTAGAAGTCCTGCACCTGCTCGGGCTGGCGGCCGGACTTGTTGAGCCACTCCGCCAGGCGGATGGCGTCGTCCAGGGTGCAGCCCGGGTGGGAGGACATGAGGTAGGGCACCAGATACTGCTCCTTGCCGTACTTCTGGTTCAGGGACCCATACTTCCGCTTGAACTTCTCGTACACCTCGATATGGGGCTTGCCCATGTAGTCCAGCACCGAGTTGACGCAGTGCTCCGGGGCCACCTTCAGCTGGCCGGAGACGTGGTGCTTCACCAGGTCGGCGAAGAACTCGCCGCTCTTGTCCTTCATCATGTAGTCAAAGCGGATGCCGGAACGGATGAAAATCTTCTTAATGCCGGGAATCTCCCGCAGCTTCCGCAGGAGCATGAGGTAGTCGGTGTGGTCCGCGTCCAGGTTGGGGCAGGGCTCGGGGGCCAGACAGGCGCGGTTGCGGCACATGCCCGCCTTCAGCTGCTTTTGGCAGGAGGGGCGGCGGAAGGTGGCCGAGGGACCGCCCACGTCGTGGATGTAGCCCTTGAAGCCCGGGTGCTGGGTGAGTGCCTTCACCTCCCGGATGACGCTCTCGTGGCTGCGGCAGGAGATGGTGCGCCCCTGATGGAAGGCCAGGGAGCAGAAGTTGCAGGCGCCGAAGCACCCCCGGTTGTGGGTGACGGAGAAGCGCACCTCTTCAATGGCGGGCACGCCCCCCATGTCGTCGTACATGGGGTGGGGCTCCCGCACATAGGGCAGCTCTGCCACCCGGTCCATCTCCTGGGTGGTGAGGGGATAGGCGGGGGGATTGACGATCAAAAACTCCCGGCCGTGCTTTTGCAAAATGGCCTTGCCCGACACGGCATCGTGCTCCAAATACTCCACCATGTTAGCCCGGGCATAGGCCTCCTTACTCTGGGAGACCTCCTCAAAGGAAGGGACCTCCACCTTGGGGTAGGCGCATATATCGGGATATTTGGCCGCCACACAGGTGCCCCGCACATCGGTGATCTCTCCCACCGGGGTGCCGCTGGCCAGGCGCGCGGCAATCTCCATGGAGGCCTTCTCCCCCATGCCGTAGGTGAGGATGTCCGCCTGGGCGTCAAAGAGGATGCTCCGGCGCACCTTGTCCTCCCAGTAGTCATAATGGGCAAAGCGGCGCAAAGAGGCCTCCAGTCCGCCGATGATGATGGGGATATCCCCAAAGGCCTCCCGCACCCGGTTGGAGTAGACCACAGTGGCGTGGTCGGGGCGCAGCCCCGCCTTCCGGCCGGGGGAATAGGCGTCGTCATGGCGGCGCTTCCGGGCGGCAGTGTAGTGGGCCACCATGGAGTCGATGTTCCCCGCGGAGATCATCACGCCAAGCCTTGGACGGCCCAGGACTTGAAAGGCTTGGGCGCTGTGCCAGTCGGGCTGGGCCAGAATGGCCACCCGGTAGCCCTGGGCCTCCAGCACCCGGCCGATGATGGTGGGGCCGAAGGAGGGGTGGTCCACATAGGCATCGCCGGTGATGAGCAGGAAGTCAAAAAAATCCCAGCCCCGGCGCTCCATGTCCTCTTTGGTTACGGGCAGAAATAAATCGCGGTCAAAGCTCATGATGGGCCTCTTTTCATTGGGTTCAAATTTGCCTTTTTGGGCAGAAACATCATATTATTTTTCAAAATAAGTCCAGTACTGCTGATAGTTTTCCTGAAGCAGCCGGGGGGTATCCAGGCCGTAGGGGCACTTTTTGCTGCACTGGTTGCAGTGCAGGCACAGCTCGATCTTCTTCATCTCATCCTGCCAATACTGGGTGAGATAGTCCGCCTGGGGCATGCGCCGGAGCATCAGGTTCATGCGGGCGCACTGGTTGATCTGAATGCCCACAGGACAGGGCATGCAGTATCCGCAGGAGCGGCAGAAGTTGCCGGTGAGCTCCGCGCGGTCGTGATCCACCATGGCTTGATATTCCTCACTCCAGGCGGGCATCTCTTTTACGCAGGCCAAAAACTGGTCCAGCTCCCACTCATGCTGCACGCCCCAGATGGGCACCACGCCCTCCTGCCGGGCCATCCAGGCGGCGGCCACCGTTCCGTTCTGGAGCAGGCCCCCCGCCATGCCCTTCATGGCGATAAAGCCCATGCCCTTCTCCCGGCACTTGTCCACCAGCTCCCGGTCCTTCTCCCCGGACAGGTAACTGTAGGGAAACTGCAAGGTGGCGTACAGCCCAGAGTCGATGGCCTCGTGGGCCACGGGCAGGCGGTGATTGGTGATGGAAATGTGGCGGATCTTCCCCTGGGCCTTGGCCTCCAGGGCGGCGTCATAAAGTCCATCTTCTCCCCCGGGCTTGGGGCAGAAGGGTGGATTGTGGAACTGGTAGATGTCGATGTAGTCGGCGCCCAAATTCCGCAAGCTCTCCTCCAGGTCCTTTTTCATCTCTTCTCCGGTGAGCGCTCCGCTTTTGGAGGCAATGATTACCTTATCCCGGCGGCCCTGGAAGGCATAGCCCATTTTCTCTTCGCTGTCGGTATAGGCCCGGGCGGTATCAAAGAAATTGATGCCCCCGTCCATGGCCTTGTGCAGCAGATAGGCGGCCTCATCCCGGGAGATGCGCTGGATGGGCAGGCAGCCAAAGCCATTTTTTTCGATTTGAATTCCGGTGCTTCCCAACGTGATCTGGGTCATGGGTATCGCTCCCTTCTTATGCTGTCTTCTGTCCCTATTAAACCCTACATCCGGCCGGTCTGTCAAGGAAAACAGGGGCCCGGCGGCAATCTGCGCCGCCGGGCCTTTCCCTGCTTATTGCATCCCGCTCAGCTGTTCCTGGAGCTTGGCCACAAGCTCGGTGAGCTTGACCGCCCGCTCCCGCTCAGCCTCCACCACGTGGGCGGGGGCCTCGTTCACAAAGCCGGGGTTATTGAGTTTGGTGTTGAGCTTCTGAAGCTCATCGGTGTTCTTCTTCAGTTCCTTCTCCATCCGGGCCTTCTCCTTCTCCAGGTCCACCAGCTCGGCCAGAGGAATGAAGATCTGGGCGGCGTGGGTAACCACGGTGACCTGTCCGGCGGCGGCAGGGGCCTCAGAGGCGGGGACAATGCTGACCTCGCTGGCGTAGGCCAGCTTCTTGAGGAAGGCCTCGCCCAGGCGGAACACCTCGCCCTCGTCGGTGGCCAGGGTGAGCTGGGCCTTCTTGGAGGGGGGCACGTTCATCTCAGAGCGGCGGGTACGCACCGCGCGGATGGCGTCCATGATGAGCTCCATAGCCTTCTCCTCCTGGGGGAAGTTCATCTCCTCGCTGGCCACGGGCCAGGACTGGAGCATGAGGAAGCTTCCCTCCTTCACCCCGTCCTCGTGGGGCAGAGCCTGCCAGATCTCCTCAGTGATGAAGGGCATGAAGGGGTGCAGAAGCTTGAGCATGTTGGTAAGCACATAGCACAGCACCTGCTGGGCACGAACCTTGCTGTCCTCGTCGTCGCCCTGAAGGCGGGTCTTGGTGAGCTCGATATACCAGTCGCAGTAGTCGTCCCAAATGAAGTCATAGATCTTCTGGGCGGCCACACCCAGCTCATAACGGTCCATATTCTCAGTGATCTCGGGAATGACCCGGTTGAGCTTGGAGAGGATCCACTTGTCCTCCAGCTCCAGCTTCTGGGGCAGCTCACACTTGTCGATGGTCAGGTTCATCTTCAGGAAGCGGCTGGCGTTCCAGATCTTGTTGGCAAAGTTGCGCATGGCCTCGCACCGCTCGGTGTAGAATCGCATGTCGTTGCCGGGGCTGTTGCCGGTGATCAGGTTGAAGCGCAGGGCGTCGGCGCCGTACTTCTCGGCGATCTCCAGGGGGTCGATGCCGTTGCCCAGGCTCTTGGACATCTTCCGGCCCTTGTCGTCCCGGACCAGGCCGTGGATGAACACGGTGTGGAAGGGGGGCTTCTTGGTCTGCTCGCAGGCGGAGAAGATCATCCGGGCCACCCAGAAGAAGATGAT
>CALWYG010000039.1 GCA_944385695.1 uncultured Oscillospiraceae bacterium | reverse complement strand
GAAGTGCAGCGGCCGCCTGGTTATTGACGAGGAGGAGGCACAGGTGGTACGCCTGATCTTTGAGCTGTACGCAAACCAGAGAATGGGAATCCGAACCATTTCCAACTATCTGGCCGATCACGGCTATGAAAACAGCAGAGGGAACGCCTTTTCGTTCAGCACCATCCGGGGAATTTTAAGCAATCCCAAATACAAGGGATTTTACTGCGGCAGGAAGAGCAGCAAGATCGACTATAAATTAAGTACCATCAAAACCTTTGCACCGGACCAGTGGGTCATGTACAAGGATGAAGAAGCGGTGCCGCCCATTGTGTCGGAAGCGTTGTGGGAGAAGGCTAATGCCATTTTGACCAGGCGCTCGGCCAAGCAGAGTGCACAGGATAAGAGCAGCTATCAGAATAAATATACATACAGCGGAAAAATCCTTTGTGGAATTCACCAGGAACCCTATTACCGCTCGGTCTACCGCTATAAAACCGGAGACAAGGAGGTGTGGCAGTGCCGGGAGTATACACAAAAGGGGAAGCGTGGCTGCCCTTCACCAACGATCTATACCAGTGAGTTGGATGAGATTATGCGGAAGGTCCTGGAAGAGCGCTCCATTCCCAAATCGGAAATTATCCAGGAGCTGCTTGAACTCTATGGCTCCATGGAGGACGAGGGACAGGCCGCGGCCGATGCGGCAAACGTTCAGTCAAACATAGACGAGGTGATGCGAAGAAAGGACAAGCTTTTGGACCTGAGCATTGATGGCAGGATTTCCAATGAGGAGTTTTCTATGCGCAATCGCCGTTTCAATGAGGAATTGGAAATACTCCAGCAGAAGCTCCGGAACCTGGAGCGGGAACATTTGAAAACCAAGGAACTGCTGAAGTCCGTCCAGGCGCTGCGCCCGGTCATCACCCGGGAGCTGAGCTTTGAAAATGGATTTTCAGACGGGGTGATGGATGCCCTGCTGGATCATATCGTGGTAAGCGGAACGGGGGAGACGAAGGTGATCCGGACCACGGTTTATTTGAAGGCAGTTCCCGAGCCGCAGTGCTATACCATCCAACGTATCCGGGGCAATGCTTCTGTTTGTACCAGACAATACACATGATTCGGGCAGATATTGAGACGGAGGTTTCTCCCATTGTAGGCGGAGAAAAGCAGAGCGAGGACATGATTCATTATCTGCTTCAGGAGTATGAGGGAGACTCCAGCAAAATCTGGGAGGCCAATATTTTTGGGAAATCGCTCCATGAACTGGTCAACGAAGACCTGAATGCCAAGATCAAGCGTATGCCAGAGGATGCCCGGGTGAAACTGCGAGAGACGCTTCAGCGCATCATCAATGAGGGCTCCGGCGGTCTGATCTGTATTATTTTGTAATTGCAAAATGGCTTGTTAAAACGCCCTGCGGCGCGGCACTGAGCTGCGCCGCAGGGCATTTTATTGGTGACTTTGTCACGGTTTTAGAGGACGACGCTGGATACAATAAGATCAACAAAAGATACATACTGGAACAGGAGAATCGATATGGGAATTTTTGATTTTTTTAAGCGGGCGGATATTGACCGGGGAGTGGAGGAGTACCGGGCCCAGAGCGGAGGAATCCTGCTGGACGTGCGGACCCAGGAGGAGTATCTCCAGGGGCACATCCCGGACAGTCGGAATCTGGATGTACAGGAAATCCAGAAAGCGCCCAGTCTGTGGCCGGACAAGCAGGTTCCGCTGTTTGTCTATTGCCGCAGCGGCGCCCGCAGCGGCCAGGCGGCATTTATGTTAAAAAATATGGGGTATACCAATGTGACCAATATTGGCGGTATCATAGACTATCATGGAGAGATTGTGAGGTAAGGGTATGAAAGTAGTAATTGTTGGAGGCGTAGCGGGCGGAGCCACCGCAGCCGCACGGATTCGCCGGCTGGATGAACAGGCGGAAATTGTGATCTTTGAACGCTCAGGCTTTGTGTCTTACGCCAACTGCGGTCTGCCTTATTACATCGGCGGAGTTATTACGGACCAGCGGGAGCTGACCCTCCAGACCCCCGAGAGTTTTTTTGCCCGGTTCCGAATTAATGTGCGGGTGCGCCATGAGGTAACCGCCATCCATCCGGAGAACAAAACGGTATCGGTAAAAAACCTGGAAACGGGGGAGCAATTTGAGGAGCAATATGATAAACTCCTGCTGTCCCCTGGAGCCAGGCCCACGCAGCCGCGGCTGGCAGGGGCAGAACATGAACGGATTTTCACCTTGCGCACGGTGGAGGATACCCTGCGTATCCGGCAATTTGTAGAGCGGCAGCGTCCCCGCTCCGCCGTGCTGGCCGGGGGCGGCTTTATTGGACTGGAGATGGCGGAGAATCTGCGGGAGCTGGGTGTGGAGGTTACCATTGTTCAGCGGGCCGACCAGGTGCTGCCTCCGCTGGACTATGACATGGCCGCCCAGATCCATACGCTGCTGCGCAGCCATGGGGTGCGCCTGAAGCTGGGCAGTGCTGTGGCGGGCTTTGAATCCAGCGGGGAGCAGGTGGTCACGCTGCTGGAAGGGGAGGAGCCCCTGCGCTCGGATATGGTACTTTTGGCCATCGGGGTGACTCCGGACACTGGCCTTGCCCGAGAAGCGGGGCTTGAGCTGGGACAGAAGGGGGCCATCCGGGTCAACGACCGGATGGAGACCTCCTTGCCGGACATCTACGCTGTGGGCGATGCAGTGGAGGTGGAACACTTTGTAACAAAAGAGCGGGCAGTGGTCGCTTTGGCCGGTCCCGCCAACCGTCAGGGGCGCATCGCCGCTGACAACATCTGCGGCGGGGACAGCCGCTATTCCGGCGCTCAGGGCTCGTCGGTCATCAAGCTCTTCGAGCTGACCGCCGCCTCCACCGGAATCAACGAGAGAAGCGCCCAGGCTGCCGGACTTGACTACGACAAAGTGATTCTTTCGCCGGAGCATCACGCCTCCTACTACCCAGGGTCTCAGACCATGACGATGAAGGTGCTGTGGGACAAGAATACCCTGTGTCTGCTTGGGGCTCAAATTGTGGGGCGCGGCGGGGTAGACAAGCGCATCGATGTGCTGGCCACCGCCATTCGCAGCGGAATGAAGGCCACCGAGCTGGCAGAGCTGGATTTGGCCTATGCGCCGCCCTATTCCTCCGCGAAGGACCCTGTGAATATGGCTGGGTTTATGGTGGAAAATATCTCTGCTGGAAAGCTCAAGCAGTTCCACTGGCAGCAGGTGGATGACCTTCCCCGGGATGGGAGCGTCACCCTTCTGGACACCAGGACGGCAGGAGAATACCGCCGGGGCCATGTGGACGGCTTCCGCAATCTTCCGGTGGATGAGCTGCGGGAGCGGCTGGGAGAGCTGGAAGCGTCCAAGCCGGTTTATGTTATGTGTCAAACCGGGCTGCGCAGCTATGTGGCCTGCCGTGTGCTGGCCCAGCACGGATTTGACTGTTATAACTTGTCCGGGGGCTATCGGTTCTATGAGATGGTGACCCGGGAGCGCCTGGCCTGTGCCTCCAGCTATCCCTGTGGAATGGAACGGTAAACAGAAGCGGCGGGACGATGTATATCGTCCCGCCGTCTTTTTATGGATTCAGTGTTCACAGTGGTGCTCACCGCAGCCATGCTCGCCGCAGTGGTGTTCTCCCGAATGGTGTTGCTCATGGTGACTGCACATCACATCGGGGTTAAACTCCAGTTGGCCGGAGAGAAGGGCCTGCACCGCATCGTCCGCCTGACCGGACACACCGCCATAGAGTTTGATTCCCGCCGCTTCCAGAGCGGTCCGTGCACCGCCGCCGATGCCGCCGCAAATCAGCGCGTCCACTCCCAGTGCGTTCAGAACGCCGGCCAGGGCGCCGTGGCCGCTGACGTTGGTGTCCACTACCTGAGAGGAGACGATCTTTCCCTCTTGCACGTCATAGAGCTTGAACTGCTCGGTGTGGCCGAAGTGCTGAAAAATGCTTCCGTTTTCATAGGTAACTGCGATTCTCATAGTATGATCTCCTTTTGCTGTTATGGTCCGAAATGCGTCTCGAAAGCAGCCGCTGCACTGTCTCAAACCGGGGCCGCCATCACACAGCAGAACATCTCCGCCGGCAATGCGCAAAGGCCTGCCCTCCACCAGCATGTCTGCCAGCTTTTTACGGGCCTGGGCATAAATCTGCTGTACGGTGGTGCGGGCCACGGCCATACGAAGGCCGCATTCCTCCTGGGAGAGTCCCTCCCGGTCGATGAGACGAAGGGCCTCATATTCGTCCACCGTCAGGACAATTTCCGGGCCCGGCTTGTCTGCGTCGATGGGGATAAAGCCCTGGGACAGGGGGAAGTGACAGACCCGACGGCATTTGCGCGGTCTGGCCATGGAAGACACCTCCTTGGATGGTTTACCATCAGCATAGCACTTTTATGGCATATGTCAAGAATTGTTTTTGACATATGCCATAAAAATTCCCTATGAGCAATGTCCTCAGAGGGAATGGTTTATGAACGGCCGTAATGATGGCCGCCCTCTTGTCCGTAGTGATGGCCTTCGCCCTGGCCATTTTCCTGGCCGGACGGCCCGACACCCTGCCCGGAGGTACCGGAGCTTTCTTCCTGGGGATTGGGGTTGGAATCGGTGAGGTCGTCAATGAGCTGACGGATTTCCCGTATGGTCATTGTTTGAACCTGCTGGGGGGTGATATCCGGATCCAGAGCCAACAGCTCCAGATAGGCCTGATACTTTCCATAGGACAATCCGGCATGGTGGGCGTCTTCCAGGGCTGTGGTGTCTGCGGCATAGCAGTGGGACTGGCCGTGTCCGGCGGCACAGGACTGTACTCCGGCCAGGAGAGCTTGCTGGCGCTGGGCGTCGTCGTCTACCACGGCGATGGACAACAGCTCCTGCCTGGCCAGGCAGTCTGCCACCGTTTCGCTGTTCAAAATTGCTTCCAGGGCGTCCTGATAGTTGAGATATTGTATCGACAGAGAGTTGGCCAAGGCCTGGCCATCCTCATTATAGCCTTCTACCGAGATGACACGGTCAAATCGGTTGAGGTCCAGTTCCAGGGAGGGGTTAATGGCAATGCTGATGACCGAGACGAGGGTGAACCAAGCACGCCACAGGCACAGGCAGACAACCAGTATCAGGCAGGCGGCCAGGGAGAGCAGGGGACGATAATAGGAGGCTGCTGGGGCGTGCCGGTACCCTTGGGTTTTCTGCTGGAGATAGGAGAGGGTAGTTTCCTTCAGAGCCTGCTCTGCTCGAATCTGGCCGAAGGCCTCTTTCAGCGTATCATTCACCTGTGTCACCTCCCAGTGTTTCCTTCAGCATATGGCGGGCCCGATTAAGCAGGGTATAGATCGTATTTACGTTTTTGCCCAGGATGTGCCCGATCTCCGGGGCGGTATATCCCTCATAATAGTGGAGGTAGACCACGTCCTTATAGGTGGGCGGCAGAGAGAGTACCGCCTCCAGTACCTCCCGGTGCCGGTCCTCCAGTGGGGCAGGCTGATCCAACACCTCATCCAGGGAAACGGTATGTTTGCGAAAAAAGCTTTTCAGCAGGTCTTTGCAGGCGTTGATGGTTACCCGTATAAACCAGGCTTTCTCATGCTCGGGACTTTCAAAGGATGCGCTGCTGAGGACATACTTCAAAAAGACGGTTTGAAATATGTCCTCGGTATCAGAATGGTTTTTCAGATGGATCATACAGAGCCGGCGTACCAGGTCGGAATATTGCTCAATGGCTCTGCGTGCCTCTTCTTCGCTGCGCATCTCCCCAAATTCGCTCCTTATCTGTGTCTTCCGCCGTGATGGCCCCGGCCGGTGCCGTCCATGGGGCGGCTGTCGCAGGTTTGATGATCACATACCCCGTCTCCATCTGCATCGGTAAAGCGGTATCCCTGTCCGCCAAGGCAGTTGGTCCCCATAAAGTCGCACACTCCGTTGCCGTCAGCGTCGGTGTAGGGGCAGTTGGTGCCGCAGAAATCGCATACCCCGTTGCCGTCGCTGTCTGTATAGCGGCAGTGGATGCCGATGCAGATCCCTGTGCCGCTGCAAATCCCGGTTCCGGCTCCCTGGCCGTTGCCATGGCCGGCGGCAAAGGCACTGGCGGTGGCAGCGGCGAGCGCAAGGGCCAGAGTAAGGGCTCCAAACAATACTTTTTTCATAGTTGATTCCTCCAATTCTTGAACGATCAGTTCGTGCTTCACCAGGAATACGACTGGGGGAAGGAAAACCATTCACCAGACAAAAAATTTTTTTCAAAAGGTTCTCTTCCATTGTATCACATTTTGTTCCAATGGGAAGACGGGGTGTTGAGGAAAGCGGGGGAGAGGAGCGATTCCCTTCTGGGCCCAGGCGGCATAGCATGGGGAGAAGGAGGGAAGCCTATGCGAAAAAGGAGTGTGCGACGCCGTCTGTGGGGGCGTATTCCGCTGGTCGACAAGCTGCTTCTGGCTTTTATGATTGTGTTGCTGGTTCAGTCCGGTCACAACCTCTTTGTCAATGAGCTGGGCCAGGGAACCTCCACAGAGCTGGACGTGGTCATACGCACTACAGCAGCTGCGGTCTTCGGATATTTCATCAGCGCCGGTGTTCAGGAGAGGGGGGAGAGCTCGGCTGCCGTATCCCGTACGAAAATCGGCTTTGCGGTTCCGGAGGAGGAGCTTTCCGCCCGGATGGAGGAGTCGGAAGCACCTGCGGTTTCAGAGCAGCTCCCGCTGCCGCCTGCGGAAGAGGAAGCAGAGCCTGAGGCGAGCGGTCTGAGCGCAAAGATTGTGATTGTGGGGATGATCGGTCTAGTTTCCCTGGGGCTTCTGATTATGGCCCGCAACTGCGGACAAAGCTCGCCTGAGGCTATGGCGGCCCTGTCCCAGCTACGGGACTTTGTATCGGGCAGCGTGGGGTTTCTCATTGCCCACGGCGGCAGGACATCCCGGGCGTAAAAAGGCCCCGTCCGCATGCGGACGGGGCTTGAAATTTGATAGCCGGGAAATAAGGCGGATCAGAGGTATCCCCGCACATCCACTGCCAACCGTTCCTCCAGGTGAATGAGACGTTTGGCAATATCTTTGGAAGTCTCATCGGCGGCTTTATACTCGTTCAGGTATTGGTTTAGGGATTTGACTCCCATGTTGCATCCGTCGGTCATCAGTTCGGCCACCGTCTGGTCTGAGGCGTCCATCCCCAGCTTGACATTGGTTTTCATCCAGGACATGCCTTTGGCAATGGGGTTGGGATTTTTTCCTTCGTCGTGGTATCGGTGCAGCAGACCCTGAATTTCCCCTTTCAGAGTTTCGTGCTCCTTTTTGCATTGGGTCAGGCAGCGCTTCAGCTCGGGGCTGTGCACATATCCCAGGGTGTCGTCAATGGAAGCAACCCCCATCTTTACTCCGGCGTCGCATTCCCGCAGCAGCTTTACGGTATCCTCTTCGATCATAATTGCTCCACTCCTTTTACAGGATTTGCAGATAGTATGTCCCAGGTTTGGATTCGTATACCGGGAATTTGATGGGGTGAGAGGGCCGCCTCTTGACAATCCAGGTCTCATCATAGATAATAAAGTCCGAAGTCTTTTATGGCAAAGGAGCTGTTTGCCCATGGTGAAAATAAATGAGAACTACTTAAAGCTGCCCGGCAGCTATCTGTTTTCCGAGGTAGCCCGGCGCATTGCCGCCTATACTGCCGCCCATCCCCAGGCGACAATTACCAAGCTGTCCATCGGCGATGTGACCCGCCCCCTGGTTCCCGCCGTCATCGAGGCTATGCACAAGGCTGTGGATGAGATGGGCACCGCCGAGGGGTTCCATGGCTATGGTCCTGAGCAGGGCTATCCCTTCCTGCGGGAGGCCATTGCTCAGTATGACTACGCCGCCCGCGGAGTAGACATTCAGGCCGACGAGATCTTTGTCTCCGATGGCGCCAAGAGCGACTGCGGCAATATCGGCGATATCTTCGGGGTGGACAATGTAGTGGCCGTGTGTGACCCTGTGTATCCTGTTTATGTGGACACCAATGCTATGGCCGGACGGGCCGGGGAGTACCAGGAGGAGCTGGGCAAGTGGAATAAACTGATTTATATGCCCTGTGTAGAGGCGAACGGCTTCTCCCCTGAGCCCCCAAAGGAGAAGGCAGACATTATCTATCTCTGCTTTCCCAATAACCCCACCGGCGCTGTGGCCAACCGGGAACAGCTGAAGGCGTGGGTGGACTATGCCAACCAGAACGGCTCTGTCATTCTCTATGATTCTGCCTACGAGGTCTTTATCACCCAGGAGGATGTCCCCCACAGCATCTTTGAGATTGAAGGGGCCCGGACCTGTGCCATCGAGTTCCGCTCCTTCTCCAAGACTGCCGGCTTTACCGGAAACCGCTGCGCCTACACCGTGGTGCCTAAGGATCTGGAGCGGGGCGGTGTGAAGCTGAACACTATGTGGAACCGCCGCCAGTCCACCAAGTTTAACGGAGTGCCCTATGTGGTCCAGCGGGGAGCTGCGGCCATCTACACTCCCGAAGGCCACAAGCAGATCATGGATAACATTGCCTATTATCAGAACAATGCCAAGATCATTCGGGAAGGCCTGAGCGCTGCAGGGCTGGAGTGCTTCGGCGGAGTGGATGCCCCCTATATCTGGCTGAAAACGCCCAACGGTATGGGCTCCTGGGACTTCTTTGACCTGGTGCTGGATAAGGCCAACGTGGCCACCACGCCCGGTGCAGGCTTCGGTCCCAGCGGTGAGGGATATATCCGCCTGACCGCCTTCGGCGAGACGGAGGCCACTCGCCAGGCTGTGGAGCGCATCAAGTCCATGCTGTAAAATATACCGCTGCCTCAGCGGGCGCCGTACTTGCGGCGCCCGCTTTCTTTATGGTATAATAAAACACCTATATCAAGCCCTGCATGTCCCGGTGGCTTGACGAAGGAAGAGGTGTCCTATGTTTATCAAGAACCCGGAATACTTTATTGCCATTGTCAAGGAACGGAGCATCTCCCACGCGGCGGAGCGGCTGTATCTGTCTCAGCCCTATTTGAGCCAGTATCTGGCAAAGCTGGAAAACAGCCTGGGAGTTGTGCTGCTGGATCGTTCCCACACCCCCCTGAAGCTGACTGAGGCAGGGGAACTCTTCTACGCCTATCTGGAGCGGCAGGACTACCTGGGCCGGCAGCTGGTCAGTGATTTGCGGGATCTGCGCAATAAGAAACGTCCGGTACTCCACCTGGGGGTGTCCCCCTGGCGCGGATCGGTGCTGCTGCCTGAAGTGCTGCCCATTTTTGAAGAACACTATCCGGATGTGCAGGTCATTCTCCACGAGGCCCCGGTACCGGAGCTGGAGGAGCTGGCTGTGGGCGGTGTGGTGGACTTTTGCCTGATGCAGATTCCAGACAATCTGGTTGAGCTCAGCTATGAGACCGTTATGCGGGAGCATGTATTTCTGGTTGGACACCAGGACCATCCCCTGCTGAAGGGGCTTGAGAGCAGTTATGAGGCGCCAAAGCCCTTCCCGGACCTTCGGCTGCTGGAGCGGGAGCGGCTCATTATGCTGCCCTCCGACTGGCGGCTGAGCAAGCTGCTGCACAATGTATTTGCCGTACACAGTGTTGAGCCGCAAAATATTCTGGTGACCACCAACAACACCACCGCCATTAATTTGGCTGCAGAAAAAATGGGGTTTGCCTTCCTGCAGGAGAGCGGCCTGTCCCGAACCCCCTATCTGGATCATCTGGCCTGCTTTACTGTGGGAGAGCCTGCGCTGACTTGCTCTTTGGCAGTGGTATATAAGAAGAACGGTTTTATTTCGCCCGCTGCCCGCACCTTTATTGATGTGACCCGGGAGCATTACCGCCGGTTTGACCGGGCTGTGCAATAAGAAGCGCCGCCGCGAATGGTTCGCGGCGGCGCTTTAAGGTTTCGTGGAGTGGGCAGACAGGCGGCTTGCAATCAGCCAAAGAAAGCCGCCCGCCTGATAAGCGGCAAAGTCCCAGGGGTCAAAGACGGCGTCGGGCTTCAACAAAGGGGCGCACACCTCCCAGACAAGGCCGCAGAACAGGAGAAAGGGGACTGTCTGTTTCCAGGAACGGACCTGTCCCAGACGTCCCAGATTCAGCAGGAGATCCAGCCAAGCCACGATGGCTGCTCCGGCAAAAATATCATTGGCATAACAGGTCAGAAACCATGCTGTGGGCCCGTCCAGGGTGGGGGAGAGGAGCCCTCGGTTGAGCAGATAAAAGGCGAAAGCGGCCAGACACACCAGAGTGTCAAAGATCCTTCGTTTCATTTACAACAGAGCCAGAATGAAGATGGCTGCGATAACGCCGACGATGACAGCCAGTACCATCCCACCAAAAGATAGGGGCTCATGCTTCTTTTGCAGCTGCGATATGGGGATTGGCTCTTTGTCCTTCAGCTCTTCCGGATGGCTGGCATCCCAGTCCCGGTAGAAGCGGAACGCATTCCTGGTCGGCCAGGACAGTTTGTCGATGATACGCTCTACCTGTTCTTTGGAGAGCCCCCGCGCCAAGGCCAGATAGGAATTTCCATCCAGCAGCTGAGTTACCTCTTCACGGGTTTGCACATTATAGATGAGGGAGTTTTCGGGAAGCAGATGAAAGTTCATCAGCGAGACGATTTCCTCCGCCACTTGGGAAGAAATTTGAACCTCGTAGGCGATCACCAGAGTGTATGTGCAGGGTTTTCCCTGCAGGGAGCGCCCGCAGTTGGGGCAGAAGTTGTCCAAACCGGTGACAATCGCGTTGCAGTTGGGGCAGCGGGCGGGAGTTTTTTCCTGGGCGTTCTCGATTCCCAGCAGCAGCCAGTCAGAGGAAATTCCCAGCAGCCGGCACAGTTCCGTTACATAGGCCACATCGGGGTTGGTCT
>CALWYG010000038.1 GCA_944385695.1 uncultured Oscillospiraceae bacterium | reverse complement strand
AGGCCAGCGCCGCCAAGGGCGGCTGCGGCGAGTGCCAGACCTCTTGCCAGTCCGCCTGCAAGACTTCCTGCACCGTGGCCAACCAGAAGTGCGAGAATCAGTAAGCAACGTGCCTGAAAGGGCAGGCGCTTGACGGCGCCTGCCTTTTTGCTGTGCAGAAAGCTGCGTTCAGGGCCGCCCATGCGGCCCCGTTTTGTTCCGCCCAGGCGGGAGAAAACATTTTGATTGTAAGGAGAACGAACCAATGATGGTACATACCTTTACCGCCCTGGGCCAGTACCTGGCGGCGGATGTAAATAGCGGCGCGGTCCATGTGCTGGACAAGCTGAGCTATGACCTGCTCTCTCACATCGAGGGCCCCATGGGGGAGGAGATGCCGGAAGCTGTGGCTGCGCAGCTGCCCCAATACAGCCGTGAGGAGCTGGCGGAGTGCTGGGAGGAGCTTCTGGAGCTGCAGAAGGCCGGACTTCTCTTCACCGATGATGAATACCTGGACCCCGAGGCCGCCATGGCCCTGCCCAAAGCGGCGGTGGTCAAGGCACTGTGCCTCCATGTGTCTCACGACTGCAACCTGCGCTGCCGGTACTGCTTTGCCTCCACCGGAGACTTCGGCACCGGCTGCCGGATGACCATGGACCCTGAGACCGCCAAGCGGGCCATCGACTGGGTCATTGAAAAGTCGGGCAAGCGCCGCAACATCGAGGTAGACTTCTTCGGCGGCGAGCCTCTCATGGCCATGGACACGGTGAAGGAGACAGTGGCCTATGCCCGTTCTCTGGAAAAGGAGCATGACAAGATCTTCCGCTTCACCATCACCACCAACGGAGTGCTTCTCAGCGACGAGAACATCGACTACATCAACCGTGAGATGTCCAATGTGGTGCTCTCCCTGGATGGCCGTCCCGAAGTCAACGACCATATGCGTCCCACCGTAAACGGGAAGGGAAGCTATGAGGTCATTGTTCCCAAGTTCCAGAAGCTGGTCTCCGGCCGGGGCACCAAGGACTACTATGTCCGCGGTACGTTTACCCGGGAAAACCTGGACTTCTCCGAGGATGTGATGCACCTGGCCTCCCTGGGCTTCCGCCATGTCTCCGTGGAGCCGGCCAGCGGCCCCCTGGACGATCCCTTTGCCATCAAAGAGGAAGACCTGCCCCAGGTGAAGGAGGAGTATGAAAAGCTGGCCCGGGAGCTCATGGGTCGGAAGGACGTGAACTTCTTCCACTTCAACGTAGACCTGAAGCAGGGCCCCTGCGTCATCAAACGTCTGCGCGGCTGCGGCGCCGGGTGCGAGTATGTGGCCATCACCCCCGATGGAGACATCTACCCCTGCCACCAGTTCGTGGGGAAGGAGGAGTACCGCATGGGCAACGTCTATGACGGCTCCTTCAATATGGATATCTCCGGCACCTTCGCCAACCAGAACATTTATACCCGTCCCGCCTGCCGGGAGTGCTGGGCCCGCTTCTATTGCAGCGGCGGCTGCTCCGCCTCCAACCTGCTTGTCAACGGCGACATAACGAAGTCCAACGAGGTGGCCTGCGAAATGGAGCGCAAGCGTCTGGAGTGTGCCATCGCCCTCAATGCCATCGCGGCCGGAACGGGGGAGAAGGGGAATACCGCATGTAATAATACAGATTGTAATCAGTGCGAAGACTGCACTTCCTGCTGATTTCCACCATATTTAGGCGTGTTTTCCCTCTAAATCACAATATTTTGAAGAAGAAGGACTCCCTGAACGGGAGGCCTTCTTTCTTTTGTTTACGTAGTTTACATAACGATATTTACATAACAAGTTAAGAGAACAAATAAAAACAGAGAAAATCGCAAAAAACTCTTGCGAAATATGGCGGAAGGCGGTATATTAGTAACACGGTTTTCCAACTCCTGCCTGTTGGGACAGGATTGGGTCTATTTCCCGGCCCCAGTTCATAGTCTGTACTGAGGTGACGGCTGTGGGAAAGCGCGTGGGAAGAAAATGGGACTTGCCGTGGGATCAGGGCAGCGCTCTGGGAATACTCAGCGCCTGCTTCCTGCTGGGCGGGGTGGCCGGCTGTTTGTTTGCCGCCCTGTCAGACAGCCAGGGCGCCCTGGAACTGGGAACCTATTTAGAGGACTATCTCCGTTTGGCTGGAGAGGGCGGGCTGTCAAGCGGGCTTTGGCCTGTGATTTGGAACCGCCTGAAGTATCTGCTGGCCGCCCTGATTTTGGGGGCCACCGCCTTTGGCGTAGTGGGTTTGCCCATCCTCATAGGGGTACAGGGGTTCTTCCTGAGCTTTTCCGTGGGCTGTTTCTGCCGGGTATTTGGGGGCGCGGGGCTTTTGCCCGCGTTTGCTCTGTTCGGTCTGCCCGCTCTGCTTTGGGCGCCGGTTCTGTTTCTTGCGGGCGTTCCGGGGCTGCAGCGCTCCAGGACACTGCTGAACCGGGTGCTCCATGGGGGCGGAAAACCTGCGGTAGTCTACGGCGGAGAGCTTTGGTGCCGGACGGGTCTATGTGTGGGACTTAGTTTTGGCTGTGCTCTTCTGGAGTACTGGGTGGTTCCGGTGCTGCTGGAGGCCTGTGCCCGTGTTGTGTTGTAAATTTTGAACGGGAGATGTGTGTGTGTCTGTTCTGGTGTCGGCCTATGAGGCGTATTTAAAAACTGAAAAGCGTGCGTCGGCCAACACCGTCAGCTCCTATATGCGGGACATCCATCAATACGCCGCCGCCATGGAGGAAAAGGGCGTGGATCTGACCGATGCAGTGACAGAGGATGTGGCGGAGTATACCGCATCGCTCACCCGGCAGGGAAAGTCCCCCGCCACGGTGACCAGATCAGTGGCCTCCATCAAATCCTTCTACCAGTATCTGATGGGTCAGGGCGCGGTGGATCAGAATCCCGCCAAGGGGGTAACTCCGGCCAAGGTGGAGCGCAAGCTGCCCCAGGTACTCACCGGAAAGGAAGTGGAGCTCTTCCTGGAACAGCCCGAGTGCACCGACCTAAAGGGCTACCGGGACCGGGCTATGCTGGAGCTTTTGTACGCCACAGGTATCCGGGTCAGCGAGCTTATTGACCTGGACGTGGACGATCTCAACCTGCCGGGCAGCGTCTTGAAATGCTACAGCAAGGGAAGAGAGCGGATGATTCCCCTCTATCCTGCCGCCGTACGGGCGCTGAGCGAGTATGTACATAACATCCGGCCCCAGCTGGTGGACTCCGTGGAGGAAACCGCGCTGTTTGTCAATATGAGCGGCGAGCGCATGAGCCGCCAGGGGTTCTGGAAGCTCATCAAATATTACCAGGAGAAGGCGGGGATTCAGAAGGACATCACTCCCCATACCCTGCGCCACTCCTTTGCCGCCCATCTGTTGGAAAACGGGGCGGATCTGCGCTCCATCCAGGAGATGCTGGGCCATGCCGACATCTCCTCCACTCAGATTTACTCCAAGCTGTTAAACCAGAAGATCAAGGACGTCTATAAAAAGGCCCATCCCAGAGCCTGAACTTTCCCGGCCGCCGAATCAGAATTCCGGCGGCCGTTTTTGTTTGGAAAACACCTTCTTTGCCGGAAGGGTAAGATTGTATTTTAGGGATAAATATGGTAATATAATATGATGTAAGAAAAATTGGAAGGAGGACAATGATATGTCCACCATTACGGAATATTTTGAAAGCTTGCGGGGCAAGTCCATCGCCGTCATCGGCATGGGGGTAAGCAACACCCCGCTCATTAAAATGATGCTCCGCGCGGAGCTGAAGGTCACCGTGTGCGACAAGGCCCCCCGGGAACGGGTGGAGGAGGTTGCCAGTGAGCTGGAGAGCCTGGGTGCCAAGCTCCAGCTGGGGGAGGGCTATCTGGATAAGCTCAGCCGCTTCGACCTCATTTTCCGCACCCCGGGCCTCAGCCCCAATACGCCTCAGCTGAAGGAGGCGGTGGAGAAGGGGAGCATCCTCACCTCTGAGATGGAGCTCTTTTTCCAGCTGTGCCCCTGCAAGATCATCGGGGTCACCGGCAGCGACGGAAAGACCACCACTACCACCCTCATCAGCGAGTTTTTGAAGGAAGCCGGGTATAATGTATACCTGGGCGGCAACATCGGGAAGCCTCTGCTCCCCGACGTGTCCGGCATGAGCGCCGAGGATGTGGCCGTGGTGGAACTGTCCTCCTTCCAGCTTATGAGCATGAAGCAGAGCCCCAACGTGGCGGTCTTTACTAACCTCAGCCCCAACCACCTGGACTACCACCACACCATGGAGGAGTACACCGCCGCCAAGCTGAATATCTTCTGCCACCAGAAGGCAGGGGACCGGGCGGTCTTTAACTTTGACAACGACATCACCCGCTCCATGGCCAAGACCGCGCCCGCGGACACCATGCTCTTCAGCCGCAAGCAGAAGCTGGAAGAGGGGGTCTATCTCCGGGACGAGGCCATTTGGCTGACCAACAAGATGGGCAGCCGGGAGGTGCTCCCCCTGGAGGACATCCAGCTGCCCGGCGTGCACAACATTGAAAACTACATGGCCGCCATCGCCGCCGTAGACGGCATTGTGCCAGATAAGTGCGTGCGCTCGGTGGCGCGGCGCTTCACCGGTGTGGAGCACCGCATCGAACTGGTGCGGGAGCTGGACGGGGTGAAGTACTATAACGACTCCATCGGCACCAGCCCCACCCGCACCATGGCCTGCCTGGACTCCTTCGACCAGAAGCTCATCCTCATCGCCGGCGGCTATGACAAGGGAGTTCCCTTTACCCAGCTTGGGGTGGAGATCACCAAGAAGGTGAAGATCCTCATCCTCACCGGCGCCACCGCCCCCGCCATCCGCCGGGCGGTGGAGGAGGCCCCCGGCTTTGCCG
>CALWYG010000037.1 GCA_944385695.1 uncultured Oscillospiraceae bacterium | reverse complement strand
ACGCTCTCCTGGGTGCTGTCACAGAGGATCAGGGCCAGATCTTCCATGCCGGAGAGCAGCTCAAAGGCCGCCTCATAGCCGCTTTCATCCTCCACCGGCACCGCCACCACGCCGGAGGCGCCGTTTTTCAACATCAATCGGATCAGCTCCGCCATGTCCTCTCCGCCGGCGGAGCCAAAGGCGGACACCGCCTTGTCATAGCTGGTGATGGTCTGGGGCTGCCCCGCCTGGGCCACCGTGTTGATGGCAGCCAACCCAACCAGCCTGCCGCTGCCGCTGCCGCTGACCACCGTAGATGCGTCATAGGAGGAATAAACTCCCGGACGCTGATGTACCGTAATGCTCATGGTTTCACCACACCTCGCAATTCAAAGTCAACAAATTCGCCGCCGCTCTGGGCTGCCGCGCTCAAATACACCGTGCACACCGCCTGAACAGACCGCCGAAGCCGCCGGCTCTCCCCGTCATACTCCGTCTGTCCGCAGGAAAACTCCTCCACCCGCAGCCCCTCCGGGCCGCCCAGGATGAGCGCCCCGGCCAGCTGGTCGAAGGCCTTTTGAAGCTGCTGCCCATCCCCCTTTTCCGTGGCATAGAGATCAAGGCCAAAGGTAATTTTTGCTTTTTTTCCAAAAACCTCTTCCCAGCGGCCCGTCTGTTCATCAAACCGCTCGCCCAGATAGTCCTGAAAGCCGGCGCTCTCCGCCTGGCAGCCCCGCAGCGAGACCACCGCCACCGGCCCCTCCTCTCTTCTCAGGGCCATCGGAAAGGCAGCCTCGGCCAAAATCCCGCAGGTTTTCAAATACTCTGCCATTGCCTGGCAAAGCTGCTCCATTCCGGCGCTCACGCTCTCACCTCGTCTCTGGGGCACAGTACAGCCCACCAATAGGGGCAAATTCCCTGTCCCACCATGTGGGCGTTGCGTACCCGGTATTGCCGTCCTCCACACTCCACCAAAGTGTCCACATCCAGCATCTGGTCAGGGGGACCCAGATACAAAAGCTTCTCCTGGCGGCTCAGGCCCAGAGGGGTGGGCAGCTGCTGGGTTTTGCTCTCCTCCAGCACCGGCTGGAGGAGAGCCCGCAGAGGGATTTCCTCCTCCCCCCGGTATAAAAGGACTTGCTGGCCATAGCGGTTCAAAATTCCCCGCCACTCCCGTTCTATCATCCCCGCACCCCCCGAAAGAAAAAGCCCGTGTCGCCCAGCCAGGGAGACAGCAGGTTCCACGCCTGTTGACTGCGCCTGGCTCCAGCCCCGGGCTGTCGTTGAATGGTCAGCTCCCCGGCGGTAAAGGAGGTCACATCCCCGCTGCCGCCGCACTCGTCCAGCGCGTCCATCACCAGCATGGCGGCGGCCAGGGGAAAGGCATCGGAGCAGTCCTCGGGCCTTACCCCCGCCTTCAGCCGTCCGGCCAGCTGCTTTTCCACCGCCTGGGCCAGGAGGAGCATCAGCTCCTCCCGGCCCTCCGGCGCGCCCATGGCCCTGCACAGGGCAATGATCCGCTGGGTCATGTTAAACCTCCAGCACTCGGCTGGCCTCAGGGAAGACCTTGGCAAAGCCTGCAATGGTGGTGATGGCCGCCCGCTCCAGCTGGCGGTCAATGAGCTTGTCATACTCCACCATCACATCGCTGCCCTGCACCATCTCCAGGGCGAAGCGCTTGTCCAGACCGATGCAGGTGCCTTCAGGCAGCACGCTGGTGCGCAGCAGGGTGGCCCCCAGGGGGGTGGTCAGCTTGCCGGTACCCTGGAAGTTCAGCCCGGTAAGGGGATTCTGGAACTCGGTGAGCTTGAGCAGCTTCACCATTACATCCCCGGACACCAGCAAGGCGTTCATCTCATAGGGGTCAAACTTGGCCCAGAAGTTCACCAGGTCGTCATAGGTCAGAGTCCCGCTGCCGGCCACATTGTCCACGGAGGCGGCGTTGTCGTTGCCGTCGCCGTTCATCAGCACATCCACCGCATCGGCCAGCAGGGTGCGGGAAATGTGGGCGCCCATCTGGCGCAGGGTGACGGAGAAGAGAACAAGCTTCTGGTAGCGTACCGCCTCATAGCTGGCCACCAGCATTCTGCCCCGCTTGCGCAGCTTCACCAGGTTAGACTGGACCTTGATGGTGGTGGAAGGGATCTGGGCGCCCTCGTCCACATACCGCAGTTCCTTCTCCTCACCGCCGGCCTGGGCGGTGATGGAGCGGTAATCCATGCCGTCAAAGCGGGTGGTGGCAGCGGTGATGTGGGGCAGCAGGTCCCCCTCCTCCATCCCCTGGCGAACGGTGCGGGCGATGTACTCGGGGAACAGGACGGCGGAGTCGGCGGTGCGGAAGAACTTCTCCACCACATCGCTGCCCGCGCCCTTCACCTTGATGTCAAAGCGCTTGAGCTGGCGCTGGAAGGCGTCCAGCCCCTCCAGACTGGTGCCCTTATAGCGCTCGCTGGGGTCCTGGCTCTCCAGCACCTGGGTAAAGGTGCGGCCAGCCTCCTGATACATCCCCTTGTCCAGCTTCAGATTGTCATAGGAAAAAGCCATTTCTCTTCGCTCCTTTCCAAAATTACAGGCAAATGACGGCGCTGCCGTCCTCATTTACACTGACTACGGTGGCGCTCACGCCCTCGGCGGCGGTCTTCACGCCGCCCGTGCCGTCGGCGGCCAGAATGGCCGCACCCAGAGACAGGCCGGTGCCGCTCACAGTCATAAAGCCCTTCACCTGCACTCCGGCAATGCCCGCCCGGGGCTCCAGGGCCACGCCGCAGAATGTGTCGCTGTCGCCGCAGGGCCCCACCTGGCCATTGCCGGTCAGCTTGACTACCTGACCGCCCTTCACACCCTCGTCGGCATGAAAGGTGGCCACCACGGCGCCAATGCCGTCAAAAGAACACTTGCTCATTTCATTACCTCCCATTGTTGATTTGAGAATAACCGCCCCCGTTTTCCAAGGGCGGGGCCTCACATTACACCAAAAAAGCCCGGTCCGTCTCCCGGGGCTGTGCCGCCTTCTCTCCATAGGAAAGCTGCGTCTTGATGGGATAGCGCTCCTCTGCCCGGCGGGCAAAGGACTTGCCCAGCGCCTCCAGCTCCTCCAGGTTCAGCTTGGCGCAGGCAGACTTGACCACCCTCTCCTCCAGGGTGCTGTCAGCCAGCAGAGCCAGACGCACCAGCTCCCCCCGCAGGTTTTCCAGATACTTCCGTCCCAGCCGGGCCTCCTGCTCCAGCTGCTCCAGTTCACGTGCCCCGCCGGGGCAGTCTTTGGCCAGTTCCCGCCAGCTTTGGGCGCTTTTTACCACCCCGGCCAAAGGCTGGGCGGGCACCGCCACAAAGGAAAATTCATAGGCATCCTGCGCCCCCTCCAGGCTGGCATAGCACAGCTGTCCGCCGTATTCCTGGCCCTTCTGATGGCCGCAGTCCCCCTGGTTTCGGTCGGCGCCGCAGATGGAACATACCGCTCGCTCCACACTGCAGCCCACGCTGACCTCTTTTTTAATGCCCCCCTCGATTTCGGCAATGAGGTCTTTGGTGCTGTCGGTGCGCAGCATATAGGCGTAACCCTTCAGCCAGCAGTAGGGATCTCCCGCCCGGGTCAGCCGGTTCTCTTCCCGGATCACTTCAGTCTTATAGATTCGGGCAGCCTGCCCCCGGGCCGACCACTGGTGGTCAAAAATGCCGCTTTTGCCCACAAAAAGCTCCGCCAGTTTTTCCAGCGTCTCAGAGGCAAAGCGCTCACAGTCCCGGTCGATCTCGTTGTCGCACAGACGCACCGAGAAGGTATAGATTTCCTCCTCTTTCAGGGGTTTTCTGGCCAGAGCCCCGATGCGCTCCAGATCTCCCTGCTCCAGGGCCGAGCTCTGTCCTCCCTGAGCCTTCTTGATAACGTTCATACCGTTCCTCCTTGTGTCTTGTTCTGAGCCGTCTCACGTTTCAGGTTTTCCGCCTGAGCCCGGTACAGCTCCGCCCGGGCCTCCTCGGTGAGATCCTGCAAGTTAATGTCTTCCCACAGAATTTCCGCCTTCGGAGCATAGCCGTGAAGCTTCAGCCACAGTTCTGCCAAGCGGCACAGGGCCGGCTCCACACTGCGGCGGATGGCGGTGATCTCGCTGGTAAGCAGATCCGCCTGCTGGGTACTCATGCGCTCGGTGGAAGACCAGGACAGCCCCAGCATAAAGGGCGGAATTCCCGTGCGGGACACCAATTGCTCCAGAATCTGCCGCACCGGCACCTGGCTGTCCAGCACCTGGCTGTCCGCACCGATGACCTTGATGTCCACATCCCCCACAGCTACAAAATCCCGCACGCTCCCGGCCCGTCCGGCCTGCATAGCCTCGCTCCACTCCTCGGCCAACAGTCGGCATCGCTCTTGGGCAAAGGCCTCCTCCCCCTCGCCCGGCTTACACACCACAGCAAAGCGCAGGTTGCCCGCCCGCTCCCAGTTCTGCCCGGTAGCCTGAAAAATCTTCAGCAGAATCCCGGTCAAAAAGGGCATAGACCGGAGCAGCGATACCCCGCAGGGGGCGTCGCTGGTGGGCTGGAAGGGGGTAAAGAGGAGCAGCTGCTGCCAGGGCAGCTCCCGGTTTTCCCCCAGCCCCGCCCGGCAGAGCCGAAAATCCAGAGGGCTGTCTCCCACCTTCACCTCCACCTGCTCCGGGTCCGCGCACAGCACAGCTGCAATTTCCCTGCCGCTTTGATCCAGCACAATCTCTCCCAGGGCATGTCCGCAGGTAAATAAGTCATCCAGATACCGGTCCAAGAAGGACTGTACCCCCCTCTGGCCCCAGCCTGTGTCCACCGTCCGGAAAAACTCCTCCAGGCCCTTCTGGCCCCGGCTGTCCCGGCACCGGACACAAAAACCGCCGCACAGTCTGGTCAGCTTCCAGATCGCCGCGTCCACAATGGGCACCCCCTCCCGGATGGCCCGGTACAGTGCCATTTCCCCGGTGTGCAGGGGAATGTAACGATCCAGTACCCCAAAGGGGTGCCCGGCCCCCTGCCGAACCTGAACCACCGGTGCGGCAGGCTCCTTTTGCCTGCGTTCCCACCATTTCATCGCCTTTCCTCGCTCCCTTCCCGGGAGGGGATTCCCTCCCATCCTGTTTGTTTCTTAAAATCGTCTCCGCTCCACCGTCCCGGCGTACATTCCTCCGGCCAAACCGCCCTTTGCCGCCACTGTGGCGGCAAAGTAACGGATCTCATCCATGGCGTGGTCGTGTTCTTTTTTCACCTTGTCCTGGCCCTGGCTATCCTCATCCCAGCGGTAGAGGCCAAACTCCCGGATGGCATCCTTACAGCCTTCACAGATCACCATCCGCCCGCTTTTCAGCAGCTGTGCGGTCAGGCGAATCCCGGACAGCACCTGGTTGTCCGCCTTCTTTACTCGCCAGCCCCGCCGGCGCAGGGTCTCGCAGAAGCTGGCCGCTGAGGGGTCGGCCACCACCGCCTGGATTTCTCTCCCTCCGGCCAGGTCAGCCAAGGCATCGGCATACTCCTCATCGGTTTTCTGCCTGTGCTGTTCCCGGGCGTCGTAGTAATACTCCCCCAGGCGGTACCACACGCCCCTTTGAAGCCCCCAAAGGCCCATGGAAGTGGGGTTGGAGGTACCATAGTCGCAGGAGATGTACCACCGTTCCATCTCCCCTTCGGGAGCCGGTTTTACAAAGCTCTCGTCAAAGAAATCGTACACCAGCCCCTCCGCGGCCACCCACTCCCCCAGTACAAACCGCCGGTAAAAGGTCCCCTGAAAGGTATTGGCATACCGTTCCCGCACCTGAGGTGACAATCCTGGGTTGTCCAGCATGGTAAACTGCAAACGAAGGGTGTTTTTTTCCTCCGCCTTGAGCACCCACTCCTGGTAAAACCAGTGGGCGGGGGACTCCGGGTTGCAGGAAAACCACAGCCGGCTCCCCGTCACTGAGCACCGTGCCGCCGTCTGCTCCACAAAGGAGCGGGGCATAAGGGCCACCTCGTCCAAAAGCGCCCCCGCCAGCGTCATGCCCTGAATGAGGGCCGCGGAACTCTCATCCTTGCCGCCGAAGAGATAGAACAGGTTTTTTCGCTTTCCAAGCCGCACCTCAATGAGGTTTTTGGATAACTTTTGTCTGCAGGAAAACCCCATTCCCTCCAGCATAGGCAGCAGCTCCGAGAGGAGATTTCGCCGCACCGACTGGATGGTCCGGCCGCACAGGGCGAAATTTTTTCCCCGGAAGCTGCTCATGGCCCAGCAGAAGAAGGACAGGCCGGTGCACAAGGTCTTTCCGCTGCGCACCGCCCCGTCGCAGATGATGGCCTGTCTGTCCCGGTCCGGAGAAGAGGGCCGCCACCAGGTAAGCACCCGGCGCTGCTTTGGGGAAAACACCATTGCCCCCATCTCTTATCCCTCCTGCTGCTCCATGGCCTGGAGGAAGCGGTCCACCTGCTCCTCGCCGCTTCGGTCCACCGCATCCAAAAGCCGCTCCAGAAGCCGGGCCCGGTCGGCAAATTTCAGCTCGATGACCCCGTTGCTCCCCCGTTTGAATTCTGTCAGGGCGTCCAGGTCCAGGCCATCCAGCCCGCACCACTCCTCCTGGGGAAAGCAGGCCAGCTTTACCGCATCTCCGGCTCCGGCATTGGCCAGCTGCCACATACGCTTTAAAATCTGCTCCCGATCCGGAAGCTTCCACCCTCTCTTCACCATATCCCTCCTCGCCCATAGGCAGCTTTTAAGGAAAAGTTGTACGTTTGCGTCCTCCTAACCAAAAATTTTTTCGACGGCGGGTAGAACAGCTCGTCCACTTTCGCCTCGTTTCTCATCTTTGCCGTATTACACTGTGGCTGTTCCCGGCGGAAAGAAAAATTTACCGCCCAATTTTTCGCATAGAAAACCTCCACGCTCCACATGCTGGCCATATCCACATAGACCAACCAAATGGACGAGGAGGAACCCTTTGCTATGAAACGATTTTTATCCCTACCGCTGGTCCTGCTGCTTCTGGTGGGGGCCGTTCCCGCTGCCAAAGCCCAGGGAGACAGTCCCCTGTCCCTGTCCTGCGCCTCGGCAGTACTCATGGAAAAAGAAACCGGCACGGTTCTTTTTGAGCAAAACTCCCATGAAAAGCTGGAGCCTGCCAGCGTCACCAAGGTTATGACTCTTCTCCTGGTCATGGAGGCGGTGGACTCCGGGCGTATTGCCCTGGAGGACACGGTCACCGTCTCCGCCTATGCCGCCGGGATGGGCGGCTCCCAGGTCTACCTGGAGGAGGGGGAGCAGATGTCGGTGGGCGAAATGATCAAGTGCGTCACCGTGGTCTCCGGCAACGACTGTGCCGTGGCCCTGGCCGAGCACCTGGCCGGCAGTGAAACCGCCTTTGTCAGCCTGATGAACCAGCGGGCCCAGGAGCTGGGCATGGCGGATACCACCTTTCTCAACTGCACCGGTCTGCCGGCCCAGGGGCATGTGACCTCAGCCTATGACATCGCTCTGATGTCCCGGGAGCTCATCTTGAATCACCCCTCCATCCGAGCGTACACCACCATCTGGATGGACTCCATCCGGGGCGGCGAATTCGGACTGACCAACACCAACCGGCTGATCCGCTTCTACCCCGGGGCCACCGGCCTGAAGACCGGCTCCACCGACTCCGCCCTCTACTGTATGTCCGCCACCGCCGAGCGGGATGGCATGGAGCTTATTGCCGTGGTGATGAAGGCCCCCTCCACCAGCCAGCGTTTTGAGGATGCCAAGGCCCTTCTGGACTACGGGTTTGCCAACTACGCCCTGGCCAATGTTTACCCGGAAACGCCGCTGGCTCCCGTGGAGGTCATTCTGGGTGCCGCCGGTCAGGTCCAGCCTCAGCTTCAAAGAGACTGCCGGCTTCTGGTGCGAAAAGGGGAAGAACGTCAAATCACCACCCGTCTGAGTCTGGCCGAGAATGTGGAGGCTCCCGTAGATGAGGGACAGACTCTGGGAGAGCTTCAGGTATATGTGGGAGAGGAGCTGCGGGACACGGTCCCCATTCTGGCCGCCCAGGGGGTAGACCGGTTGTCCGTTCCCGGCATTTTTTCCCAGCTTCTCAGCCGGCTTCTTATGGGCAGTTAACGATCATTTTCCCGCCTCGCCTCCCAATTTTTTCCTTTGTGGAGGCGGGGCAGATCATTCCAAAACGACCTGGAAATTATCACGATCTTAACCTGGATTTCCAGAGAGTTTTCTAGTATTTTACTTGACGGTATTGCAAGCCCGTTGTATAATTTATACGAATATCTGAAATTACTTTCGGCACCCACTTGTTGGTTTTGGCCGATGCCCATACCCGAATGATATCTTGAGGTGATGAAAATGTCTAAATATCAGGAAAAGCTTTCCCCTTCCGACCTCTTTTTGGAGTTGGAGTCCTTTTCTGAGGGCCGTTCCACCCATGCGTGGAAGTGCTTCGGCGCTCATCCCGCCAAGGCTCCCGACGGAACTGAGGGATATCTCTTCCGTGTCTGGGCTCCCAACGCCCCCAAGGTAACGGTCATCGGCGATTTTAACGGCTGGGACCTGGAGGCCACCCCCATGGAGCGGGTGGAGGGGGGCATTTGGGAGGCATTTGTCCCCGGACTCAAGCGCTATGACGCCTATCAATACGCTATACATAAAGAGGACGGCACCTTCGTGGGCAAGGCCGATCCCTACGGGTTCCACTCCGCCACCCGGCCCGATGTGTCCACCAAAATCTACGATCTGGACACCGGCTATCAGTGGGGAGATCAGGACTGGATGGATTACCGCTCCAAGAATCCTCCCTACCGCCGCCCCATGAATATTTATGAATGTCACCTGGGCTCCTGGCGGCGCACCGGCGAAGGAGAATTTCTCAGCTATCGGGACCTCACCTCCTATCTGGTCCCCTACGTAAAGGAGATGGGCTTCACCCATGTGGAGCTGCTTCCCGTCACCGAGCATCCTCTGGATGCCTCCTGGGGCTATCAGTGCACCGGCTACTTCGCCGCCACTAGCCGCTTCGGCATTCCCGACGACCTGAAGTACATGATCGACCAGCTCCACCAGGCGGGCATCGGCGTCATCATGGACTGGGTTCCCGCCCACTTCCCCCGGGATGCCTTTGGCCTTTATCATTTTGACGGCACCCCCACTTACGAATATGCCGATCCCCGCAAAGGCGAGCACCCCGACTGGGGCACTCAGGTCTTCGACTTTGGCCGCAATGAAGTGCGCTCCTTCCTGTTCTCCTCGGCCATGTTCTGGCTGGAGGAGTACCACATGGACGGCCTTCGGGTGGACGCGGTATCCTCCATGCTCTACCTGGACTACGGCCGGCAGGACGGGGAGTGGATGCCCAACATCAACGGCGGCAAGGAGAATCTGGAGGCCATCGAGTTCTTCCAGAAGCTGAACACCGCCATCTTCGCCGCCCACCCCGATGTGCTGATGGTGGCTGAGGAGTCCACCGCCTGGCCCAAGGTGACCTACCCCGTGGATCAGGGCGGCCTGGGCTTCAACTTCAAGTGGAACATGGGCTGGATGAACGACATCTGCCACTACATCAAGCTGGACCCCTACTTCCGGCAGTTTAACCACCGTGACATCACCTTCTCTCTGATGTACGCCTTCTCGGAGAACTACATCCTGCCTCTCTCCCACGACGAGGTCGTGCATATGAAGGGCTCCTTCTTCGGGAAGATGCCGGGGGATAACCCCATGAAGTTTGCCGGGGTCCGGGCCTTCTACGCCTATATGATGCCCCATCCGGGCAAAAAGCTCACCTTCATGGGCGCGGAGCTGGGCCAGTGGAACGAGTGGCACTATGAATATTCCCTGGACTGGCATCTCCTTCAGTACGCCCCCCACCGCCAGACCCAGGAGTTCTTCAAGGCCATGAACAACTTCTACCTGGAGCAGCCCCCTCTCTGGGAGCAGGACGACTCCTGGCAGGGCTTCCAGTGGCTGTGTGCCGACGATAATCAGGCCAATACCGTGGCCTTCCTGCGCTGGGACCGGAAGGGCCAGCCCCTCATCGTACTGTGCAACTTCTCCCCCGAGCACCGCAACGGCTACCGGGTGGGTGCCCCCTTTGCCGGTACCTGGGCCGTGGCCTTCAACACCGATGATGCGGTCTTCGGCGGCAGTGGCCTTGGGGACAAGGCCCCTCTGAAGACAGAGAAGATCCCCTACCACGATCAGCAGCAGTCCTTTGTGGTGGATCTGCCCCCCATGTCCACAGTCATCTACCGCTGCACCCGGAAAAACCCGGTGCGCAAGCCCAAGGATGACTCGGACAAGACCAAGAAGGCCCCGGCCAAAAAGAAGGCCGCTGGGAAAAAGGCTCCGGCCAAAAAGAGCGAGACGACCGCCCTTGTAAAGGAAAAGACCGGGCGCTCCCTGGTCAAGACTGAGGCTCCCAAAACGCCTGCCGTACGCAAAAAGCCTCAGGTTCCGGCCAAAAAGGCCGAAACAAAGTAAAGGGATATCTCGGGATGCAAGTCCCGGTTCCATAATCGCGTTTTCCCGCCCCCGTTGAAATAGACAAGAGGTGAAGTAACATGAAAAAAGAAGTTGTGGCCATGCTGTTGGCCGGTGGACAGGGCAGCCGCCTGTATGCCCTCACCAGCCATGTGGCCAAACCCGCCGTTCCCTTCGGCGGAAAGTACCGTATCATTGATTTCCCCCTCTCCAACTGCGTCAATTCCGGCATCGACACCGTAGCCGTCCTTACCCAGTACCGCCCCCTGGAGCTGAACAGCTACCTGGGCAACGGCCAGCCCTGGGATCTGGACCGCTCCGACGGCGGCGTACATATTCTGCCCCCCTATCAGCGTGAGGGCGACCAGGGTACCTGGTACAAGGGAACCGCAAACGCGATTTATCAGAATATCGGGTTTTTGGATCTCTACGATCCTGAGTATGTGGTGGTTCTCTCCGGCGACCACATCTATAAGATGGATTACTCCGAGATGGTGGCCCAGCATAAGAAGACCGAGGCCGCCTGTACCATCTCCGTTCTGGAGGTTACTCTGGAGGAGGCCAAGCGCTTTGGCATCATGAACGCCAATCCCGATGGCCAGGTTTACGAGTTTGAGGAGAAGCCTCAGCACCCCAAGAGCACCTTGGCCTCCATGGGCATCTATGTCTTCACCTGGTCTAAGCTTCGCCAGTACCTCATTGACGATGAGGCCGACCCCAACTCCTCCAACGACTTCGGCAAGAATATTATCCCCAATATGCTCGCCGCCGGCGAGAAGCTGATGACCTTCCGCTTCTCCGGCTATTGGAAGGACGTAGGCACCATCGACTCCCTGTGGGACGCCAACATGGACATGCTGGCCCCCAACAGCAGCATCGACCTCTACTCCACCGAGTGGCCCATCTACGCCCGCACTCCCATCAAGCCCCCCCATGTCACCGGCCCCAACGCCCACATCTCCCACTCTCTGGTCACCGGCGGCTGCAAGGTAGACGGCAAGGTGGAAAATTCCGTTCTCTTCCACTCTGTGGTGGTGGAGGAGGGGGCTGAGGTGGAGTACTCCATCCTCATGCCCGGCACCGTGGTCAAGGCCGGTGCCAAGGTCTCCTATGCCATCGTGGCGGAAAACGCCGTGGTGGAGGCGGGAGCCACAGTGGGCGCGCCCCCCAGCGACGACCCCAAGTGGGGCATCGCCGTGGTGGCCAGCGGCGTCACCGTGGGCGAGAAGGCCACGGTGTCTCCCAGCGCCATGATCCGTGAAGATGTGAAAGGAGGTGAGCAGGCATGAATGACCTGCACGGCATTCTCTTTGCCTATCGCTCCAACACCAACTTGGGTGAGCTGACCCGTCCCCGGAACACCTGCTCTCTGCCTTTCGGCGGGCGCTACCGTCTGGTGGACTTCATGCTCTCCAACTATATCAACGCCGGCATCACCGACGTGGGCATCATCGTCCATGAGAGCTATCAGTCCCTTCTGGACCACCTGGGCTCCGGCAAGGATTGGGAGCTGAGCCGGAAGCACGGCGGATTGCGCATCCTGCCCCCCTTTGGCTATGAAGGCAAGGGCGGCGGCGAGTACCGTGGCAACATGGAGGCCCTGTCCGGGGTCTACTCCTACCTGCAGAACATCCGTCAGGACTATGTGATCCTGGGCTGGGGCGATATGGCCGTCAATCTGCCCGTGGCTGAGATCTATCAGCAGCACCTGGACACCGGTGCCGACATCACCATGGTCTGCACCACCCACTACTGCAGCACCCCCGGCAACTGCGAGTATGTCACCCTCAGTGACAACGGCCAGGTAAACGATTTGGCTATCCACCCGGCCACTGCCTCCGGGCTGGAGTCTCTGGAGCTGTACGTCATGTCCAAGCAGCTGCTGCTGGACATTGTGGAGTACTGCACCACCCATAATATTTATCACTTCAGCCGTGGCGTGCTTCAGCCCCGCCTGCACACCATGAAGATCATCCCCTATGTTCACAAGGGATATGTGGCCCGCTTCCCCTCTGTCAGCGGCTACTTCAATGACTCCATGGATCTGCTGGATGAGAAGGTGCGTGACGATCTCTTCAATCCCGACCGTCCTATCCGCACCAAGGACCAGTCTAACCCCTCCACCTACTACGGCCCCGGCTCCGTCTGTAAGCACTCTCTGGTGGCCGATGGCTGCTTCATTGAGGGCGAGGTGGAAAATTCCATCCTGTCCCGCGGCGTCATTGTGGAAAAGGGTGCCAAGGTGTCCAACAGCGTGCTCATGCAGGGCACGGTGATTAAGGCGGGGGCTTCCCTGTCCTATGTTATCACAGACAAGAATGTGAAGGTGAATGAGGACCGTATGCTCATGGGCCACAGCACCTACCCTCTGGCCATCTCCAAAAACTCCATCGTCTGACCGATCCCCACAGACGCCTTCCCCCCCGGGGGAGGCGTCTGTCCCCACATTGAATTGTCTTGGAAAAGAGGTACACTATGAAAATTTTATTCGCTTCTTCCGAGGTAGCCCCCTTTATTAAAACCGGCGGTCTGGCCGATGTGGCCGGCTCTCTGCCTCAGGCCCTGGCCGCAGCCGGGCACGAAGTTAAGGTCATCCTTCCCCTCTATGAGGGAATCGGCCAGGAGTGGCGGGAGCAGATGACCTTCCTGCAGTATTTCAACGTCACTCTGGCCTGGCGTCAGGTCTACTGCGGCATCTTCCAGCTGGAGCGTGACGGGGTCACCTACTGGTTTGTAGACAACGAATACTACTTCAAGCGCTGGCAGATTTACGGCCACTTTGACGACTGCGAACGCTTTGCCTACTTCTCCCGCGCCATCATCGAGACCCCCGGTCACCTGAACTGGGCCCCGGACATTATCCACTGCAACGACTGGCAGACCGCCCTGGTGCCCGTCTACCTGCTGGAGGAGAAGTATCGTATTCCCCAGCTTGGCGGCGCCAAGAGCGTGTTCACCATCCACAACATTGAGTATCAGGGCCGCTACGGCGACCAGGTGCTTCAGGATGTCATTGGCCTGGATAAGAGCTACTTCAACGAGGGCATGCTGGCCTATCACAGAGACGTAAACCTGATGAAGGGCGCCATTATGGCCTCCAACTTCGTCACCACCGTCTCCCCCACCTATGCCCAGGAGCTGCGTACCCCCTTCTACGCCCACGGTTTGGACGGGGTAATTAACCAGCAGAGCTTTAAGCTGGAGGGCATCCTCAACGGCATCGATACCGCCCTGTACGATCCGGCCACCAACCCCAGCCTGGCCGCCAACTTCTCCGTGAAGGCCCTGGTCAAGGGAAAGGCCGCCTGCAAGCAGGCCCTGCAGCAGGCGGTGGGCCTGCAGGAGAACCCCGACGTGCCCATTATCGCCTGCGTCTCCCGTCTGGTGGGCCACAAGGGCTTCTCCCTGGTCACCGACGCTCTCCACGACATTATGGGTATGGATGTGCAGATGGTGGTGCTGGGCACCGGCGACTGGCAGTATGAGGAAGCGTTCCGCCACGCCCAGGGCCAGTATCCCGGCCGCTTTGCCGCCCAACTGACCTATTCCGCCCCTCTGTCCAACATGATCTACGCCGGCGCGGACATGTTCCTCATGCCCTCGGTCTCCGAGCCCTGCGGCCTCAGCCAGATGATCGCCATGCGCTTTGGCACCATCCCCGTGGTGCGGGAGACCGGCGGTCTGAAGGACACCGTCACCCCCTATAACAAGTTCGAGGGTACCGGCCGCGGCTTTACCTTCGCCAACATCAGTGCCGGAGATATGACCTGGGTGCTGCGGGAGGCTGTTGACCTCTTCTACAACAACAAAAAGGCCTGGCGCGGCCTGCAGAAGGAGAGTATGACCGCCGATTTCTCCTGGGACAACTCCGCCAAGCAGTATCTGGACATCTATCAGCGCATTCTGGGCTGAGTCCCCGCCGTATCCCGCTGTTTTTGGAAACACTTTTTCAACATGACGGGCGGCCTCCGTCACATTGGACGGAGGCCGCTTTTCTCTGCTTTTCTTGTGCAAACCGTTGGGAAATTCCCTGTGCCGCAGCCATCTTAATCGCTTTTTACAATTGACTGCCATTGGGAAATCTGCTAGAATTGAAAAGGTTTCCAGTTGAATTTTGCAAGTTTTCCTTCATAAGCTTGCTTTGATTTAGGAGGCATCCCAATGGCTGAATATACCAAATCCCAGCTGACTCAGATGATCATTGGAAAGCTCCAGCGCAACTTTGGCCGTACCGTGGACGACGCCACTCCCACCCATATGTTCAAGGCCTGCGCCCTGGTGCTCCGTGACATTATGTCTCAGCGTCAGATCGAGACCAGCAACCACATCTGGGAGGAGCAGCAGCGCCAGGTCCACTACCTGTCCCTGGAGTTCCTTATGGGCCGTTCTCTGGAGAAGAACGCCTTTAACCTGGGGCTGCTGGGCACACTGCAGGACGCCCTGGAGGGCCTGGGCTTCTCCGCGTCCGATTTGTTTGAGCTGGAGCCGGATGCAGGTCTGGGCAACGGCGGTCTGGGCCGCCTGGCAGCTTGTTATCTGGACTCCATGACCACCCTGGAGATCCCTGCTACCGGTTATTCCATCTGCTATGAGCTGGGTATCTTCAAGCAGAAGATCATCGACGGCAAACAGGTTGAGCTGGCCGATAACTGGCTGGGCCTGGGCGACGCCTGGCTCATTCCCAAGCTGGACGAGACCGAGGAGGTCCGCTTCGGCGGTAAGATCGAGGACCACTGGGACGAAAACGGCACCAACCATCCCGAGCATGTGGGCTACACCACCGTGCTGGCCATCCCCCGGGACATGGAGATCGCCGGTTATAAGACCAAACACACCAACACGCTGCGTCTGTGGGACGCCAAGAGCCCTGTCCCTGTGGACATGTCCCTCTACTCCCGGGGCGAATATCTGAAGGCAGTGGAGCAGCAGGCCATGGCCGAGGTCATTGCCAAGGTTCTCTACCCCGATGACAACCATTACGAGGGCAAGTCCCTGCGTCTCAAGCAGCAGTACTTCTTCGTCTCCGCCACCGTGCAGTCCATCGTGCGCAAGCACCGTGCCCAGTATGGCACCCTCCGGAACTTCCACGAGAAGCACGTCATCCAGATCAACGACACCCATCCCACCCTGGTCATTCCCGAGCTCATGCGTATTCTGTTGGATGTGGAAGGCTACAGCTGGGACGATGCCTGGAATATTGTCACCCACACCGTCTGCTACACCAACCACACGGTACTGGCCGAGGCTCTGGAGCGCTGGCCCCAGACCCTTATCGAAACTCTTCTGCCCCGCATCTGGCAGATTCTCAAGGAGATTGCCCGCCGGTACCAGGAGGAACTTCAGTACCGCTATGGCAACGACATGGGCAAGATTGCCCACATGGCCATCATCTGGGGCGGCGAAGTGCGCATGGCCAACCTGTGCGTCTGCGCCTGCCAGGCCATCAACGGCGTGTCCGCCCTCCACTCGGACATTCTCAAGCGGGAGGTGTTCCACGACGCCTATCTGGCCCAGCCCGACAAGTTCAAGAACGTGACCAACGGCATCGACCACCGCCGCTGGCTGTCCCAGATCAACCCCAAGCTGGACGCCCTCATCCGGGACTGCACCGGCAAGGACAAGTACCTCCTCCACCCCGAGGCTCTGCGGGATCTGGAGAAGTACCAGAACGACAAGTCCGTCCTGAAGCAGCTGGAAGCCATCAAGCAGGAGAACAAGCGCCGCTTTGCCAGCTATCTGGCCCGGGAGTCCGGTGTCATCCTCAATACCGATGCCATCTTCGACGTTCAGGTCAAGCGTCTGCACGAGTATAAGCGCCAGCTTCTGAATGTGCTGCACATCGTTCACCTCTATAACCAGCTGCGGGACAATCCCAACATGGACTTTGCCCCCCAGACCTTCCTCTTCGGCGCCAAAGCCGCGCCCGGCTACCATGTGGCCAAGGAGATCATCCACCTCATCAACTCCCTGGCCGATCAGATCGCCAAGGACCCTGTGTGTAAGGATAAGCTCCAGGTGGTCTTTTTGGAGAACTACCGGGTCTCCCTGGCTGAGAAGCTCATGCCCGCCAGCGAGCTCTCCGAGCAGATCTCCACCGCCGGCAAGGAGGCCAGCGGCACCGGCAACATGAAGTTTATGATGAACGGCGCGCTGACCATCGGCACCCTGGACGGTGCCAATGTGGAGATGCACCAGCAGCTGGGCGACGAGAACATCTTCCTCTTCGGCCTCACTGCCGAGCAGGTCAATGACTGCAAGCGCCAGGGCTACCGCCCCCTGGAGATCTACCAGCATAACCCCGCCCTGAAGCGGGTCATCGACCAGATTTCCGCCGGCTTCTCCGATGGTGTTTCCTACAGCACCCTGACCAACCGCCTGCTCTTTGGGGCCGGCGGCAGCATGGCCGACGAGTATATGCTTCTGGCCGACTTTGACAGCTACTGTACCGCTCATAAGCGCTCCCTGGAGGCCTACGCTGACCGTCAGCACTGGGATCAGATGTCTCTGATCAACATTGCCCGGTCCGGCATCTTTGCCGCCGACCGTTCCATCCGGGACTACGCCAACGACATCTGGCACGTTCCCACCCGGAAATAAGGGTTTAAAAACGCCCCCGGAACCAATTGGTTCCGGGGGCGTTTTTTAACAATATTCCAGATCAAATAACATGACTCGTCCCGCCTGACGGGTCTTGTTCATATCAATGACCCGCTGGTTCTCACTGCCCCGGAAGAGGAGGGTAAGATCCCGCAGCTTCTCCTCATAGCGGCCGTCCACCAGAACGTCCGTCACCTCCAGCAGTGCCTTCACCTGGGGATCTTCCATCTCCTGGAGCTGCTCCAGGGTGTAGCCGGTGTAGGTCATCACCGTCTTGCCCAGCTCTTTCACCCGCCTGCCCAGCTCTGCCAGAGCTCCCGGCTGACAGAAAGGCTCTCCGCCGGAGAAGGTCACCCCTGCCAGATGGGGGTTTTCCTCCACCGCCTGAACCAGCTCCTCCACGCTTACCTCATAGCCCCCCTCAAAGGGGTGGGACTGGGGGTTGTGGCAGCCGGGACAGTGATGGGGGCAGCCCTGGGTGAACACCACAAACCGGAAGCCGGGGCCATCCACAATGGACTCCGGCTCCGTGCCGCAAAGGCGCAGCCGATCAGTGGGTAAGGGTGCCATTCTTGCTCAGGCCGTGCTTCACACGGTCCTCCACCTCCGCGCGCTTGGCATCGTTAAAACGGTCCAGCGTACCTACCAGATAACCGGTGATTCGGCGAATGCGCTCAAAGTCCATGCCTTCGCCCACTTTTCCGTTGATGTTCTTTACCTGTGTATTCATCGCTCATTTCTCCTTTTCCTTAGTGGTTGCAGTCGCAGGGGACCGGCATATTGGGATATTTCTTTCTCAGCTCATTGAGCCGCTCAATGCTTACAGGCTCACCCGCCCGGCGTCCGCACCGGGGGCACACGTCGTCAATGACACCGGTGTAGCCGCACACCGGGTCCCGGTCCACCGGGTGGTTGACCGAACCGTAGCCAATGCCATTTTCCTTCATGCAGCGAATGATCTCCTCAAAGGCCTGGGGATTCTTGCAGGTATCCCCGTCCAGTTCCACATAGCTGATGTGGCCGGCATTGGTTAAGGCGTGATAGGGGGCCTCGATCTCAATCTTGGCAAAGGCGCTGATGGGATAGTACACCGGGATGTGGAAGGAATTGGTGTAGTAGTCCCGGTCGGTCACGCCGGGGATGATGCCGTACTTCTTCTTGTCAATGCGGACAAACCGGCCGCTCAGGCCCTCGGCCGGGGTGGCCAAGAGGGTAAAGTTGAGGCCCGTCTCCTCCGACTTTTTGTCGCAGAACTCCCGCATGTGGGTAATAATCTCCAGGCCAAGCTTCCGGGCCTCCTCGCTCTCGCCGTGGTGCTTCCCAGTGAGGACCTTCAGAGTCTCAGCCAGGCCGATAAAGCCAATGCTCAGGGTGCCGTGCTTCAAAACCTCAGCCACGCTGTCCTCAGGTCCCAGCTTGTCTGAATCAATCCAGACCCCCTGGCCCATAAGGAAGGGATAATTCTTCCCCTTTTTAGAGCACTGGATCTTAAACCGGTGGAGCAGCTGCCGGGAGACCAGCTCCATCATCTCGTCCAGCTTTTTATAGAAGACGTCCATATCTCGGTGGGCCTCAATGCCCAGGCGGGGCAGGTTGATTGAGGTAAAGCTCAGGTTGCCCCGGCCGCAGGTGACGGCCTTGGAGGGATCGTGGTGGTTGGCCATAACCCGGGTGCGGCAGCCCATGTAGGCCACCTCGGTATTGTAATCTCCCGGCTTGTAGAAGGGGAGGTTGAAGGGGGCGTCGATGAAGCTGAAGTTGGGGAACAGGCGCTTGGCGCTGGTGCGGATGGCCAGTTTAAACAGGTCGTAGTTGGGGTCGCCGGAGTTGTAGTTGAGCCCCTCCTTCACCTTAAAGATCTGCACCGGAAAGATGGGGGTCTCGCCGTTGCCCATGCCCGCATCGGTGGCCAGCAGGAGGTTGCGCACCACCATCCGCCCTTCGGCGGAGGTATCAGTGCCGTAATTCACCGAGCTGAAGGGCACCTGGGCCCCCGCCCGGGAGTTCATGGTGTTGAGGTTGTGGACTAGGGCTTCCATGGCCTGATAGGTGGCCTTGTCGGTCTTGATATAGGCGGTCTTAGCGGCATTCTTGTGGCCGGAGAGCAAAACTTCCTTGTCCACCCCGTAGTGGTCCAGCGCCTCATCATACCACCGCTCCAGTTCCTGGGCGTAGGTGGAAGCGTTGCTGATGGTGGGCTTAGAGACCTCCTTTGCAATCTTCTTGGCCATGTCCGCCGCCTCGTCATAGGCGATGGCCTGCTTCAGGGAAATAATTTGAGCCATGGCGTCAAAATATTCTTTCACAAAGGTCTTGGCCACACCGGGTGCCATGGCGTAGTCAAAATTGGGCACACTCTGTCCGCCATGCATCTCATTTTGGTTGGCCTGAATGGCAATACAGGCCAGAGAGGCGTAGCTCATAATGGACTGAGGGGTACGCAGATAGCCGTGACCGGTGCAAAATCCGTTTTCAAACAGCTTGATGAGATCGATCTGGCAGCAGGTCTCAGTGAGCATATAGAAGTCCTTGTCGTGGATGTGGATGTCGCCGTTGATGTGGGCCTTGGCGATATCCTTGGGGAGGATATAGTTGTCCACATAGTACTTCGCACCCTCGGAGCCGTACTTAAGCATGGTACCCATAGCGGTGTCGCCGTCGATGTTGGCGTTCTCCCGCTTCAGATCCGCATCCTTAGACTCGGAGTAGGTCAGCTCGTTGTAGATGTGCATGAGGTCAGACTCCGCCTCGCGGATCTTGGCGTGCTCGGCTCGATAGAGAATATATGCCTTTGCAGTCTTCTCATAGTCATAGCGGATGAGCATAGACTCCACAATATCCTGTACCCGCTCCACCGTGCAGTCGTCGTCGGGAATGGCGGCGCACACCTTTTTGGTCAGGTACTCAAAATCAATGCTGACCATAGGCTCGTCCTTAACCGCCTTGTTGGCCGCATAAATGGCGTTATAGATCTTGGATTCGTCAAAGGGAACCAGTTCCCCGTTTCTCTTGCGGATCTGTTTCATGGCTCTACCTCTTCTCGACTACACCTGGCAGAAAAACTGCAATATCTTGTGTCGTATTTTTTATTGTGTGACTATATATAGTTATAGCTCCAAACATTTTGTTTGTCAAGCCAAACAATGCCGTCACGTCTTCCCCACTCCCCGCATCTAGTTTGGCCGAAATGGTCGAAAAATCTCCGTATGTTCCCATCTAGCGGCACATATAGATGGAATATCTTACATAACAGGAGTTGCTAGTCATGTTGCGATTTAAAAAAGGCATCCGTTTTTTCTTTGTCCGGAAAGCCTGGTGGACGGGGGCGGCTTGTCTGTGCGGAGCTGCCCTGATGTTCTATGTGGTCAATTACCCCGCCGCTGTGGGGGCGTCCGCCACCACCCGCCAGCTGCCCATCTACTGCGTCCAGCGGGAACAAAAACTGGTTTCCATCAGCTTCGAGGCCGCCTGGGGCAATGAAGATACCCAGCAGCTCATCGACATTTTGGGCCAGTACCAGGTTCCCGCCACCTTCTTTGTGGTGGGGGAATGGGTGGACAAATATCCCGAGTCGGTCAAGGCCCTCTCCGACGCGGGGCACGAGGTTATGAACCACTCCAACACCCACGCTCATTACCCCCAGCTCTCCGCCCAGGAGGTGGTGGACGATTTGAACGCCTGCAACGACAAAATCGAGGCGGTCACCGGCGTACGGCCCACTTTGGTCCGCCTGCCCTACGGGGACTACGACGACTGCTCCATCAATGCGGTGCGCTCCATCGGGATGGAGCCCATCCAGTGGGACGTGGACAGCCTGGACTGGAAGGACATTTCCGCCGGCGAAATCACCAAGCGGGTGACCAGCAAAGTACAACCCGGCTCCATCGTTCTCTTCCACAACGCCGCCCTGCACACCCCCGAAGCTCTTCCGGACATCATTCAGTGCCTTTTGCAGGAGGGGTATACCTTTGTGCCCATCTCCCAGATGATCCTCTCCGGGGAGTATACCATCGACCACACCGGCCGCCAGTGCCCGGCCTGACCTCTTATCGCGCAAAACAAGGGAGTCCCCTGTGGGGACTCCCTTGTTTTATCTTATGGGGCCAGCGGGCCGGGGACAAACCCCGCCCGGGTCAGGTACATGGCCTGCTGATAGCCGCAGCTGCGTGCCAGCTCAGCGGCCCGGTCAAAGGCATACATGACGTGCCGGACGCTGTGGGCGTCGCTGGTCAGGCAGATGGGAAAGCCCATCTCCCTTGCCTTCTTCAGGATCCAAGCCTCTGGGTAGGGAGCTGTCCGGTAGCCCCGGGACATGGCCCCGGTGTTAATCTCCAGAATGACCTCCCGCCCGCTCAGCTGTTCCAGGGCCTTCCGGACCGCGGCACGGTAACGGGGGTGTTCGGTGTCAAAAAGACAATTTCCCTCATTGAATTTGCATACCAGGTCAAAGTGGCCCACAATCTGGCAGCCGGTTCTCTCCGCCACCGTTCCCACCTGCTGGTAGTAAGCTTCGGCAAAGGCCAGGGGATCTCCCCCGAACCACCGCTCCACTCCCTGCCGGAAAGTCTCCGCGCTCTCGTCCACGCTCAGGCGTTCGCCCTCCCGCTCCAGCATGTGGACCGAGCCGATGAGGTAGTCCCAGCTCTCCTGAGGCGGCGGAGACAGGATATCCTGCTCCAGGCCCAGAAAGATCTCCAGCGTTTCTGCATATTTCTCCCGCAGGGCCAGAACCTCCTGGCGGTACTGGGGCACATCCGCCCCTTTCATGACCCAACACTCCCCCACCAGGGGGGAATGTCCGGAGAACCCTAGGGAATCCATTCCCAGCTCCCGGGCGGCCTGGATCATCTCCTCAGCGGTATTTGTTCCATCGCAGAAGGTGGTGTGGGTATGCAGATTCTGTCTCATTACGTCATCTTCTCCTGTTTCACCTTATGATCGATGATGTGACGCCGGCCCAGCTCCTCCAGCACCTGGTCCACGGAGATGCCCGATTCCACCATCAGTACCATGACATGATACATGAGATCGGCAATTTCGTAAACCGTCTCCTTCTGATCCCGGGCCTTTCCGGCAATGATGACCTCAGTACACTCTTCCCCAACCTTTTTCAGGATCTTGTCCAGCCCCTTCTGAAAGAGAGGTAAGTGGTATAGGAATTTTCCGGCAGCTCCTTTTTGCGCTGCTCCAGCAGGGCGTACAGGCCCTTGACGGAGAAGGGCTGCTCTGCCTGGCCGATAAACAGGGGATTGTGAAAGCAGGACTCCTCCCCCAGGTGGCAGGCGGGCCCCGTCTTATTGACCCGCACCACCAGCGCATCCCGGTCACAGT
>CALWYG010000036.1 GCA_944385695.1 uncultured Oscillospiraceae bacterium | reverse complement strand
GCCACTTTTATATCAGCAAACACTACCTGTGCCGGATTTTTAAATCCGCAACCGGCTTTTCCGTGATGGAATACATCATCTACAGCCGGGTGCTGAAGGCCCGGCAGCTTCTCCAGGACGGCATCAGCGTCCAGCAGGCGGGAGAGATGTCCGGCTTCTCGGACAACTCCCACTTTATCCGCACCTTTGGCCATCTCACCGGCGTCACCCCCGGAAAATATGCAAAAGAGTACCAATCCGGGGATCAGGTCCTCCTGCGGGAGAACTGGAACGGCTGACGAAAGGGCAATTTTATATCAATATCGGCCAATTTACTTTTTAGAATCCAGTTGGCAAATCTTTGCAATCTTACACTAAACGCCGCCCGCGGAACAAGCTTCCAGCGGGCGGCGTTCTTTTCTCCCGCCCTGGCAATGCGCAGCCAATTGGGCAGGTCAATCTCTGGGGCGGCGGTAAAATTTTCCTACGACCTTCTCCGTGCGCAGCACATTGACAAAGGCCTTTTGGTCAACCTGGCGCACCTGGTGGGACAGGGAGCGAACCAGACTGTCCTCCACCACAGAATAGATCATGGTGCAGGGAGTGCCGTTGTACATTCCCACTCCGTCGATGAGCGTGGCGGAGTGGTGGGTCTGGCGGATAATCTCACAAATCTCCTCCACATGGTCCTTTTCCGCCACAATAAGCAGCGTGGAGCGTCGGCCATCCGGATCCATCATCCGGATCATCTGTGTGGAGGCGTATTGGAACAGAATGGAGTAAAGTGCCTTATCCCAGCCAAAGAGCATACCAGCGATCATCAGCATAATGACATTGCCGCACAAGATATAGTTCCAGGCGTCAATGTTTTTTCGCTCCGACAGGGCAATGGCAATAAAATCGGTCCCTCCGGACGTGGCCCGCACAAAGAGGCAAAGGCTGATGGCAAAGCCATTGATAAGTCCGCCAAAGATGCAGATCAGCAGCGTGTCCTCCGTGATGGCAATGGAGGGTACCAGGTCGGTAAAAATACTGGTCAGGGCAATGGACAGGCAGGAGTAGAGCGTAAAGCGCTTTCCAACCAGCAGAAAACTGACAATCGCCGGAACCGCGTTGAGCGTCAGGTTAATGGGAGCAAAGGGCAGTTCAATGGAGAAATTCTCCAGGCACACCCGCTGAATCAGGCGGGTCACGCCGGTAAATCCCCCCGGGAACAGATCCCCCGCCTGCACAAAGCTCTTCAAGTTCAGGGCAATAATCAGAGAGGACGCGGCAATCACCAAAACACGAATCAGGGCGTCCTGCCAGGTATTTTTCCCGCTGAAGGTATTCATGACATTCTCCTTATTCCGCCTGAGTCAGGATGTCCAGATTCTTCATAAAATACTCCACGCCGGAGTAGATGGTGGTCAGCACAATGAGCGCAGTGCAAATGCTGTTCACAACTTCGGGAATGGGCAGGAGCATAAGTACGATACACACCATGGTAGAGGCGGTTTTCACCTTTCCTGACCACCCGGCCGCAATCACCCGTCCCTTGTCAGCGGCCACCATACGAAGGCCGGAAACGCCAAACTCACGGATAATCACAATGAGCAGGGCCCAAGCGGGCATCTGGCCCACTTCCACAAACCAGAGCATGGCGGCGGTAACCAGGCACTTGTCCGCCAGGGGATCCATAAATTTTCCAAAATCGGTGATCTGGTTATAGTGCCGGGCGATATAGCCGTCCAGCGTGTCGGTAATGCTGGCTGCAGCAAAAATAGCCAGTGCCCAGTAGTTGGCCCCAGGCACATCTAAATAGAGCACCAGCAGAAAGGCCGGAATCATAATCACCCGCAGGATGGTCAGTTTATTGGCTGTGTTCATAGCAAATTCCCTCGTTCTATCTTATTATTCCTCAATTTCACCGGTCAGGTCTCCATCGGAAACTCCGGTAATGCGCACCTTGACAAATTCCCCCGCGGGAATCAGACCGGCAGCCGTAAAGAGTACCCGGCCGTCAATATCCACCGAGTCGGCATAGGTCCGGCCCGCGTAGCAGCCCTCGCTGGAATCGAAGCCCTCACACAGCACTTCCATCACCGTGCCCAGGCGCTGCTCGTTGTACTCGTCCATGATCCGGGATTGCAGGTCCACCACCAGCTCCACCCGTCGGGCGGCAATCTCTCCGGGCACCTGGTTGTCCATGGCCGCAGCCAGGGTTCCCTCCTCCGGAGAGAACTGGAACACCCCCACCCGCTGAAGCTTCTGCTCCCGGAGGAAGTCACACAGTTCTTCAAACTCCGCCTCTCCCTCACCGGGCAAACCGCAGATGAGAGAGGTACGGATGACCAGGTCGGGCATGGCCTTGCGCAGCTTGGCAAACAACTGCTCCAGTTCGGCTTTGGTGTTGTGCCGGCGCATCGCCTTTAAAATGCCGTCGTTGCAGTGCTGGATGGGAATATCCAGGTAATGGAGGATCTTGGACTGAGAGGAAATAACCTCAATAAGCTCATCGGTTATGACCTCAGGATAGAGGTAATGCAGGCGAATCCAGTGGAAGGGCAGCCGGCACAGCTCCTTGAGCAGCTGAGCCAAAGAAGAAGGCTCCTCCAGATCCAGTCCATACCGGGTAATGTCCTGGGCAATGACGATCAGTTCCTTCACGCCGGAATCAGCCAGCTTCCTTGCCTCGGAGAGCAATGCCTCCATAGAACGGCTGCGGTATTTGCCCCGGAGCTTTGGAATGATGCAGAAGGCACAGCCGTTGCTGCACCCCTCGGCAATTTTTAGGTAGGCGGTATAGGGCGGCGTGGTCACCAGACGCTCTCCGTCTTCGTACGTGCGGTGGATGTTGCCGAAGTGTTCGGCCTTTTCCCCCGCCATCAGCTCCTCCACCGCCTGAACCACGTCAGTGTAGCTGCCCGTCCCCAGCATACCATCTACCTCAGGCAGTTCCTCACGAATATCGTCGGGATACCGCTGGGTGAGGCAGCCGGCCACCAGCAGCTTTTTGAGTTTTCCGGCCTTTTTCAGTTCCCCCAGCTCCAGAATGTTGTCAATGGCCTCGCTTTTGGCCGATTCAATAAAGCCGCAGGTATTCAGCACCGCCACGTCAGCCCCGTCAGGATCTCCAGTGACAAGGTAACCAGCTTCACGGCACAGTGCCATCATCTGCTCGGTATTTACAAGGTTCTTGGCACAGCCAAGGGATACAAACGCTACTTGATAAGGCATTTATCTCGCTCCAATTTTCGATTTTAATCGTCCAGCTCCGCGCCATACCGGCGCAGTCCCTCACTAATATCGCTCCAGCGGTAGCCCCTTCGGGCCAGGGCGTCCGAGGCCTTTTTCAACGTCTGCCGGTCTATCTCCTGCCCGGAGAGCTTTTTGGCCAGAAACGCATCAATGGCCTGAGCCGGATCTTGCTCCTGGGCCAGAGCCTCCTCCCACAGTTCCCGGGGAATGCCCCGGCGATAAAACTCATCCCGCAGCTTGCGCTCCCCGTAGCCTTTGGCCGAATAGTGGCGGGCAACCATGCCGGCATAGGCGGCATCGTCAAGGTAGCCCAGCTCCTCCAGCCGGTCACAGATGGCGGCGCACTCCTGTTCCAGGGCTCCCCACTCTCCCAGCTTACGCTCCAGCTCATGCCGGGACTGCGGCTTGCGGCTCAAAAGTAACAAGGCCTTTTCCTTTAAAGCGCTTCCTTTTGCTGCCTTTTGAAGCTCCTCCGCCTCGTCACCGCCGAGTTCTTTCCCGGCGTAGAGGGCAAAGCGTACTACCTCACCCTCTCCCAGCCGGAGCATGGAGCCATCCTCCAGAACCGCAAGCCAGCGGCCCTCCACACGCTTGGAGGGCTTCAGATCTTCGATGACCATAACCGGTTAGCTATTCTCCTCTGCCCCGTCCTCAAAGTCGTCGGCGGAGACGTCTACCGCACGACCCGCGGCCTTGGCAGCAATCTGAGCCTGCTTGCTCATCAGCTTGAAGGCATTGGCCCGGACCTCGGCCTCGATCTTGTCGGCCAGCTCCGGATTTTCGCGCAAATACTGCTTCACCGCGTCCCGGCCCTGGCCCAGACGCATCTCTCCCATGGAGAACCAGGAGCCGGACTTCTGCACGATGTCCAGCTTTACTGCCAGATCCACCAGCTCGCCCCACTTGGAGATGCCCTCGCCGTAGAGGATGTCGAACTCCGCTTCCCGGAAAGGCGGTGCGACCTTGTTTTTTACGATCTTTGCCCGGGTACGGTTGCCGATGATCTCGGTACCATTTTTCAGGGCCTCAATCCGCCGCACATCAATGCGTACGGAGGAGTAGAACTTCAGCGCCCGGCCGCCGGTGGTCACCTCGGGGTTGCCGTACATAACGCCCACCTTTTCCCGGAGCTGATTGATGAAAATAACCACACAGTTGGTCTTGGGAATGGAACCGACCAGCGTCCGAAGGGCTTGACTCATCAGTCGGGCCAGCAGACCCACATGGCTGTCTCCCATGTCTCCTTCGATCTCCGCCCGGGGCGTCAAGGCAGCCACAGAGTCCACCACCACCACGTCGATAGCGCCGGAGCGAACCAGTGCCTCACAGATTTCCAGGCCCTGCTCGCCGGTGTCAGGCTGGGAAATAAGCATGGAGTCAATGTCTACCCCCAGTGCCCGGGCATAGCCGGGGTCCAGGGCGTGCTCCGCGTCAATAAAAGCCACTTCGCCGCCCCGCTTCTGGGCTTCTGCCACAATATGAAGGGCCAGCGTGGTCTTACCGGAAGACTCAGGTCCATAGATCTCAATGATACGGCCCCGGGGCACACCGCCGATTCCCAGAGCAATATCCAGGGACAGTGAACCGGTGGGGATCGCATCCACCACAATGCCGGTGTTCTCCCCCAGGCGCATGATGGAGCCCTTGCCATAGGTGCGCTCGATCTGGGCCATAGCGGTCTCCAGGGCCTTTTTCTTATCAGAGGCAGGAGTCGCCGCCTCGATGACAGGTTTTTTGGTTGCCATACTGCTCAATCCTTTCTTCCTCTCCGGCCCTGTGGCCGTGCGGGAACTGGACCGCCGCTATGGCGGTCCTTCCCTTTTCCTATTCAGGATAGGTTATTTTCTGTCCATTAAAACGGACTTTACGTTTTGTTCTTCCAGGGGTTATTCTGGCCAGCCTCAGCTGTTGATGGTCCCCTCTACCACCCGCCAGATGCCCTGCGTGTCGGCGGTGGTTTTAATGTCCTCAAAGCCGTTTCGGGCCAGAATCTCTTCCACCTGAGGAGCCTGTCCAATCCCCACTTCAAAAATCAGGGTACCTCCCAAACGCAAAGCGGACTTCCACTTGGCTGCAATAAAGCGGTAAAAATCCAGGCCATCCTCCCCTCCGTCCAGGGCCATATGAGGCTCGTAGTCCCGCACGGAAATATCCAGATTTTCAATATCTCCGGTGGGAATATAGGGTGGATTGCAGACAATCACATCAAAATCCCACAGTGTGGAGCTGGGAGGCTCCATGGCGTTCACAGACAGGCAGGTCACCCGGGCATTGAGTTCGTTGCGCCGCACATTCTGCTTACACACCCGCAGCGCTCCCTCAGACAGCTCTCCCAGCACCACCCGGCACTGGGGGGCGTTGGCCGCTACTGCCAGGCCCACACAGCCGCTGCCCGCGCAAAGATCCAGCACACGGGCGCCCTCCCCGGACTCTCTGGCCTTTAAAATGCCCCGCTCAGCCAGAACCTCTGTGTCCATTCGGGGAATCAGCACATCATGGGACACGTCCATGGGGAGGCCATAAAACTCCCACTCCCCAATGATGTAGGCCACAGGCTCTCCGGCCAGGCGGCGCTGGACCAGCTCGTCCACGCGGCGCTCCAACTCGGCGGAGACATACAGGGACATATCCCGGTAAAGCTGCTCCCGGCTCTTGTCTGCGGCGTAGCACACAATCTCCCTGGCTTCTAGCTGGGCATTGTCCACCCCCGCCTTTCTCAGGCGGGTTCGGGTGTCCAGAAACAGGTTGTTATAGGTGGTCGCCATTTTCCTTCACCTTCTCCAACATTCTCTCTTTCTCGCTTCAGGCGTGCAAATCTGTGTGTTGCGTGGGCCTCGTCTCCATATGCCCCGCTGCTGCGCTCCAAGCTCCCCTATGTGCCTAAGCTCCGTGCTTCTTTGTGGTCACGCTGCGCTTTGGGCACATACACGGGTCACTTTCGCTTCGCCTCGGGCGCAAAACAGTCCCGCTTACCGCGGTCCTTCGGTTTTTTGCCCTCGCTGCGCTCCAAGCTCCCCTATGTGCCTAAGCTCCGCGCTTCTTTTTACCACGCGTCAGATCCCTTTTCCTCCGGCAAAACCAGCTCAAGGGCCTTGATTCCCACCTCGATCATGGAGTCATCTGGCTCAAAGGTGGTAAAGTTCTGAAGCCACAGGCCGGGGGCCGTCAAAATCTTTGTAATAGGGCCATCGTGGCGGCCAGCCCAACGGTTAAACTCATAGCTGATGCCCACAATCAGGGGCAGCATGGCCAAGTGGGCCAGGAAACGCAAAATAGCGTTATGCACCGGCCAGATGGCAAAGACCACCGTGGACACCAAAATGGAAATGGCAATGACCATAAACAAAAAGCTGGTGCCGCAGCGGGGATGGTGCCGGGGCTGCTTGCGCACATTTTCCACGGTGAGAGGCAGCCCTGCCTCATAGCAGAAAATGGTCTTGTGCTCCGCCCCATGGTAGGAGAAAACGCGCTTCATCTCCTTCATCTGGGAGCAAAGGGCCAGATAGGCCACAAAAATCAAAATTTTTAAAAAGCTTTCCGCCAAATTCCGTGCCAGCATAGAGTCAGTAACCACTGTGATGGCAGTACCAAGCAGAGTAGGCAGCAGGAAAAATAGACCGATGGACATGGCAAGCCCCAAAATAACCGCCAAAGTGGTGAAAAAAGCGGTGGCCTTTTCGCTTCCCAGCTTATCATTCAGCCACTGTTCAAACCGCGAGGGTTCCTCCTCTTCCTCCCCCTCTTCCGGGGCAAATTCAGCGGAAAACATCAAAGCCGTTACGCCGTTATACATAGAATCGCAGAAAGTCACAATTCCCCGGATCAGCGGAAGACCCAAAACCGGGTAACGGTCCTTAATAAACTTGAGCTCTTTCTCTTGAATTTCCAGCGTTCCGTCCGGCTTACGCACCACGATCGACTGCTTTTTGGGGCCGCGCATCATGATGCCTTCAATGAGGGCCTGTCCGCCGCACATGGTTTTGAATCCCTTTTGGCCGGAGCAGGCGGAACAGCCCGCCTGAATGTATTCTTGTTTTTCTTCCATGAAAATGGGTTCTCCTTATTAAAATGGCAGCTCTATTGTATCAAACACAAATGGAAACCGCAAGAGGGAATAGAACTTTCGTTCCATCCCCCTTACAGCGGCTCCACAGGCAAGTGGATTTCCACCACAAAACCGCCCTCCGGGTCATTGCCGATGTCCAGACGTCCCTCGTGGCGGGTAACAATCTCCTCACATACAGCAAGGCCAATACCGGAACCGCGGGCCTTGGAGCTTCCTTTATAAAATTTATTCTTGATGAAGGGCAACTCTTCATCTGGCACACCGGGGCCATAGTCCCGGATTCGGATAATTGCGTCCTCTCCCTCTACCCGGATAGACACATCAATGCGCTTGCCCGCCCCGCCGTGCTTCGCAGCGTTATCCAGCAGGTTACAGAACACCTGCCGCAGCCGCTCCGGGTCGCCGGAAATGGGGATCATCTCTTCCGGACAGTCGGTATACCGAAGTTCAATGCCCTCTTTGCGGAAGAACTCCGTATAGGTGTACACCGCATCCTCCAGCTCTGCCTTCAGATCCAGGGGCTCCACAGACAGCGTAAACCGTCCATCCTCAATGCGGGAAAACTCCAGCAGCTCCTCCACAATGTTGGTCAGCCGCCGGGCTTCAGAAACGATGATGCCCATTGCCTTGCGCAAATCCTCGGCGCTTCGCAATTCCCCGTTCTGAATGGTCTCCGCCCAACCGGTAATAGCGGTAAGGGGGGTGCGCAGCTCGTGGGAGATGGAGGAAATAAACTCGGTCTGTGTCTTTTCCGACTGGCGGATTTTCAGCGACATGTCATTGATGGCGTCAGTCAGTTCCCCAATCTCGTCATCGTACTTCTTCTCGATCTGCACTCCGTAGCTTCCATCCGCGATGACTTTTGCGATTTCCGTAATCCCCGCCAGTGGTTCTACAATCGAGCGCACAAAATACAAGTTGGAGAAATAGACCATGGCAAAGATGGCCAGCGCGATGGTTACAATCACCGCCATAGAGAAGACAAACTGCCGGTCAATTCCAGACAAGGATGTCACATACCGGATGACGCCTACCACATCCCCCTGGTAAATGACCGGACAGGAGGCCGCTAAAATTCGTTCTCCGGTGGAAGGGTCTTTTCCTTGCCAGGACGCAGCGCTCTTGCTTTCCATGGCATCTTGAATGTCCGGCGTATTGGGGGTGGACCCTGCGGTGAGATCGTTGCCGGAGTAGAGCACAGCCCCTGAAGTATCCAGAAACTGCAGCTCCAGACGGCTTTTGTCCTCATAGCTGTTTACCGTCTGCTGCGCAGCCGTCCGGTAATCCGAACGAGTGTAAAGGCGAAAACCATTCGCCGTGGAGCTGGCCTTTCGCACCAGAGAATCAGCGGTCTCGGTATAATAATAGTTCACCAAAGAGGCGGTGAAGGCAGACACAGCCAGAATAATAATCAGGGCGACAATTCCTACGCTGTTCAGCAGCCACCTGCGCCGGATGCCCCGGATTTTTACCTTGTCCTGGATTTGAGTGGTCTTGGCCATGCTCCTTCACCTCCTTGCTTATTCATTTGCCTTGCTTTCACATGCGCTGAACGTTCAGTTTCTCCACTTATACCCGTAACCCCACACGGTATTCACATAGGTGGGCTTTTGCGCGTTGTCCTCAATTTTAATACGCAGACGGCGGATATTCACGTCCACGATCTTCAGTTCGCCGAAGTAGTCCTTCCCCCAAACAGTATCCAAAATCTCCTCACGGGAGAGGGCCTTACCGGGGTTTTCCATAAACAGCTTAATGATGGCATACTCCACCTGGGTCAGCTTTACCCACTGACCGTTCTTCTCCAGAGTGCGGTTTCGTGTGTTAAGCAGGAAGGGCGGATCGCTGATCTCGTCCGCAGAAGCCGGCGCCGCATCGCCGCCGGTACGGCGGAAGAGGGCATCCACCCGGGCAGTAAGCTCCGCGGGAGAAAAAGGCTTCGTCACATAGTCGTCTGCCCCGGTCATCAAGCCGGTTACCTTATCCATCTCCTGCGCCCGCGCCGTGAGCATAATAATGCCGATTTGTTGTCCATGGCCCGGATTCGACGGCATACCTCGAAGCCATCAATTCCCGGCAGCATAATGTCAAGCAGAGCCACCTTGATGTCGGGGTTGTCCTTTAGGGCCAAAAGGGCATCCTCACCTGTACCAGCCTCGATGGTCTGATACCCCGCCCGCTTCAGGTTAATCACCACAAAGCTGCGGATATTTTCTTCGTCCTCCAGTACCAATACCTTTCGCATGAACGGTTCCTCTTTCCCTGTGCTTGAAACGATCAAGCGCTTCTTTCCTTCCGGGCAAACCCGGCTTATTCATAATACCAGCTGGTCTGGATCGTCTTGACCCGGTCTCTCAAGCCCTGTTCATCCAGTCCACAGTCCCAATTTCCATGGAACTGTGCGGCATAGATGACGTTTTCCTCTTCCCGCAGCAGGAACCAACCATTCTCCGTTACCTGGGAGCCACGGCTGCTGGAAATGCGGTAGATGCTCAAGAAGGGCTCCGGCTCCTGATCTTCCCCCATCCAGCGTGAGACAATGACTTCCCTCTGTCCGGTTACCTGGTCATTGCGGGAAATGGTGATCTGATCCCGCCAGTTTTCCGGAATTTCCAGATACCAGCCATCCGATACATTGTGGTAGGTGGTCATCACGTGGTTGCGGTGACCTTCCTCGTCATATTGGCACCAGTCGATGAGCCAGAAATCTGTGGAATAATTCTCTCCATAGGACGGCAGCGGGTTGGGAGACGGAATTTCCAGAATATAGTCCCCGTTGATGTCTGTGGGGGTCACCTCTGTATACCCCTGGAGAATTTCCCGGCTGATCCCCGCTTCGTCCAAGGTGAGGTCCTTCAGTTCCCCGTCCATCCAGGCCACCACATCAATGGCCTTGCAGCCGTTGGCCAGGGTACTGGTGATATAGAGGGCAGGCGGCTCAGGCTGTCCGGACAAATAGTTCAGGCGTACCCGGCTCAGTTCGGTAATTCCCTTGGACAGGTTCACCGTTCCCAGAGAAGCCATCGCCCCATTTCGCCAGCCAAACAGCTCTACATAGCTGTTCATACCGCTGGAATCCACCCGAATGACAGCCAGCTCGATCCAAGTATCCTGATCAATGTCCGTCAGCCGGGCTCCGCTGCTGCCATCGCTTGCTACACTGCACCAGGTGAGCAGCAGTTCGCTTCCAATCAGCTTGGAAAAATCCAGCTGAAGGGAATCCGTCTTGCTCACCTGATCGGGGTCAACCTCCACAGGCACCAGCTCATCCAGAGTATAGACCCCCAACTGGTAGGCCCCCGTGCTGATCTGCCAGTTGACCACTAGTTCTTTCCGGCCCATCTCGTTGACCTGCCGGTATTCTATGCTGTAAACGGAGCTTCCTTCGCCTTCTACCATACCAGCGACCTCATACTCCTCCCCTACTTGGGTAAAAACCACGATCTTCAACGGCTTCTGTACCCCTGGGACTCGCAGGAAGGTCACTGCGCTTTCCCGGTTGCCATCTCCGTCCAGATCCTGAAGCTGGATATTAGCGGTATTGTCCCCTGCTACGATGCCTGCATCCTCCACGCTCACTCCATAATTCAATTCCAGTGCGGTACGCACCTTGCGAATCGCCTCATTGAGCTTTTCATACCCCGCCGATTTCTCCGGTTGGCGATAGAGTTCCTCCGGTGAACGGAACAGGCAGCCGCTCAGGGAAAGAACCATGGCCAGCACCAGGGCCAGCCCAATCCAACGCTTCTTCACAGCTCCCGCTCCTCTCTGTTTCAGTCTGTACCACCCATTCCATAGTGGTGCTGTTTATCATCATAACACAAGTTCCTGAAAAAGAACATAGTTTTTTCTAAAATTCCTCCGGAACCAGCAGCAAAAAAGAGCACCCGCTCTCCAGTGAAAAACGGGTGCTCTTTTGAATCAATTTGCCTGCGGAAGCGTCACATTGGCCTTGAACAAATCTCCATCCACCGCCAAGTCAAACTGGCCTCCCTGGAGCTCAGTCAGGCTCCGGGCAATGGACAGTCCCAGGCCGGAGCCCTCGGTGCTGCGGGATTCTTCCCCGCGGACAAAGCGTTCCATCAACCGCTGGGCCGGTATGTTCAGCGCCTCCCGGGAAATATTTTTCACCGACAGGCATACCTGTCCCTTCCCCCTGGTCAAATCCAAGTAGACCCGGGTTCCCTCCATGGCGTATTTGGCACAGTTGGACAACAGGTTGTCCATCACCCGCCACAAGTGCCGCCCATCGGCATACACCCAGGTCTCCCCTTCGGGCAGGTTCGTCACCACCGTCAGCTTCCGGTCCTGGAGGCGCTCCTCCCATTCTCCCAAGGCCTGGCCAATCAGCTGGGTCATACCGATTTTCTCCCGATTCACCGAGAGCACACCCGTAGAGGCTTTGCTGGCTTCCACCAGATCTTCGGTCAGCTTCTTCAGCCTCTGGGACTTTCGATCCAGCACCTCAATGTACTCCTGGGCGGTCGGATCCGTCTGTTTGGTTGTTTTCAGAAGGTTTACATAATTTATAATGGATGTTAAGGGGGTTTTCAGGTCATGGGAGACATTGGTGATGAGCTCTGCTTTAAACCGCTCGCTTTTCATTTTCTCGTCTACTGCCCCAGCAAGGCCAACAGAAATGTTATTCAGGTCCTCCGCCTGGAGCTTCAGGTCCCGGGGCATGCGGGCAGTGTCCACCCGGTGCTCCATATCCCCGGCGGCAATGGCCTGGGTAGCCATGCGAAGCTTACGCAGGTTTACTGTCCACCAGCCCAGAAACACCAGCGCACTGAGATTCAGAAGCCCCCACAGGCCCATAGCAATAGCACTGTATCTGGCCGCCAGCAGCAGGTAACCGCTGGCCATCACATACAGGCAAAACACCCCTACACTCCGCCAGGTGAGGGGCAGTGCCCGGATGAAGTCTTTCATTACCCGCACCAGCCACATTAGCACCCTGCACAGCAGGGTGCTCCGGGCCAGG
>CALWYG010000035.1 GCA_944385695.1 uncultured Oscillospiraceae bacterium | reverse complement strand
ATGGCGCCCCGGGCCCGCATGGCGGTGAAGGCCTCGTGGCCGGGGGTGTCCAGGAAGGTGACGGGCTTGCCGCCCACGTCCACCTGGTAGGCGCCGATGTGCTGGGTAATGCCGCCGGCCTCGCCGGCAGCCACGTGGGCGTCCCGGATATAGTCCAGCAGGGAGGTCTTGCCGTGGTCCACGTGACCCATGACCACCACCACGGGGGCCCGGGGAAGCAGGTCCTCCTCCTTGTCCTCGGCGGTGTCAATGAGCTTCTCCTCAATGGTGACGATAAGCTCCTTCTCCACCTTGCAGCCCAGCTCCTCGGCAATGATGGCGGCGGTGTCGAAATCGATGACATCGGACAGGGAGGCCATAACCCCGTTCTTCATCAGGGTCTTGACCACCTCGGCGCCGGTCTTCTTCATGCGGGAAGCCAGCTCGCCCACACCGATCTCGTCGGGGATCTTCACGGTGAGAGGAGTCTTTTTGGCGATCTCCAACTGGAGCCGGCGCATCTTCTCCTGCTCCTCCTGGCGGCGCTTGTTGCCCCCCTGGAAGTTGCCCTTGCGCTGGTTGCGGCCCTGGAACTTCTGCTTGCCGCCCTGCATCTGCTTGGTCTTTCCGGCGGCCAGGTCCTCCAGCCGCTGGTCGTACTTCTCCAGGTTGACGTTGCCGCTCTTGCGGGTATCCACAACCTTTTTCTCAGGCACACGGGTAGCGGGCCGGTTCTGCTGGGGCTGCTGGGGCTTGGGCTGCTCTGCCTGGGGCGCGGGCTTGGCGGCAGGCGCCTCGTTCTGGACAGGCTTGGTGTTCTGCTGGGGCTTTGCAGCCGGCGCAGCAGGCTTGTCGTTCTTGGGCTCCGCCTTAGGCTCGGCGGGCTTGGGCTCCCGGTACACGTCGGCGTAGATGCTCTCAATGCTCTCCACCTGGTTGTGCTGGGTGAGATACTCAAAAATCAGGGACAGCTCCTTGTCCTCCAGGGGCTGCATATGGTTCTTCGGGGTCGTCGCGTATTTGGTCAGAATATCGGTGATCTCCTTGGAGTTCTTATTGAAGTCCTTGGCCACCTCATGGACACGATACTTGTTGTTCAGCAAATAAGCCACCTCCAACTGGGCCGGCTTGCGCCAATAGGAAAACGCGGCGTCCACGCTGCGCTTTCTTATTGGAACAAGCGGGCTTGTTCCAATACCTTACGCCATGTCTGTTCATGGCTGCTTCTTAACAGTCAGTTTGCCTCTGGGGGCAAAGGGTTTCTTTGGGGCCGCCTTGGGAGCCGGTTTTTCCTCCTTGGGAGGGGGCGGCGCCCAGGGTTTGTTCTTTTTCTTCTGCAGGTTCTTCTCGTGGGCCCGGCGCTCCTTCTGCCGCTGGAGTGCCTTGCCCGCCGCCGCCTTCAGCTCCTCCGCCGCAGCGGCACAGTGCGACCGGTCGGCTTCGGCCAGCTTGGCGGCAATGGCAGCGGCCAACCCCACGTCGGTGAGAGCCAGCATAGTGCAGGCGCTCCGTCCCACGGTGCCGCCCAGCTCACCCTTGGTATAGGGGGTGGGCAGCACGGGCACCTTGCCCGCCTCACCGAAGTGGGACGCACGGCGAAGGCTGTTGTCCGCACCATCGGCGGCGGTGAGAATCAGCTTGGCCTGATGGGCCCGGGCAGCGGCGCCTACCGGCTCCTCCCCCACTTCCACACGGCCCGCCTTGCGGGCGATGCCCAGCAGATGCAGGACGCTATCCATCTCCGTCACCCGCCTTCATCTGCTCTTCCAGAGCGGCATATACCTCGTCGGGCAGGGCGGCGGAAAAAGCCCGCTCCAAAGCCCGGGATTTCCGGGCCTTCTTCAGGCACTCCGGGTCGGGACACACGTAGGCGCCCCGGCCGGGTTTCTTCCCCTTGAAATCCAGGGAGACCTCACCCTCCGGACTTTTCACCACCCGGATCAGCTCCGGCTTGGGCTTCATCTCCCGGCAGCCCACGCACTGGCGCAGGGGTATCTTTTTGGGCATTCTTCTGCCCCCTTCCATTCCTTTTTTATATTTGAGGACTTACTCCTCGGTCTCAGCCTCGTCCTCGATAATCACATCGTCCTCCTCCGCCACATCCTCGTCAGCGGGGGCGGAAGCGGGCTTGATGTCGATCTTCCAGCCGGTCAGCTTGGCAGCCAGCCGGGCGTTCTGGCCCTCTTTGCCGATGGCCAGGGACAGCTGATCGTCGGGCACCACCACGCGGCAGCTCTTGCCCTCCTCGCTGACATCCACGCTCACCACGTCGGCGGGGGACAGGGCGGCGGCGATATACTCGGCGGGGTCCTCAGACCACTTGACGATGTCCACCTTCTCGCCCTTCAGTTCTTCCACAATGTTGTTCACCCGCTGGCCACGGGGACCCACGCAGGCGCCGATGGGGTCCACGTTGGGGTCGGCGGACCAGACGGCCAGCTTGGTGCGGGAGCCGGCCTCGCGGGCGATGGACTTGACCTCCACGGTGCCGTCGTAGATCTCGGGCACTTCCAGCTCGAACAGACGCTTCACCAGGCCGGGGTGGGTGCGGGAAATGAGGACCTGAGGTCCCTTGGTGGAACGGCGGACCTCCACCACGTACACACGCAGGCGCATACCCTCGGTGTAGGTCTCACCCTTCACCTGCTCGCCGGGAGCCAGGAAGGCTTCGGTAGCCTCGCTGCCGGAGCCGATGCGCAGGCTGGCGGCGCCGGAGCGGGGGTCAATGCGGGTAACCACGCCGGTGAGAATCTCGTGCTCCTTGGAGGAGAACTCATCATAGATCATGCCCCGCTCGGCCTCCCGCATACCCTGAATGATCACCTGGCGGGCGGTCTGGGCGGCGATACGGCCAAAGTCCCGGGTCTTGATCTCAATGCGGATCACATCCCCCAGCTGGGCCTGGGGCAGCTTGGAGCGGGCCATCTCCAGGCTCATCTCGGTGCAGGGATTGTCCACTTCCTCCACCACGTCCTTTTTGACGAACATGCGGACGGTACCCTTCTCCTCGTCGGCCTCCACGGTGACGTTGTCACCCGCGCCCTCGTGGTCCCGCTTGTAGGCGGACACTAGAGCCTGGGTGATCTTCTCCAGCATATAGGCCTTGGGGATGCCCTTTTCCTTCTCAATCAGGTCGATAGCGGCAAAAAATTCTCTTCCGTCCAGCTCGTTGGTCTTCTGGGCTTTGACGTTCTTCTTCGGCATAATCTTTCTCCTTTCGTCGGCACAAGCTCCGGATCACTCGCTTCGCCGCAAGCGGCAAAGCTCATTCCCTTCACTGTGCCTCCTCTCCCCGGCGAACCCGCTTTGCTGGGCTTCGTCGGGGTTATGTCTCTGCGGTGCGCAATAAAAACGCCCACACCGCGTTTGTTTCAAAACCGCACGTACAGCCGCACCTGGGCCACGTCCTTCTTTTCAAAGGTGTGGGTCCCGGCGGCGGTCTCAATCGTCACATCGCCGTTTTCATAGCCGGCCAGCACCCCCACGTGGTCCTT
>CALWYG010000034.1 GCA_944385695.1 uncultured Oscillospiraceae bacterium | reverse complement strand
GCAGATTGCGTCAAAGTTGGCCCGCATCTGCTTGCGGGACATGCCCTTGCCGGCCTGGAAGCCGTCTACCAGCTTGTGGGACCAGGTCTCGATCATGGCGTCGGTCTCGCCGGCATTGACCTCATAGGGGCGAACCTGGTTGGCCACGTTGACGATGATGTCGCCGTACATCATGGCAAATACCGCCTTGCGGATGAAGGGGAGGGTGAGGGAGAAGCCCGGGTTTTTCTCCAGGCCCGACAGATTTACCGAAACCACGGGGATGTAGGCCATGTCGGCCTTGGCCAGGGCTTTGCGCAGCAGGTGGATATAGTTGCTGGCCCGGCAGCCGCCGCCGGTCTGGGTGATGAGCAGGCCTACCTTGTGGGGGTCATAGCCTCCGTGCTTCACCGCGTCGATGAGCTGGCCGATGACCAGCAGGGCGGGGTAGCAGGTGTCGTTGTGGACGTACTTGAGGCCCTCGTCCACAATGCCCCGGTGGTTGGTGGTGAGCATATCTACCTTATACCACTCGCACTCCAGAAGCTTTTTCAGCATGCCGAAGTGAACGGGGAGCATCTGAGGCATCAGGAGGGTGTACTCCTCCTTCATCTCCTTGGTGAACAGAAGACGACCGGATTCATCATATACCAATTTCGCCATAATCAATGTTCCTTTCTTGCCTCAATGGCTGCCATCAGGGAGCGGATTCGGATCTTCACCGCGCCCAGGTTGCTGATGTCGTCGATTTTCAGCTGGGTATAGAGCTTGCCGCCCTGCTCCAAAATGGAGCGCATCTCGTCGCCGGTGATGGCGTCGATGCCGCAGCCGAAGCTCACCAGCTGGATGAGCTCCATGTCCTGCTGGGTGCACACATACCGGGCGGCGTTGTACATCCGGGCGTGGTAGGTCCACTGGTTCAGAACATGGCGGGGGGCTTTGTCCTCCAGGTAGGCCACCGCGTCCTCGGTGACCAGAATGAAGCCGTAGGAGGTGATGAGGTCGTTGATGCCGTGGTTGATCTCCGGGTCCATGTGGTAGGGCCGTCCGGCCACCACCAGGATGGGCTTGCCCTCCCGGCGGGCCTGGTCGATATAGCGCTTGCCTGTCTCCCGCAGATCGTTCTTGTAGGCATCGTAGGCGGCGTAAGCGGCCTTCACGGCGGCAGAGGTTTCCCGCTTGGGGACCTGGAACTCGTTGAAGAACCATTCCCCGGCGCGGCGCTCAAAGTCCTTTGGACGGTGCAGACCGAAGTAGGGGTCCAGGAAACGGGTGGTCTTCAGCTCGGGGACATTGGCCGCCAGCAGTTCGGGGTAGTAGGCCACCACGGGGCAATTGTAGTTGTTGTCGCTGACGCCCTCGTTAAAGTTGTAGGGCATGCAGGGGTAGAAGATGGCGTCCACGCCGGCCTCCACCAGGGCCTCCACATGGCCGTGGAGAAGCTTGGCGGGGTAGCACACCGTGTCGGAGGGGATGGTGCGCTGGCCCTTTAAGTAGAGTTTCCGGGAGGACTCGGGGGAGAGGACCACCTCAAAGTTGAGCTTGGTAAACAGCTCAAACCAGAAGGGGAGGTTCTCATACATGTTGAGTCCGAAGGGGATGCCGATTTTGCCCCGGGAACCGTCGCCCTGGCCCTTGCCGCGAAGGGCACGGAGTTTGGCGTATTTGTAGCGCATAAGGTCAGGCAGGCGGCTGGGCTCCTCGCCCAGCGGGCGGGAGCAGCGGTTGCCCGAGATGAAGCGGCGCCCGCCGTCAAAGGAGTTGACGGTGAGGGAGCAGTGGTTGGTGCACAGTCCGCAGGTGGCGGGCTTGGCGGTGTGGACGAACTTCTCCAGAGCTTTGGCGCCCAGCAGCCCGCTCTTTTCCAGGTGCAGGTCCCGGGCAGCCAGGGCGGCGCCGAAGGCCCCCATGATGCCCGAAATCACCGGCCGGGTCACGTTCCGGCCCAGCTCCTGCTCAAAGGCACGCAGCACCGCGTCGTTGAGGAAGGTGCCGCCCTGGACCACAATGTGCTGCCCCAGGTCGTCGGCGCTGGCCGCACGGATGACCTTATAAATGGCGTTTTTCACAATGGATGTGGAAAGACCGGCGGAGATGTCCTCCACGCTGGCCCCGTCCTTCTGGGCCTGCTTGACGCTGGAGTTCATGAATACCGTGCACCGGGAACCCAGGTTCACCGGCTTTTTGGTAAACAGGCCCAGCTTAGAGAAGGTGGCAATATCGTATCCCAGGGCCTTGGCAAAGGTCTCGATAAAGGAGCCGCAGCCGGAGGAGCAGGCCTCGTTGAGCATAATGGAGTCCACAGCCCCGTTGCGGATTTTGAAGCACTTCATGTCCTGGCCGCCGATGTCAATGATGAAGTCCACATCAGGCTCAAAGTGGGCGGCGGCCTTGTAGTGGGCCATGGTCTCCACCAGACCTAAGTCACAGTTGAAGGCATTTTTGATGAGGTCCTCACCATAGCCGGTAACGGCTGCGCCCTTAATTTCGATGCGGTCTCCGCACAGCTGGTAAATCTTCTTCAACTGCTCCAGAACGATGGACACGGGGTTTCCCAGGTTGGAATGGTAATAGGTATAGAGAAGCCCGCCGTTCTCGGTGATGAGGGCCAGCTTGATGGTGGTGGAGCCGGAGTCCAGCCCCAGCCAGGCGGGGCCGGAATAGGTGTGAATGTCCACCTCGGGAGGGCGGTTGGCGTTGTGCCGGGCCACAAAGGCATCGTACTCCTCCTGGCTTTCAAAGAGGGGGGGCATGGTGTCCACCAGGGTGGTGGTCTCTGCGCTGTCCTCCAGCTTTTTCAGCACCGTCTCAAAGGGGACGGGCTCGTAGTCGGTGGCACACAGGGCCGCGCCCATGGCGGCGAAGCAGTCGCCGTCTTCGGGGAATACGGCGTGTTCGCTGTCCAGCTTCAGGGTCTCCACAAAGCGCTCCCGCAGCCCCATGAGGAAGTGGAGCGGGCCGCCCAGGAAGACGATCTTTCCCTTCAGCTCTCGGCCCTGGGTGAGACCGGCCACGGTCTGGTCCACCACGGCCTGGAAGATAGAGGCAGCCACGTCCTCTTTCCGGCCGCCCTGGTTCAGAATGGGCTGGATGTCGCTCTTGGCGAACACGCCGCACCGGGAGGCGATGGGGTAAATCTTCTCGTGCTTTAAAGAGAGCGCATCCAGCTCGGTCACGGTGACGTTCATCAGCGTGGCCATCTGGTCGATGAAAGCGCCGGTACCGCCGGCGCAGGAGCCGTTCATTCGCTCTTCCAGGGCACCGCCGAAGAAAATGATCTTGGCGTCCTCGCCCCCCAGCTCAATGACGGCGTCGGTGTCGGGAATGTATGTATTGACGGCGGCGGCGGTGGCATAGACCTCCTGAACAAAGTCGATGCCCGCGGCATTGGCCACCCCCAGTCCGGCCGAGCCGGTGATGGTGACCTTAATGTTTTGTCCGGCGAGCATATCCCGGATGGAGTGGAGGGTCTCCAGAGCCCGCTCCCGGGTTTTGGAAAAGTGCCGCTCATAGGAGCGGAACAGCAGCTTGTTTTGTTCGTCCAGCACGACCACCTTCACAGTGGTGGAGCCAATGTCGATGCCTACGCGCAGACTCATAGGAAAAATTCACGCCTTTCAGGGGTCCTCTAAATACAGTTATTCTAGTTTAGCCTTATAATCATACTGAGTTTTTTAGCCGAAAACAACGAAATTAACAGCTTCTTAATGGACGAAACTGAAAGAAAAGCGAGAATTTAACAGGCAAAAAACTGGCAGGATTCACAGAAATGAAGGAAAATAATAACATATTAGACTAAATTGTGAAATTAGGACCGGCCATAAAACGCTCCGGGCCGGGCCAAAGCGGTTTCCGCTTTGCCGCCGGGGCGTTTTGCCCCCTGGCCAGGGAGGCGGGGATGTGCTAGAATGGGGAAAAGGAGGGATGGAGATGGAACGGACGGAATTTTATCCTGCGGATGTGGGGTTCTTTTTTGAGGGGAAGCCCCGGGAGCTGGAGCTCTATGAGGCGCTCTTCGCCCAGATGGAGCAGGCCTTTCCCGAGGCCTCGGTCAAGGTGCAGAAGAGCCAGATCAGTTTTTATCACAAACACCTGTTTGCCGCCGCCTCTCTGCCCCTGCGCCGAAGAAAAAACTGGCCGGACGAGTGCCTTGTGGTGACCATCGGCCTTGCACGCCCTCTGGATTCCCCACGGGCGGCGGTGAAGGTGGAGCCCTACCCTGGGCGCTGGACCAACCATGTGCTCCTTGCCCGGAAAGAGGAGATTGACCAGCAGCTGCTGGGCTGGCTGAGAGAGGCCTATGACTTTGCCCTGGCAAAGGGGAAAAAGTGAGGGGTTTTTCTTGACAAGGGGACGTTTGTTCCGGTAAAATAGAGCCACTGTCGGCAGGAAGCCGGCCCCGGCGCCGAAGCGCCCGTTGCCTCAGCAAATGATGGATTTTGTATGCGTACCAGGAAGGTATGCCCTTTTCCACAGGAAAAGAGCATACCTTTTTTGTGTGTCGGAAAGGAGAACCACCATGTCCTATGTGAAAAGACTTTGTATCTGTGCCCTTTGCATCGCCCTGTGCGCCATCCTTCCCACTGCCTTCCACAGCTTCGGGCTGGGAATGGCCCTGTCCCCCATGCACCTGCCGGTGCTGCTGTGCGGTCTCATCTGCGGTGGAGGCCTGGGGGCGGTGTGCGGCGCCGTGGGGCCCATTTTGTCCAGCGTGATGACCGGAATGCCGGGCTCCCCCCAGCTGCTGCACATGGTGCCTGAGCTGGTGGCTTACGGCCTGTGTG
>CALWYG010000033.1 GCA_944385695.1 uncultured Oscillospiraceae bacterium | reverse complement strand
TCATAAAGCTCTGGCAGAAGCGCATGACCTCCGCGTCGGACTTGCCCTTGGGGTCAAAGTCGCTGCCGCCCTTGCCGCCGCCGATGGGCAGGCCGGTAAGGCTGTTTTTAAAGGTCTGCTCAAAGCCCAGGAACTTGATGATGCTCTCGTTGACGGAGGGGTGGAAACGCAGGCCGCCCTTGTAGGGGCCGATGGCGCTGTTAAACTGGATACGGTAGCCGCGGTTTACGTGGATGTTGCCCTGGTCGTCCTCCCAGGGAACGCGGAACTTGATGGTGCGTTCGGGCTCGATGAGGCAGTCCATAACGCCTTCCTTAATCAGCTCCGGCCGGGCGTTGCACACGGGAGCCAGAGAGGTGAGAACCTCTCGGGCGGCCTGGTGGAACTCAGGCTCGTTGGGGTCCCGCTGGATGATCCGTTCCATAAGTCCGTTTAAATACTCGTTTTGAATGCTCATTTTCCAATTCCTCCCAATACCTTCATATGCTGACCGCTCCCAAAAAAGAGGGACAAGCGTGCTAACGACTTAGCGTAATAAAGTTATACCACCGCAAAAAATGCAAGTCAAGAGAAAACGACTTGCAAAATTATATTTGTAGGAAGCGTAGAAAATATCAAATACGTCAAAGAAAACTTCTATCTTTTTGATATTATGAATAAAAAAGCTGGCCCAAATAAGGACCAGCCATGAAAGAAACCAATGAAACGATTAATTTTTTGCAGGATTTTGACGATTGATGAGCAAAACGGAACCCAGGATGGCAGCCATGCCAACGAGCTTATAACCGGTCACTTCTTCCCGGTAGAGGAGGATTCCCAGGGCGGCGGCCACGAAGGGTTCGATGGTAGCCAGAATAGCGGCCCGGCCGGGTTCCGCGAAACGAAGCCCATCGGTGTAGAGCACATAGGGCACGGCGCAGCACAGTACTCCAATGCCCAGGGCACCGATCCAGGCCTGCCAGCAGCCAAAGCCGGCCAGATCCTGATGCAGTCCGGAAAGGGGAAGAGAGAACAGGGCACAAAAGAGAAACGAGTAGAAGCTGATGGTGGCGGGAGAATATCGTTTTAAAGCAAACTTGCTGAAGATGGAGTAGAGAGCATACCCAAAGCCGGAGCCCAGACCGAAGAGAATGGTTCCCAGGGAGACCGAGTCCTCCCCCAAGGGGAAAAGGCCGGTAACCAGGGCACAGCCGGCAAAGGTGACGGCCAGGGCCAGCAGCTTGATTGGCGTGATCGTTTCCCGAAAGAAGAGGGCGGACATGAGGGTGACAAACACTGGAGCAGTATAGAGCAGCACCGCTGCCACAGACATGGAGCTGCGGGAGATGGCGTTGAAATAGCACCAGTTGAAAAACAGCAGGGAGCATACTCCGGTGCCGAAAAAATAGTACCAGTCTCTTGGACGGATTTTCAGTGCCTCCGGGTTGGTGAAGGCCAGAAAGCCGCCGTATATGAGACAGGCGGCCAGGGCACGAATGGCCACCCCCTCCATGGAGGTAAAGCCTGCCGCGGTCAGCAGTTTCAGGAAGACGCCGATGCACCCCCACAGGGCAGCGGCAGTAATAATTTTCACATACGCTTTTCCCAACATAGACTTGTCGCTCTTTTCAAAATGGACTATACTGCATACTATACCAAATTGCGAGAGGAAAAGACAAGATGGTCTACCAAAATATTTTAAAGGGAACGTTTCTGGCCAGACCCAACCGCTTCCTTGCTCATGTGGAGACGGAGAAAGGGGTGGAGGTCTGCCATGTGAAGAATACCGGCCGTTGCCGGGAACTGCTGATTCCAGGCTGCACGGTGTGGCTCAGCGGCAGCGATAACCCGGCCCGAAAAACCCGGTATGATCTCATCGGAGTGGAAAAAGAAACCCCGAGAGGGATACTTCCAGTCAATATGGATTCCCAGGCACCAAACCAGGTGTTTGGGGAGTGGGCGGCGGCAGGCGGTCTGGGCTTTGTTCCCGACCTGCTCCGGCCAGAGATGCGCTATGGAGATTCCCGCTTTGATTTCTATTGGGAGCATGCAGGTAAGCGGGGATTCTGGGAAGTAAAAGGGGTGACCCTGGAGGACGATGGAGTGGCGCGGTTCCCCGACGCTCCTACGCTCCGGGGAGTCAAGCATCTGGGGGAGCTGATCCGGGCCAGGGAGGAAGGCTACCGGGCTGGAGTATGCTTTGTGGTGCAGATGCCCGGCATGAAGCGGGTGGAACCAAACGATGCCACCCATCCTCAGTTTGGGGAGGCCCTTCGCCGGGCGGCGGCAGCGGGAGTAGAGGTGTTGGCGGTGGAGTGCGCCGTCACGCCCGGTTCTCTGAGCGTCTGTGGAAGGGTGCCTGTGGTATTATGAAAAAAGGATGGAACGGCAAGGCCGTTCCATCCTTTTTTAGGTCAACGAAATCTGGGCGAGCGGGGGTATTTATACCGGCACAGCTGTTCCTGGCAGTGGGAACATTGCAGCAGCTGATTGGAGCCGGACCAAAACCGCTCTGGGTAGCGGCGAAACCGCACTTCCCAGACCACCAGTACCACAATTCCCATGCCCACCAGGCTCCAGGAGAACCAATGGACGACGAAAGCCAACGGAGCGGCCATCATCCAGGACCCCCAGGCAAAGATGCGGCAGTTGACGCAGCAACGATTTTTCATCAGAAAAGTCTGAAAGGGGCAGAAAAACAGCACGCAGACCAGATCACACAGGTAGTAGAGGGCACACAGCAGCACCAGTTCTGCAGTGCGCAGAGTTCCGCGCAGGTAGAGAACGCCGAAGAACAGGTTGACCAATATCCAGGTTCCCGCTACTTTAAGGGCGCCTCGATTCTGATAGGCGACTGCCTTGCTTAGATTTTGGGAGGAATAACCGGGGGCGGGAGAAAACCGATTGGGAAACTGTTTCATACACCCGGCGGTCAGTCCGCTTTTGGGGTTGAGCTGGGCAGCCATAGAGAACAGTACCGCGGCCCAAAGCACCCACAGGGGCAGAGAGGAAACGGGGGAGCGTGTAAAGTCCAAAACGTCCCTGTTCCCAATATAGAGCAGTACCACCAGCAGGAATACCCCCAGGCGGAATGTCACCGCCCACAGATATTTCCGGGTAAGTGCTGTAGGCTTTGGCAGCATAGAACCATCCGCTCCTTGTTTGTTACATTTCCTGACGGCCTTCCAGAGCCCGCATAAGGGTGGCGTCATCGGCATACTCCAGGTGGCTGCCCACCGGGATGCCGTAGGCCAGGCGTGTGACCTTCACACCGAAAGGCCGCAGCAGCCGGGAGAGATACATGGCGGTAGCCTCTCCTTCGGTGTCCGGGTCTGTGGCCATGATGACCTCGCGGATGCCGCCGGCGGCCACCCGCTCCACCAGGGATTTAATGTGCAGGTCGTCGGGACCCACATGGTTCATCGGAGAGATCACTCCGTGCAGCACATGGTAGAGCCCCTGATACTCCCGGGAACGCTCCATGGCCACCACATCCTTCGGGTCAGCCACCACACAGATCAGGGTACTGTCCCGCTTGGGGCTGCGGCAGATATAGCAGGGGCCATCCCCTTCCGTGAGGTTCTGGCACACATGGCAGCAGTGGATGGCCTGTTTGGCCTGGATGATGGCCTGTGCAAAGGCCTCCGCCTCCTCCTGGGGGAGGGACAGGACGTGGAAAGCCAGACGCTGAGCCGATTTTAAACCGATGCCGGGGAGCTTGGCAAAGTGCTCCACCAGATTTTCCAGAGCGGGGGGAAAGTACTGCATGGGTCAAGACCTCCAGGGGACGTAGAAATATAGAAATTAGGAATCGGAAATAGAACCCTGCCCTGTCTCCTTCAGCAGCGCCTCCAGGTCCAGAGTACGGCACAGCTTGTCCAGGTGGGGACAGGGGACCCAGTCGGTATCGGGCAGGTCCGTGCCGTACTTTACCGTGTGAGCCACGGTATCGGGAGCCAGATAGGAGTTGTGGGGGACGTTCAGCGGGCATAAATAGAACTCTCCCGCCCGAATCACCCGCACAGACAGCGTGCCGTTGTGCTCTTCCACAACTACCATGGCACCCTGCTGAATCACATTGAGCTCGTGGACTTGGCGGTGCAGGTGACTGTTTTGCCAGCCGCTGTTTGGAGCGGACTGGGTGCGAATATAGGAGCTTCCGTCACGGGCACGGAGACGAAAGCGCAGCTCGCCGTTGTCCATCTCTTCGTGTAGGGTGCTTACCCCCAGGGATTCTGCCTCCTGAGGGGAGAGAGGCCGGGGCACGTTATTCAGCCACCCGCAGGGCGGCGATGGCAGCAGGGATGTCCTCCTTGCCGTAGACAGCGGAGCCTGCCACCAGCACGTTGGCGCCTGCCTCCACCACCAGAGGAGCCGTCTTTGGGGCGATGCCGCCGTCCACCTCCAGCTCACAGGCGGGGTTATATTTCTCGATGATGGCACGGACCTGGCGGATGGTATCCAGCTGGGACTCCATGAAGGCCTGGCCTCCGAAGCCGGGTTCCACCGTCATGACCAGCACCATGTCAAGCTGCTCAATATAGGGCAGAATGGCGTTGGCAGAGGTAATGGGACGCAGGGCCACTGCCTTTTTGACCCCGCACTCTCCCATCACATTCAGGGCCTGGGCGATACGGGTGGGGTGATCGGCCTCCAGATGGATGGACAGCAGATCTGCTCCCGCCTTGGCGAAGTCCTCGATGTAGCGCAGGGGCTTGTCGATCATCAGGTGTACATCCAGAAACATATCGGTGCACTTGCGAATGGACTTGACTACAGGAATCCCGATGGTGATGTTGGGCACAAAGCAGCCGTCCATCACGTCCACATGGAGGTAGTCAGCGGAGGAGACCTTCTTGATATCCCGCTCCAGGTTTACAAAGTCTGCAGACAGAATCGAAGGGGCAATTTTGATCATAAGATTACCTTCCTTTCCGTCCCCGCAGGGACAGGCGCGGTTTGCGGACCAGACGCATAGGATACGTCAGCGGAGAGGGGGGAGCGGCGTTCTGCGCTCTCCCGGGCGCCGGGCGGGAGGATTGCTCCAGGCCGAGCCCACGGCCCAAATCCGTCCCCAGTGGCCCGGAGGGCCCGCCGCTTTTCAGATAGCTGTCCGCCGGGGCTTGCTGCTCCGGCGGACAGCAGAGGATAAAGCAGCCGGATCAATTATAGAAGTCGTTGGTATCCGTTTCGGCAGCGCTGTAGCCCGCCTGGCGCAGGGCGCCCATGATCTGGTTTTTGTGGTCATGGCCAAAGGCTTCCAGGGTGACCCGAAGCTCCACGCCGGACTGACGGTTGATGTTGACGAACTGGTTGTGCTCCAGCTTGATGATGTTGCCGTTGTTCTCCGAGAGGACCTTTGCCACCCGCAGCAGTTCACCGGGCCGGTCGGGGAGCTGAACGGCGAAGGTGAAGATCCGGCCCCGGCAAATGAGGCCATGCTGAACCAGGGAGGCCATGGTGATGACGTCCATATTGCCTCCGGACAGCACAGAGACGACGTTCTTTCCTTTGCAATCCAGATGGCGCAGGGCGGCTACAGACAGCAGCCCCGCGTTTTCCACCACCATCTTGTGGCGCTCCATCACATCCAAAAAAGCCTCTACCAGTTCTCCATCGTCGATGGTAATGATCCGGTCAATGTTTTTCTGGATATAGGGGAAGACAAGGTCTCCGGGCGTCTTGACTGCCACGCCGTCGGCAATGGTGGAGACGGTGGACAGGGTGACCACATGGCCGGCCTCCAGGCTGGCCTTCATGGATGCGGCGCCGGTGGGCTCTACGCCGATGACTTCAACATTGGGGTTGAGGAGCTTGGCCAGGGTAGACACGCCAGTGGCCAGACCGCCCCCTCCAATGGGAACCAGAATGACATCCACATCGGGCAGGTCCTGGAAGATCTCATAGGCGATAGTGCCCTGGCCGGTGGCAAGAGTCAGGTCATTAAAGGGGTGTACATAGGTGAGCCCCTGCTCCTGGGAGAGCTGGGCAGCCAAATCGGCCGCGTCGTCAAAGGTCTCGCCCTGAAGAATCACTTTGGCACCATAATCTTTGGTGTTGTTCACCTTGACCAGGGGTGTGGTGGTGGGCATGACAATGGTAGCGGACACACCCGCAGCCTGAGCGGCATAGGCTACTCCCTGGGCGTGGTTACCGGCAGAGGCGGTAACCAGGCCGCGCTCTTTTTCCTCCTGAGAAAGTGTGCTGATCTTGTAATAGGCGCCCCGGATTTTATAGGCGCCGGTGACCTGCATATTCTCCGGCTTGACGTAAATGTTATTGCCGCAGTTTCGGGACAGGTAGGGTGAGTGAATGAGCGGCGTGGGCCGGAGCACCCCCTGGAGGACACTCCGGGCTTCTTTAAAAGCATCCAGAGAAAGCATAGAACGTCTCCTTTGGTAAAAAAATGTCTGAATTTAATCATACTCATCTCAGACAAATAAGTCAATGAAAAGTGTGGGAAGCACGGAAAAAACCCGTTTCCCGAAGGTTGTAGAGGGAAATAAGGCGAATTAAGGAAAATGTGACATTGACATTAAAAATTGAATCCTCTATAATAGTAAGGCTATAGAAAAGAGAATATTGCGTTAACTACAAAGGAGGAGTCCAGGTGGGAGAGCCTGCCAGAGAGAATAAAATGGGCGTTATGCCCGTCAACCGTCTGCTGATCAATATGGCGCTGCCGATGATTGCGTCCATGCTGGTCCAGGCGCTTTATAATGTTGTAGACAGTGTGTTTGTAGCCAAGCTCAGTGAGGATGCCTTGAATGCGGTGTCCCTGGCCTTCCCAGTGCAGAGCCTGATGATTGCCGTCTCTGTGGGTACCGGCGTAGGTATCAATGCTCTGCTGTCCCGCAGCTTGGGACAAAAGGATCAGGACCGGGCCAACAAGACGGCCATGAATGGTCTGCTGCTGGCAGCGGTCAGCTGCTTGGTCTTTACCGTGCTGGGGCTGACATGCTCCCGACTTTTTTATTCGGTTCAGACCGATATTACCGCCATTGTGGATTATGGCACCGACTACCTGAGCATCTGCTGCGGCGTCAGTGCGGGCCTGTTTTTGTCCGTCACCAGTGAGCGCTTGCTTCAGGCAACCGGCCGCACCTTTTACACTATGATTACCCAGGCCACCGGCGCCATCATCAACATCATTCTGGACCCCATTCTGATTTTCGGTCTGCTGGGCTTCCCCCGTCTGGAGGTGGCCGGCGCCGCCCTGGCCACGGTGATCGGTCAGATCTGCGGCGGCCTGCTGGCTCTGTTTTTCAACCTGACCTGCAACCCGGACATTCAGCTGTCTCTGAAAAACCTCCGGCCTCGCAAGTCTATTATCCTGGGCATTTACAGCGTAGGCATCCCTTCCATCGCCATGCAGTCCATTGGCTCGGTGATGGTGTTTGGCATGAATCAGATTTTGATCTCCTTTACTGCCACGGCTACGGCGGTATTTGGCGTGTATTTCAAGCTTCAGTCCTTTATCTTCATGCCGGTCTTCGGTCTGACCAACGGTATGGTGCCCATTGTGGCCTACAACTACGGAGCCAGAAAGCCTGACCGGATCATCAAGACCATCAAGCTCAGCGTGATTTATGCGGTAGGCATTATGCTGGTGGGGCTGATCCTTTTCCAGGTGATCCCCCATCTGTTCCTGGGCCTGTTTATGGCCGAGGGAGAGACCAGCGGCGATATGCTGACCATCGGAGTACCCGCCCTGCGGATTATCTCCCTGAGCTTCCTTTTTGCGGGGTTTGCCATCGTGTGCTCGTCGGTGTTCCAGGCACTGGGTCACGGAGTACTCTCCCTGACGGTTTCGGTGGTGCGTCAGCTGCTGGTGCTGCTGCCGGTGGCCTTTGTCCTTTCCAGACTCAACGGACTGCAGGCGGTGTGGTGGGCCTTCCCCATTGCCGAGCTCTTTTCCCTGACGCTCAGCGCCCTGTTTTTAAAGCGGGTGTACCACAAGGAAATCCTTCCCATGCGTGAGCACGCGTAACAAGGACAGGAGTTTGGCGCAGCAGAACATTGTGAACAAAAAGCGGCACAGCGATAGGCTGTGCCGCTTTTTTCCGCTTAGACGAAAAGGGTGGACAGGATCTCTTCGTGCCACTGAATATCGGTAATGCTGGGAAACTTTTGGAAGGAACTGCGCACGGACCGGATGATCTGTGTCCGGCTTACCCCTGCCTGGAGAAAGGAGAGTACCTGAGCATTGGTAAAGGGCATAATCACCACGCCGCTGACCGGCTGGTGGGTGTTGGTGGACTCCAGAGGAACAGCAGCCACCGCCCGCCAGATGTTAATGGTGTTGTAATCCAGTTCATCGGCGATGAAGAAGGTATAGGTCTCCTGGTCGCTGGCCGCCTTTAAGTTGAGGGCGTGACGCAGGACCGGTTCCCATTCGCCCCGCTTCTGGGCCTGCTTGTTCATCAGCGTCACCTCCAGCATGACGGTCATATCGTCGTACCGGATGACAATGTCTCCCTCTCCACCGCCCGCATGAACCACGGGCTCAAAGTCGGCGTTCAGTGTCAGGTTGAGGCTGGCATACAGGTCAAAGTCTTCCCCAGACAGATAAAACCATGCAATGCCCACAAGATACTCGTAAATGGTGGGGACGGTGGCGGCATCGTTGACCTCGCTTTTAATAGTTTCGTCGTTGGAGCGGTCGGAAAACAGAGAGAGCAGGGATATGACCCGTTCCCGAGGATAGTTTTCCTGAATGTAGGCGAGAAAATCTGCCGATTTTTTGGTGAGCAGCAGGTCTTTTGCGGCTCTGGAGGTGCTGACCCCCAGAAGTGTCTGGATGGACTGCAATACCCAGTCGGTGTGCTGGGGCGGATAGTCTAGGATCTCCAGCAGGGAGTGGCTTTGTCCAAAGTAGCAGTTTTCCGTCTGTTCATATTGGAGGTAGTCCTGCTCAGACATTTCGCCGAAAATTTGCTCCCGCAGCTCCTGGGGGTTGAAAATAATGCGCAGAATGTGAGGAAAGGCCAGCTCGGGCAGGGGTTTAAATTTAAACAGGCCGGTGGCACTGAGCAGGCGGACGGTGGTGTCTGAGTACTCCCGGATGCCGTCGATCCATTTGGAGGTGAAGAAGACAGCGTAGAACGCCTGGTTATAGTGGGGCGCAGTAAGCAGGGGGTGAAGCCGATTCTTTTCCAGGAAAGTTTCCAGATCATACCGGCTGCCCCGGTTCCCGATCTGAAAGACCGCTTTCCCCCAGCCAAAGGCCTTTTGCAGCAGTTCGCCATCCTCTTCCAAACAGGTCAGCAGCTGCTGGTAACAGGCAGGGGATGGGTCACGGCGGAAGTGCTCCAGGGCCAGATAAAAGGCATAGTACTTGCCCACCGTGGACTGGCTGTTTTTGGAGCTTTTGAAATAGTGCCGGAAGCAGTCAAAATCCAGCACTTCCTCGGTCAGAAGATCCTGAGGCATTGGTACGTTCCGGCTGCGGATCAGAGTCTCCAGTGCATCGGCCCCCGCGCCGGCACGCACGGCCTCTTTCACCTGGGCGCTGCTGTAGGGGCCCAGTCCCTGAACCACAAGCTCAAAGCTCTGCCGGTCCAGGGGAGTGCCGTCCAGCAGCAGGCTGAGAGCCATCAGAAAGGGGGCATAATATTGCCGCTTTCCGTCCTGCCCGGGCTGGGAGAAGACCTTCAGCTTCAAAAGCTGTCGCAACAGAGCCAGATTGACTGTATCCAGGGGGAGGATGGCTTCCACCCCGTCCGGCTGGAGGAGCCCCCGCAGATAGGAGTAGCCCGCCTGGGTGATGTTGCGCCGGGCATCCGTAAAGCCCATTTTGACCAGATTGCTGGTGTAGTGCCGGGCGCGCTTTTCAATGGCCTCATCCAGCATGCGTGCCATATGGGGGAGCTTCTGGGCAATCCAGGTCCGGTCCTTGCGCAAAAAAGCCTCATAGTCTTTGCCCAGGTCGGCAATAAACTGGTCATAGTTGCGGTGGACCTTAAACACATCCCGGGATTTCTCCAGAGCCCTTTCATAAAACCGGAACTGAGCCACACTGATGGGATAGCGGCTCCAGGGTTCGGTGGGGTACTCGGTTTTCAGCTCTTCCAAAATTTCCAGGTATACGTTCAGGGCGTTGAGCACGTCGCTGCGTCTGCCGTTCGTGTCCATCAGATTGAAAATCTGGTTTTCTCCGATGACCATGTCTGCACCTCCTGGTCTGGTCAGTAGTTGAGAATCAGTACCTCTTCACTGGACGAGGTTCGGTCCTTTGTCTGGTAGTTGGAGTTGGCGTAGCTGTACCGCAGTGGAACTGGCCGGTAGATGCCCTGATTTTGTTCCAGCCACTGAAGGAGAATAGCGTTCTCCCGGCCCTTGCTGCGCAGCACATTGGAAAGAGCAAAAGGAATCCCCTGGGCGTGGAGCTGGTCCAGAAAGGCCAGCAGGTCCCGCTCGAGACCTTCGTTCCAGCCGCCCTTTTCGTTGTAGGTGGCGCAGGTGATAAGATAGGGGGGATCGGCGTATACAAAGTCCCCTCCGGTAAGCGTGGTGGTGTCAAAGTCCCGAAAATCCTGGCAGGTGAAGGTACAGGCTTGGCTGTGGATACGGCCCAAAAAGCCCAGCAGCTTGTCCTCCATACGCTTGTTGAAATCCCGCTTGCCCACGGGCAGGTTAAATTCCCCCCGGGCGTTGAAGCGGATCTGGTTGTTGAAGGCGTAGACAATGAGGACATAGAGCATGATGTGGGAGCGGGGGTCGTCCAGGCCCTCTCTCCGGCGGCGGTTATAGTCCTCCCGCAGGCGGAGAAATCCCTCCCGGTTGTAAGAGCCCAAGCCCTGTCCGCTGTCGCAGCCGTAAAAGCCGTAGCCATAGCGGCTGACCAGGGAGAGACGATAGAATTCGATGATTTCATAGACCCATGAGCGGACGGTGTCCTCGTCCAACGCGTTCAGTGTCTGGTAGAGGCGCAGCAGCTCCGGGTTCAGGTCGTTGTAAATGACCTGCTGGCTGAGGGCGTTGAGCCCCACGTTGCAGCCCCCGCAGAACAGATCCACAAAGATCCGGGTGTTCTGAGGGAAGAGGGGAAGAATCTGGGGCAGCAGCTTATATTTCCCTCCGGTGTAATTCAGCGGTGACTGGACCATACCTTCACGCTCCATCCCGGCAGGTGCACAGAAACAGCCGTTCGGCGTTTTCCGGCAGGTCAGATTTTCCGGTGGTAAAGGCCTTGTAGCTCTCCTCAAACACCTTGACGCTGCCCTTTTTGCCCAAAATCTCCATAATGTCCTCGTCGGAAATCTTGGCGTTGGAGCGCCCGTTGCCCTTTTCGGCCATGTTATTGTAGGAGAGGAGAATATATTTGGCCTTGATGTCCTGCACCAAGGTCTCAAAGGCCCGGGGGGCCGCAGTGGTGCAATATTTGCTCTTCATCCCGGAGCGGTCCATTTTTTTCGCCACGCCAAAGACCTCCGGCTTTTCCCATCGGGCCACATTTTCCAGCAGATGGTAGGTATCGCAGTACTGCCGGGAGTTGTAGGGGGGATCGATATACACCAGGTCCGCTTCGATGCGCTTGACCAGGTTGTTGGCGTCCTCGTTGAAACACTGGTTGTGGGGGTTGTTATGTACCTGGGCCATGGGGACGCACAGCTCCAGAGAACCCTCGGCCTTTGCCCCTTTCCGGTAGGCGTCGTAGTGCCCGCAGGTGAGGGCGATCCGGTCCATGGCATACAGCAGGGAGGTAATGAGCAGAGCTCGCTCCCGGCGGTTGAGAAGGCCGCGCTTATAATTGCGCTCGATATCCTCCCGAATGTAACCGATCTTGGCGCAGTCCCGCTTGCTGAAATAGGTGTCGGCAAAGTTGCGGGTCATGTAATTTTCCCCGCAGCCGGTTTTGGAATTATATCTTGTTACGAAAGCCTCAATGCGCTGGGGGTCATAGTCCTCCGCGCCAAACCAGGCGAAGTTGCAGATGTAGTTGCTGTACATCAGGTCGTTGGTGATGAGGATTTTGTCCTGAAAGGCGTAGGACACGGCTCCGGTTCCGGAAAAAATGTCCGCCACGGTCTCCACCTGGGGACACTCCGCTTCCACCACCCGGGTGATAAAAGGGAGCAGCTTATATTTATTGCCCAGATACCGCCGGTTGTTGATGGTGGATGTGCGATAGGTTGTGTTCATGGGGGAGTGCCTCCGTTTCGTGGGTGGTCTCTTGCAGGATAGCAAATAAAGTGTCCCATAAACCGGACTTTAATAAAGCGTGGCCTATGGGAGGCAAAGCCGGAACATAACAATACAACCTATATTATACCTGCAAGAGCCGGGAAAGCCAACCGCTTTCCAAAAGAAATTTTATACGGAAAAAGGCGCAGGGTGCGGCTTGATTTCTGACAAAATAAAGCTCCGGCGGCAAAATTTTTTTTGCCGCCGGAGCGAAACATGACAGAATCTGGGTTACAGCTGCGGGACAATCTGATACATGAGAACAAAATGACACAGACTACCCAAAAGAATGAACACATGGAAAATCTCATGGCAGCCGAACCGGGGGTTATTGCGCCCGGGCCACTTGACTGCATACAGAACCCCGCCTGCCGTGTACAGAAGTCCTCCGGCCAGCAGCCATAAAAATCCCGCAGTGGGGAGGGCCTCATAGATGGGGACGATGGCAAAGATCACCAGCCAGCCCATAAAGAGATAGATGGAACTGGTGAGCCAGCGGGGGATGGACAGCTTTGCGATGGTCAGCACTACGCCCGCCACGGCCAGCGTCCACACGGCGGTGAGGAGCGGAACACCGCCGCTCTCCCGTAAAGCGGTAAGGCACAGGGGGGTGTAACTGCCCGCAATCAGCAGATAGATGGAGCAGTGGTCATATTTTCGCAGCGCAATCCGCCCGGCTACCGAGGTGCGCAGACAGTGATAAAGAGTGCTGGCGGTATAGAGACAGAACATGGACAAGCCGTATACGGCAAAGAGGGCCATGAGGGAACCGTTTCCCATCTGTCCGGCCCGGATGAGCAGAAGTACAGTTCCCACCGCGGCCAGGACTGCACCCACACCGTGGGTAATGGCCGACCAGGGACGTAACCCGTCATAGGGATCGCGGACTTCCCGGCGGCGCTTGGGCTTCGGCATAGTCAAAGGGGCGGCGGAAGCGGATAACACATCGGCACGCATAGGAATCGCTCCTTTCCAGGGTATCTTGGATGATAGGTCTAGTATATGCTGGTTTGTCAAAAATATCAATATACAATATGACTAAATATAATATTAAAAATTACATTAAGAGATGTAAAAAAACGGCGCCGGACATCCGGCGCCGTTTTTTTCAGGTTGAGAATCAGCCCTCGGAGATCGCGCTCATGGGGCAGGTACCGGCACAGGCACCGCAATCAATGCAGGCGCCGGCGTCGATGACATAGTGAGCATCACCCTGAGAGATGGCGCCAACGGGACAAGCGTCCGCGCAGGAGCCGCAGCTGATGCAAGCATCGCTAATGACATGGGCCATGATAAGTACACCTCCCTTAGAATGTACATACATTCTATCACATCTTTTTAAAATTGCAATGCTAAATTTTAGAGATTGGGGGAATGATAGTAAAAGATTTGTTTCCGAGGTGAACAACCATGTCAGACAGCCGATTCACATCCACCGCCCTGGGGGCGATCCGTCTGGCCCAGGAAAATGCCGCCCGCCTGGGTCACAGCTACGTAGGCAGCGAGCATCTGCTGCTGGGGCTGGCCAGTCAGGAGTTCAGTCCTGCCGCCATTGCGCTGCGCCGGGTGGGGGCAGACAGCCAGACCTTGCGCAGCGCCATAGCCCAGCGGGTGGGGACCGGGGTGCCCTCCCGGTCGCTCCATCAGGGGCTGACGCCCAACGGCTGCCTGGCCATTCAGGGAGCGGTGGGGGAGAGCCGCCGTTTGGGCCAGCGGGCGGTCAATTCCGAGCACCTGCTGCTTGGTCTGCTGGGCGAAAAGGGCAGTGAGGCATTTCAGCTTTTGACCAACTGCGGAGTGGACGCAGAGGCGTTGTACCGGTCGGTGTGTGCCTCTCTGGGTGGGGAGGATGCGGTACCCCGGGTGAGAGTGCGGGAGCCGGAGTCCCGCCCGTCGGGAGAGACCCGGCAGCTGGATCAGTGTGCCAGGGACCTGACCCGCATGGCCGCCGAGGGGCGGGTGGACCCGGTCATCGGCCGGAAAGAGGAGCTGAAACGGGTGATTCAGATTCTCTCCCGGCGAACCAAGAATAACCCCGCCCTCATCGGCGAGCCGGGTGTGGGCAAGACGGCGGTGGCGGAGGGGCTGGCATTGGCCATTGCCGACGGCACTGCTCCGGCCCATTTGCTGGGGCGGCGGGTGTGCGCCCTGGACCTGTCCGCCATGGTGGCAGGCACCAAGTACCGGGGAGAATTTGAGGAAAAGCTGCGCCATGTGCTCCAAGAGGTGCGAAGGGCAGGCAACATTATCCTCTTTATTGATGAGCTGCACACCATTGTGGGGGCCGGATCGGCAGAGGGTGCCATTGATGCG
>CALWYG010000032.1 GCA_944385695.1 uncultured Oscillospiraceae bacterium | reverse complement strand
CCGTCCTGCTCGTCATACCAGTGCATCATCCCACGGTCTGCTTCCTCCGGCTTTCGGTTGTCCACCAGGGCTGTTCGAATCGCCCCCTCATAGCCCCGCAAGTCTCTGCCGTTCAGGTCATACCCGTACTCCTCCCGGTCGCCCCATTCGTCATATCCGAAGAATTCTGCCACCAGAGGCATGTAAAATTTGACGGTCCGGGCCTCCGGAGGCAGGATACGGAAACGATCCGCGCCGATCTCCAGAGCCAGCGTCCTGCCGTCGTCCCAGTTCACATGGAACTTGCCGGCATCGTCAATGTGGTCCAGGGTACCCATGCTGCCGGGTGCGACGGGGTCCGAATCGTCCTGCATCTCGCTGAGCCGGACCCGGTATCCGGCGGGATACTGCTCCCGCAGAAACTCCAGCCACTCCTTTTGGATCATTTCAGATCTCCCATCTTCATGCCCCGCACGGGGGCGCTCCACTCCAGCTCACGGTGGATCAGCTGCACCGCCTCAAAGATCACCGGGTCGTCGAGGAAGCTGTCCATTCGCCTGTGGTCCTGGAAAAAGACCTGCTCGCCATCCATTTCCCGCAGGAAGTCCACTGTGGCGATCCCGTCCTTGGTAACGCCCAACCGCTTCTCCGGCCGGGTGCTGTCCCGATAGAGGCGGACCGCATCGTCCAGCGTCAGATCCCGGTGGATCTGCTCATCCGGCGTAGTGCAATCCGTCATCACGAACCAGGCATAGGTGGGGGGGCGGTCGGGATCAGCGGCTTCCCGGAGCGCCTGCTTCCCAGCCTCCGTCATGCCGTAATTGCAGGCCCGCCGGGGATTTTCCTCTCCGGCAAAGTCCAGCAGGAGATCGTCCGCCGCTTTCCGCACCGCAGGATCGTCCGTCAGCGTCTCATAGCGAAAGCCGGTGGTGGCCTGATACGGAAGCTCCTCCCGAATGGTGTCCAGGTATTTCTGCGCATCCGTAAAGGTCCGCTCCTCGCCGCCGGCGTAGGTCACCCGGCCCACCAGAGCCTCTTTTTGCGTCAGTCGCTGCTGGCGGAGGTCATAGCAGTACAGATAGCCCTGATAATGGCCCGGCAGCGGGGTACAGCGGAGGCAGTAGCGGTAGTGCTCCGTTTCCGCAATGTAGCCGTGGGTGGAGCCCCCGTCTACGATGGCACCACCGTGGCTGCCGCAATAGGCCCGCATGGATTTCAGATCCTTCAGAGGACCGCTGCGCTGCAGTTCGTCCACGACCTGCCGGAGCTCCTTCTGAAACTCCGGGGTCTTCAGCTGCTCGTCACCACGTCCCCACCACGAGGTCCAGAATTCCCCGCCGCCTTGCCCGAAGTCCATCCGCAGGTGGCCCACAGTGCCGAGCGCCTGATCTCCGCCTTCTTCCATCTGGGAGTAGAAAAGGCCCGCCTCCTCAACGGAAGCGGGCCTCAGCTGAATATTCAGTTTGCTCTGCTGGGCAGGCTTCTGTTTCATTCCTTTCATCTCCTTTTCCTTTCTTGGTAAGTCCACAACATACCATTAAGACACTGGAATAGCTAGTAAATGTTCTTGTTAACTTATTGTTCCTTGCTCATATGGTCCAATATTTTCCATCATAATTCAGTAAAATTTTTTCACTTGTACTGATAAACTGAGACCAGGCCACCCTTGTTCATTTGCGAATTAAATGTACGTAATTGACATTATGAGGAGAATCTTGTAAGATGATGGCAGAAAAAAGTATTCTTTGGAATCACTTTGGAAGTGAATGGTATATGAACAAAAAGAAAAAGGGTGGCCTTAGCACAACTCCAGATATATCGAAATTGGTTGGTCTCGTGGCGGGCATCCTGACAATATTAGGCTGCCTCGTGGGTGTTGTACGTTATATCAATACCTTGCGAAATGACATCGATTATCTAACCGATAAAATCGATGCTCAAAATACTCAAATTGGCTCTTTGGAATCTTCTTTCCGTGAAGAAATCCAGCAAGTGTCTCAGGACATGGACTCTTTTTCCGATGACATGTCATCTGTCAAGGAGATCATTACGGCACTTAGTGTGAAAGTTTTTGATTACCGTCCCACAGTTTTTTTCGCTAGTGCAATTACCAGTACCTACGATGGCGTAGATGCTCCATACTCCAGTGAATCCCCTCAGATCAGTGCCATGAGTTATGTAGTCTATAGCGCCAGTAATCCTGAGCGGGAATATACGGCCGCTGAGGTAGCGGAACAGCCGCTCCTGCTTCCCTATACGGAAAATGGGAATGAAGTATACTTCTACGGCCAGTTAGACTCTGCAGGGAATTGGGACGGAAGATGTATCGTCAACATTTATGACGGAAATGTCTTGCAGCTAATCACAGATGCCATGTATGACGGCGGGACCCTCCTCTCCTGTAAGCAAGCATTCCCTGATACTGTGACGAGTGGAGAAGATGTATGGGTCATCTCAGAGCGGAAAGTCGAAGATGGCTTCAGCACTGGCGAAACGTATCGTTATTTTCGTTCTGATGATTATACAAAGTCCTTTAGTCTGGATAATGTGGAGCCCGATGATATTCTCAACGTTGATGAATTTTCTGCTCAAATCACCTCTACATTAGAGGGTTATTACTGCGGAGAAATTTCTGATGGACAATACAATGATGATTCAGGCGATGCATATTTTGTGAAATTCTTTGAGGATGGGACTGTTCGTACCCTTTATGTAGGTAATTTTAAAGATGGGCAATTCAACGATCAAACAGGGACTGCCTGGATGATTGGAAAGCTGGAAATAGGAGCTTCCTATTCCTTCTACCAAGGACCGTTTAAAAACAGTGTTTCGTCGAGAGACTCGTGTTACTGGGAGGAACCTATAAGTACAGATCGCATACAGGAAATTTTAAAAGAATTCGGATTTACATCTGCTGTGAACTTGAATTGGACCGCAGGGTCCTCCATATAAAAAGCAAGAAGGGAACAATATAGTAATCTATCCACTCAGTGCCTGCATCAGAAATATGTGGCAATCAAAATAATCATCTCTATAGAAATACTTACGCATCCTGGCATTACGTCAAAACTGAATTCCCCAATCATCAGCAAGTAAAAGGTGTCCTACAGAATTCTCTTGATTCTATAGGACATCTTTTTATATTTTAGCGGCCTTTGAAATGTAAACGTGTTTGTAGATGCCCTTGTAGTTCTGCTGAGGCTTGTTTCATCAACTCTTTTATTATATTGTCTCCCCTATTTTCTCCTCGAAAAGCGATATAGCCCTGATCATTGAAAAC
>CALWYG010000031.1 GCA_944385695.1 uncultured Oscillospiraceae bacterium | reverse complement strand
TGGAGGTGCTGGAGGCCCGGATCAAGGAGCTGGGCATGGACCCGGAGGACTACTGGTGGTACTGCGACCTGCGCAAGTACGGCACCTGCCGCCACGCCGGCTACGGCATGGGCTTCGAGCGGATGGTTATGTACCTCACCGGCGTGAACAACATCCGCGACGTGGAGCTGCATCCCAGAACCTGGGGCAACGCGGAGTTTTAATCTGAATCAAACAGGGCGGACGCCATGCGGCGTCCGCCCTGTTTTCATGCTATCTCGAATAAATAACTCACATCGCACCAGGTATCTCCCACCAGATACCAGCTGCCGCGCACCTCAAACACCGTAGCGCCCTCCAGCTCCGGCACTGAGAACTCCTCGCCAAGCCAGGTCTCCACCTCCACCGGCTCCTGGTCAACGCCCTTTTGCACTGACCAGGCCCACACCGATACCTGGTCGGGCGGGACGGAACATTGCAGTTTCAGCCGCTCTCCAGGCTGTGCGGATAGCGCGGGCAAATCGGACCTCTCCAGGGGGTGAGGGGCATCGGCTATGGTGCTCTCCATCTCATCTCCGCCCAGCCATACGCACCAGGAATAGGAACCCCGCCGGGCATTTACCGCTGTGCCATCCTCCGCGGCTACTGTGAGGTCGGGGGGCTCAGACAACTTGGAATCCCCCACGCTCGCCCCCTCGCCTACCACCAGGAACCCCCTCTGGGCACTTCCCGTGGCAGGGGGCACCGCGTTCCAGGTTTCGCTCACCTCATAAATTCCCTTAAAATCCTCCGGCAAAGGGATGGACAGCTCCCGCTTTCCTCTCCCTTCGTACAGCACGTCTCCCGGTCCCCCACTGTCTGGCGTAAACCGCACCGTCACCCGGCTGGGGGCCACAGGATAGGACAGAGTGAGGGTCTCGGCCCCCTTCTGCACATATACCACCGGCTGATTGGAGCGAACGTACGGGGAAGTCGGAGCGTCGCCGCAGGCGTTGAAGGTAACGGTTGGGCTGGTCCAGTCGGCGTCCCAGAAGCCCACCCGGGTCTGTTCTCCTCCTGCGGACACATGAAGTTCGGGCGGGCCATCCAGGGCGTACCGGGGGCCGGTCCACCACCACACCCCTCCCAGCAGAAGCAGCACCACCGCCGCCAGGGCAAATCTTTTCCGTTTCATGGAACCCCCACCTTCCTCTTTATCTCTTCAGACGCAAAAGGCAGGCTGCGGTTGCGAAATAAAAATCATTCTTTTACCTGGTTTACCAGGGGCTCCCCCGCCAGATACCGGCGCAGATTGTCCTGGGCCTGCCGGATGCAGGCCTGCCGGGTAATCTCCAGGCGCATCCCCCCGGCCACGTGGGGGGTGATGATTAAATTGGGAATATCCCACAGGGGGCTGTCCTGGGGCAGAGGCTCGGGGTCAGTCACATCCAGAGCCGCTCCCCACAGCTTGCCCTCTCCCATAACCTTGGCCAGCGCCCGCTGGTCCAGCACAGATCCCCGTCCGGCATTGAGGAGGATGGCGTCATCCTTCATCCCGCGCAGCCGCGGCTCATTCATCAGTCCCACCGTTCCCGGCGTGTGGGGCAGGGCCATGGCCACCACATCCGCCTGGGGAAGCCAGCTGTCCAGCTCTTCCATGGTGCCCACCTGATCAAAGCCGGGCACTTCTCCCCGCACGGTCCGCTTCAAACCAACCGTATGGGCGCCCAGGCTCCGGCACATTTGGGCAAACTCACTGCCGATGTGTCCTGCCCCCAGTACCAGCACCGTGGCCCCCAGCAGGGTTTTCATCGCTCCCTCGTCCTCCCAGCGGTGGGCCTTCTGGGCATCCCGGTAGGTGGGCAGGCGGCGGCACACCGCCAGCAGCGAGGCCAGCATGTGCTCGGCCACAGATCGGCTGTTGCTCCCCGCCGAACTGGTAAAGCAGATTCCCTGGGGGAGCATCCCCTCATATTCCTCCGTCCCGGCCCACATGGTCTGGAACCACCGAAGGCTCCTGGCATATTTCATATCCTTGGGGCGGGGCCAGCCGAAGATCACCGTGGCCGCTGCCAGCTGCTCCTGGGTCACCGTCCGCCGTCCGGCATACACATGGACCGCGTCTGGAGCAATGGTCTCAAATATGTGCTTCTCCTCTTCGTTGACCGGGAGCAGGTTCAAAATATATTCCGGCATGTTCCATCCTCCTTCTTCCACTCTGCTGCCGTTTTGTTTATTATACCTGCCTTCTCCCCCTCTGACAAGGGAGTCCTTTCGCCTTTACTCCCGTGCAAAGCTGTGCTAAAATGGGAAAAATACTGGAAAGGAGGGACTTCCATGGCCATGTCACCGGACACTCCCCTGTTGGAATTTGCCGGGGTGGGCGAGCAGCGCGCCAAAAAGCTGGAAAAGCTGGGCCTCACCTGCGCAGGGGATCTTCTGGCCCACTACCCCCGGGACTATGAGGACCGGCGGCAGATTTATACCATCCGGGAGGCCCCTCCAGGCCAGCGGGTCTGTATCTCCGCCATGGCCGCCGAGCACCCCCGCCGGGCCCGGATCCGCAAGGGTCTGGAGCTGGTGCAGGTAAAAGTGGTGGATCAGACCGGCGCCCTCCATCTCACCTTTTTCAACCAGGGCTATGTGGAGCAGGCCCTCCGGGCCGGGGAAGAGTACATCTTCTTTGGCACTGTGGAAGAACAGGGCCGCCGCCGCACCATGGTCAACCCGATTTTTGAACACCTGGGCAAGCAGAGCTTTACCGGCCGCATTATGCCCATCTACCCCCTTACTGCCGGGCTCAGCAACCATCTGATGGCCTCTCTGGTGCGCCAAGCCCTGCCCTGCGCCGCCTCCCTTCCGGAAACTCTGCCCCAGCACATCCGGCAGGATCACCGCCTGGCCGCCCTGGAATTTGCGGTAAACCACATTCACTTTCCCCAGGACGAGCAGGCCCTGGATCTGGCAAGGCGCCGGCTCACCTTTGAGGAGCTTTTCTATCTCTCCGTGGGTCTGAGTTTTCTCCGCCACCGCAGGGAAGCCGTCTGTCTGGCCTGCACCATTCCCACCCGGCCCCGGGAGGAATTTCTCTCGCTGCTCCCCTTCTCCCCCACCGCCGCCCAGCTCCGGGTCATGGATGAAATCGCCCTTGACCTCTCCTCCGGCCGGCCCATGAACCGCCTGGTCCAGGGGGATGTGGGCTCAGGCAAAACCGTGGTGGCCGCCTATGCCGGATGGCTTTGCGCCAAGGCGGGGTATCAGTGCGCCCTCATGGCTCCCACCGAGGTATTGGCCGAGCAGCACTTCCGTTCCCTCTCCGCCCTGCTCGCCCCTGCCGGGGTGCGGGTGGGGCTGCTCTCCGGGTCGCTGACTCCCAAGGAGAAAAAACAAATCCGCGCCCAGCTGGCACGGGGAGAGATCGACTTTGCTGTGGGCACCCACGCACTTATTTCCCAGAGCGTGGAATTTCACCGCCTGGCCCTGATCGTTGCCGACGAGCAGCACCGCTTTGGCGTAGCCCAGCGCTCCGCCCTGGCCGGGAAATCGGAGACCGGCGGCATGCCTCCCCCCCATGTGCTGGTCATGTCCGCCACCCCCATCCCCCGCACCCTGGCCCTCATCATCTATGGAGATCTGGATATCTCCATCATCAATGAGCTTCCTCCGGGACGCACCCCGGTGGAGACCTATGTGGTGCGGGAGGACAAGCGCCAGCGGATGTATCAGTTTGTGCGCAAGCAGGTAGCTCAGGGCCGGCAGGTCTATATCATCTGCCCCGCTGTGGAAGACGGGCCGGAAGGAGAATCTTCCTGGGACGGCCCCTCTCCCGCCGGGCTGAAGGCCGTCAAAACCTATACCGAGCACCTGCAGCGGGATGTGTTCCCCGATTTGACACTGGGACTTCTTTATGGGAAAATGAAGCCAAAGGAAAAGGAGGCCGCCATGGCCGCCTTTGTCCGGGGAGAGACTCAAGTGCTGGTATCCACCACAGTGGTGGAGGTGGGAGTAGACGTGCCCAACGCCTCTCTCATCATCATCGAAAATGCCGACCGCTTTGGTCTCAGTCAGCTTCACCAGCTCCGGGGCCGGGTGGGCCGGGGCAAGCACCAGTCCTACTGCGTACTCATCACCGCCACCCGCAGCGCGGAAGCGATGACCCGGCTGCGCACCCTGGCCTCCACCACAGACGGCTTCCGGATCTCAGAGGAGGATCTGAAGGCCCGGGGCCCCGGCGACTTTTTTGGCAACCGGCAGCACGGCCTGCCCCAGATGAAGCTGGCCGACCTGGCCGGGGACATGATTTTGCTGCAAGAGGCCCAGCAGGCAGCCAATCAATTGCTCACCCAGGACCCGTCCCTCACAGATCCGGACAACCGCCCGGTCCTTCAGCGGGTCCGGGAAATGTTTGCCGATACTCCAGATATTTTTAATTAAAAGGAGAACGATCATGCTTACCTTTCGTGACCTCACCTTAGCCGACCACGACCTGATTCTGCCCATGGTGCAGGACTTTTATCAGGGGGATGCGGTTCTTCACCCTGTGGAGCTGGAAATTTTAGAGCGCACCTTCCGGGATGCCACCGATGCTCAGGAGCCCTTGCTCCGGGGCCTTCTCCTGGAAGTGGACGGCCAGCCGGCAGGCTATGTCTATATCACCCAGTGCTACTCCGCCGAGGTGGGCGGCCGGTGCATCTTCCTGGAGGAGCTCTACCTCATGCCCGCCTTCCGGGGCCGGGGCCTGGGGCGGGAGATTCTCGCCTGGATCGAGCGCCAGTATCCCACGGCCCGTCGTTTCCGCCTGGAAGTGAATGAAGTCAACCAAAATGCCGTCCATCTCTATCAGAAATCCGGCTATGAATATCTGCGCTATGACCAGATGGTCATTGACAAAACCAAATAAAAAGAGGAGATCGTTACATGGACCACATGGAACTGGCCCGCGCCCTGCGGGCTAACGAGGAAACACACTATAATTGCTGTCAGTCAGTACTGGTCACCTTTGCCAAGGAGATGGGCCTTACCCAGGAGCAGGCCTACGCCCTGGGCAGCTTCTTCAACGCCGGCATGCGCCACGGCTCCGCCTGCGGCGTGCTGTCCGGAACGCTTATGGTACTGGGCATGACGGGCTGTGACGAGCAGCAGGCCGCCGCCCTGCTCAAGCAGTTCCGGACCTGCCACTGCAGCACCAGCTGTGCCGACTTGCTGAAGGCCGCCCGAGAGCGGGGCGAGGAGCGCAAGCCCCACTGCGACGCCCTGGTCTATGAAATGGTAGAGGCCTTGGATGCCATTCTGGCTCAAAAGCAATAAAACCAACAAGGGACGCCCATTGGGCGTCCCTTGTTGGTTTGATCTGGAAGGATGGATGAAAAAGGAATGATGAGATTTTGGTAAAAATCTTCCAACTTACTGACAAGAGCGGCAGCCAATAAATCGTTAAATTTTTAACCTTGTCTCTGGAGAAGACTTTACCACTCCGCCCCTAGAAATACCATCCCCAAATCCATTATGTGGATTATTGCTATTTAGTTATATCTCCCCGTTGTTGCAGTTTCCCGCGGGAGGGTGTATGATAGAAAAAACATTCCTGTGAGAGGAGGCCCCCCAGTGGAGGAGCTTCAGCAATTGCCCATTCCCCTGCTGCTGTGGTACCGGGAACACGCCCGGGTTCTGCCCTGGCGCAGCGATCCCACCCCATATCACGTCTGGATTTCGGAAATCATGCTGCAGCAGACCCGTGTCGCCGCGGTTCTGGACTACTACCGGCGCTTCCTGCAGGCCGCTCCCACGGTGGCCGATCTGGCCGCCCTGCCCCCGGAACAGCTGATGAAACTGTGGCAGGGACTTGGGTACTACAGCCGGGCTAGAAACCTGCAGAAGGCTGCGCTTCAAATTATGGAGCTCCATGGAGGAGTATTCCCAAACGCCTATAAGGACATCCGTGCTCTGGCCGGGGTGGGAGACTACACAGCCGGAGCCATCTCTTCCATCGCCTTTCATCTGCCCGTCCCGGCCGTGGATGGAAATGTGCTGCGGGTCAGCGCCCGGATTTGCGGAGATGAAGGGGATATCTCCACTCCCGCCATGAAGAAAAAGGTCTCCCGTGCTCTGGAAGAAATCATCCCTCTGGACGCCCCGGGGGACTTTAATCAGGCCATGATGGAGCTGGGGGCCACCGTTTGCCTTCCCAACGGCGCCCCTCTGTGTGAGAAATGTCCTGCCGCCCCCTTCTGCCGGGCCTTTCAGGAGGGGCGAACCGGAGAGCTGCCGGTTAAGGCGGCCAAAAAAGCCCGGCGCCTGGAGGCGCGCAGCGTCTATCTTCTGTTCTACCAAAACAGCGTGGCCCTGCGCCGCCGCCCGGATAAGGGGCTTTTGGCGGGACTTTGGGAATATCCCAATGAGCTGGCCGGTGAGGAGGACTGGCTCTCCCGGTGGGGATTCTCCCCCTGCCATCTGGAGCAAGCAGGAACCGGCAAGCACATCTTTTCCCACATTGAGTGGCATATGACCGCTCAAGCTGTGACGCTGGACACCCCTGCCCTGCCCGAAGGCTGGGTATGGGCCAGCCGGATGGATCTGCGGGACCGCTACGCCCTGCCCAACGCCTTTCAGTCTTTTTCTCAAATTGTGGCCGACCATCTGGGCCGGTTTTAAGGAGAGCGCGCTATGATTTGTCATCTCTGTCCCCGAAACTGCGGCGCTCTGCGTACCCCGGACCAGGGGCGCGGGGTCTGCCGCATGCCCGCCCCCCCCATTCTGGCCCGGGCCGCCCTCCACATGTGGGAGGAGCCCCCCATATCCGGCACCCGTGGTTCGGGCACGATCTTCTTTTCCGGGTGCAGCCTGGGCTGCGTCTTCTGTCAGAATGAGAAGATCAGCCACCAGGATTTTGGCAAAGCCGTCTCTCTGGACCGCCTGGCTGAAATCTGTGACGAGCTTATCGCCCAAGGGGCCCACAACATCAACTTCGTCAACCCCACCCACTATGCCCACGTGGTAAAAGCTCTGGTCCAGCAGCACCCGCTCCCCGTCCCCCTGGTGTACAACACCGGGGGCTACGACAAGGTGGAGACGCTTCAGAGCCTGGAGGGGCTGGTGGATGTTTATCTGCCCGATCTCAAGTACCTGGACAGCGAGACCGCCCGGCGCTACTCCGGCGCCGCCGACTACCCGGCCGTGGCCACCGCCGCCATCCGGGAGATGGTCCGCCAGACCGGCCCCTGCCAGTTTGATGAGGCGGGGCTTCTCACCCGCGGGGTCATCATCCGCCATCTGATCCTGCCCGGCCAGCTCTCCCAGGCTAAGGCTGTTATGGATTGGGTGGCCCGGGAGTTTCCGCCTGGAAGCGTGCTCTTTTCCCTTATGAGTCAGTACACCCCCTGGGGCGATCTGGAGTCCCGCTTTCCGGAGATCAACCGGCGGCTTCGCCCGGGGGAAATGCGCGCCGCACAGGAATATATGGGAAACCTTGGACTGGCCGGTTTTACCCAGGAACGCACCAGTGCCAAGGAGGAATATACCCCTCCCTTTGATCTCACAGGCCTGTGAACAGAAAGGAGAATTTTATGAAAAAGGTGCTAACCCTCCTGCTTACCGCCGCCCTTGCCCTGGGATTGGCTGTCCCGGCCATGGCGGCGGAAAGCGACCCTGTGGTCATTCTCCACACCAATGATGTACACACCGCCACCAGCGGCTACGCCGCTGTGGCCGCCTACCGCCAGGAGATGGAGGAGCAGTACGGCGCTGACCGGGTCACTCTGGTGGATGCGGGCGACGCCATCCAGGGCGGCCCCATCGGCACCCTGACGGAAGGTGCCAGCCTGGTGGACATTATGAACTATGTGGGCTATGACTACGCCATTCCCGGCAACCATGAGTTTGACTATGGCATGGACGTGCTGCTGAACCTGGCCCAAACCAAGGCCCAGTACACCTATCTGTCCTGCAACCTGCTGGATGAGTCGGGCAAGAGCGTCTTCGCCCCCTATGCGGTAGAGGACTATGGTGACGTGCAGGTGGCCTACGTGGGCATCTCCACCCCCGAGACTCTGACCAAATCCAACCCCACCCACTTCCAGGACGACAGCGGCAGCTACATCTACTCCTTTTGTGAGGGTGAAAACGGCAAGGCTCTCTATACCGCCGTCCAGAACGCCGTAGATTCCGCCCGGAAGGACGGGGCGGACTATGTGGTGGCTCTGGCCCACCTGGGCATGGAGGGCACCACCTCCCAGTGGACTGCTTCCGCGGTCATCGCCAATACCAAGGGCATCGATCTGGTCATCGACGGCCACTCCCACGAGGTGTACCAGCAGCAGGTGTCCAACCTGGCGGGAGAACCGGTGGATCTGGTACAGACGGGCACTCAGCTGGTCAATCTGGGCTGCATCACCCTGGACCCCGCCACCGGGGAATTCACCACGGAGATGCTCTCTCTGGAGGGGGAGAACGTCCCCTCTGATCCGGATACCCAGGCCTATCTGGCCCAGGTCAACAGCCAGTTTGAGGAAGAGCTCAATCAGGTGGTGGGCAGCACTGCCGTGGAGCTGAAGGCCACCGCAGAAAACGGCTACGACTGGGCCGTGCGGGTGGGCGAAACCAACCTGGGCGATCTGGTGGCCGATGCCTACCGCTGGGCCCTGGGCGCCGACATCGGCCTGTGCAACGGCGGCGGTATCCGCTCGGATATCCCCGTGGGGGACATCGCCTATCAGAGCCTGCTCAGCGTCCAGCCCTACGGCAACGAGCTGTGTCTGGTGGAGGCCACCGGCCAAGAGGTGCTGGACGCCCTGGAAATGGGCGCCCGCCTCTACCCCGAGAGCAGCGGCGGCTTCCTCCAGGTTTCCGGCCTGACCTTTACCATCGACGCCTCCATCCCCTCCTCGGTGCAGCTTTCTGACCAGGGGGCCTTCCAGGGCGTCACCGGACCCTACCGGGTCACCGATGTGAAGGTAAACGGGGAGCCTCTGGAGCTGGACAAGGTGTATACCGTCTCCTCTCATAACTACCTCATCAAGTCCGGCGGCGACGGCTTCACCATGTTCCAGGACAACACCCTGCCCAAGGACTGCGTCATTCTGGACAACCAGTCCCTCATCAATTTCTTTGTAGAGGACCTCAATGGCCAGGTGGGCCAGGACTATCAGGACCCCGCCGGCCAGGGCCGCATCACCATTCTCAATGCCTCCGCTCAGCCCGAGGAGCCGGAAGAGCAGCCCCAGTCGGAAGAACCGGAGGAGCAGCCTCAGCCCGAGCAGCCCCAGGACCGCACCTACACCGTCCAGAAGGGTGACTCCCTGTGGCGCATTGCCGCCCGGGAGCTGGGCTCCGGCAAGCGCTGGCAGGAGATTTACGAGCTCAACCGTCCGGTCATTTCCAACCCCTCTATGATCTTTGTGGGCCAGGAGCTGAAGCTTCCCCAGGCTTAATCAAAAAAATCCAGCCGCAAAAGCGGCTGGATTTTTTATTTATGATAGCTGGACCCCTCGTTAATTTTAAAGGCCCGGTAGATCTGCTCCAGTACCATCACCCGGGCCAGATGGTGTGGAAAGGTCATGGGGGACATGGACAGTTTCACCCAGGCCTCCGCCTTTAACGACGGAGCCAACCCGTAGGACCCGCCGATGACAAAGGCCAGGTGCTTGGCCGAACCGCCCTCCCAGTCCCGGAACATACTCGCCAGCTCCTCGCTGGAGCGAAGCTTTCCCTCCACACACAGGCAGACCAGGCTGGTGCTGGGGGGGAGCTTCGCGCGGATGGCCTGGCTCTCCTTCTCCAGGGCCTGCTCGATCTGGGCCCGGGAGGGATTCTGGGGCAGGCGCTCCTCGGGCAGCTCCACCAGGGTGAGCTTGCAGTAGGCGCTCAGGCGCTTTAAGTACTCCCCGCAGGCCTCCAGATAAAACTTTTCCTTCAGCTTGCCCACACAGATGAGATAAACACTCAGCATACCGCAGCCCCCCTGAGAAGGCCTCTCTCCTCCGTCCCCAGGCGGAAGACCGGGCCATTTTCCCCTCTCGGGGCCACGGTAAGGGAAATGTCCCGCTCCGGGTCACAGCCCATGGTCGCCAGCTGCCGGCACACCGCCGCCCGGGCGTGGGCTGGGGTGTTGTTCTCCTGGGACAGATGGGCCAAAATCACCGTCCGGGCTCCGGCAGATACCGCCAGGGCGGCCAGCTCGGCCCCCGCCTCGTTGGACAGGTGCCCCCGGTCGCCCAGCACCCGCTGCTTCAGGGAATAGGGGTAGGGGCCGGAGCGCAGCCAATCCTCATCGTGGTTGGTCTCACACACCAGCAAGTCACAGCCATGTACCGCGTTTTTGACCTCCGGCGTCACATAGCCCAGGTCGGTACACAGCACCATCCTCCCCCCCTCTCCGGAAATGGAGTAGCCCACGCTGCCTGCGGCATCGTGAGGGGTGGGGAAGGACTCCACCCACAGCTCCCCCAGCTGCACACCGGTCCCGGCCTCCTGCTCCCGCAGCAGCGGGGCAAGGCCTGGGTTTTTCTGCCCAAGGCACCGGCAGGTGGCCGGGGTGGCCAGAATGGGAACAGAGCGTTTTTTAGTCAATACGCTCAGGCCGCTGATGTGGTCGTGGCGCTCGTGGGTAACCAAAATGGCCCGCAGCTGCTCCGGCTCCACCCCAAGCGCCCGCAGTCCCAGAGTAATGCGCCGGGCAGAGATGCCTGCGTCCAGCAGAATATGGGTGTTGCCGCTGGACACCAGGGCCGCGTTTCCGCTGGAGCCGCTGGCCAGGGTGGTAAAGGTCAGCAAACAAATTCCCCCGTTTCAAAAAATTTCGCCGCCCGGCGGGCGGCGAAAAAATAAGTTCAGATTCAGCCCACCTGGCTCTGGTTGTCCTCATCCGGGACAAAGACGGTGCGGATGTCCGCACCCACCGAAGCCAGCTTTTCCACCAGGGTCTCATAGCCCCGCTCGATGTGGTGGATGCCGTCGATCTCGGTAATTCCCTGGGCGGCCAGGCCGGCAATGACCATGGCGGCCCCAGCCCGCAGGTCGCAGGCGTGCACCGGTGCCCCGGTCAGGGCGTCCACGCCCTCGATGACAGCCACCTTGCCGTCCACCTGAATCCGCGCCCCCATGCGCCGGAACTCATCCACATAGCGGTAGCGGTTGTCCCAGACGCCCTCGGTAAGCACGCTGGTTCCACGGGCCAGGCACAGTACCGCCGCAATCTGGGGCTGCATGTCGGTGGGGAAGCCCGGATAGGGCATAGTCTTTACATTCACCCGGTTCAGGGGACCGCTGCGGCGGACCCGAACGGCGTCGTCCAGCTCCTCCACCTCAACTCCCATCTCCACCAGCTTGGCGGTGATACAGTCCAGGTGCTTGGGAATGACATTTTTAATGAGAAGCTCGCCTCCGGCGGCGGAGACGGCGGCCATATAGGTGCCCGCCTCAATCTGGTCGGGAATAATGGAGTAGGTGCCCCCCCTGGAGCTTCTCCACGCCCCGAATCTTGATGACATCGGTGCCCGCACCCATGATGTTGGCCCCCATGGAGTTAAGGAAGTTGGCCAGGTCCACAATATGGGGCTCCTTGGCGGCGTTTTCAATCACGGTCATGCCGCTGGCCAGCACGCCGGCCAGCATAATATTCATCGTGGCGCCCACAGACACCATGTCCAGATAAATCTGACCTCCGGCCAGACGTCCGCCGTCGGGCACCCGGGCATAGATCAGGCCGTTGCGCACATCCACTTCGGCACCCATGGCCACAAATCCCTTGATATGCTGGTCAATGGGCCGTCCGCCCAGATCACAGCCTCCCGGCAGCGGAACCTCCGCCCAGCCGAACCGGCCCAGCAGGGCCCCCACCAGGTAGTAGCTGGCCCGGATCTTCCGAGCCAGGTCATAGGGGACCTGGCGGTTGCGGACACGGGAACAGTCCACATCCACCGTGGTGCGGTTTACGGTACGCACATCCGCCCCCAGCTCCTGAAGGATCTGGAGGATCAAGGTCACATCGCTGATCTGCGGAATATTTTCAATGCGGCAGGTCCCGTCCACCAGCAGGGCGGCGGGAATAATGGCCACCGCCGCATTTTTTGCGCCGCTGATGTGTACGGTCCCATGCAGGGGCTTGCCCCCCTGGATCTGATACTTGGTCAAATAAGGCACCCTCTTTGATTCACAATGTCAGAATCTATACGGAATATATGGCACATGGGCCATATGTAACATCAAATCAACCATTTCTGCCTGTGGCAAGGCATGGTAAACCGCATACATTATAGCACTATTATGTCCACCTGGCAACAAATTTTACGTTACCCGTTCCGAATTGTAAAAAAAGACGGATGCAACCCCTTCGGCCGCTTCTTTCCTGTCTGGATGCCGCAAATATGCATCCAAATTTTACAAAATCAGCCCTCGTTTCGTTCCTCCTGCAAGCGCTTCACCCTGGGCAGCAGTTCCGAGAGGCTGACCTCCCGCTGCCGCTCCATCAGATCGCCGATGAGCTGGTTGGAGACCAAAAATCCCTTGGGGGTCAGCCTCCACCGGCCCTCCGGGGTCTTTTCCACCCAGCCCTGGGCGGAAAACTCCTGGAGCCGCTGCTCAATGGGGGTAAAGTCCATATAGTAGGTGCCCCGATACTCCCATTCTTCAATGCCCCGGGTGGTGCGCAGGCGAAGCATCAAGTATTCGCCTCCCCGCTCCCGCTGGGGGATGAGGTCCTGGCTGTCCAGCAGCTCTCCGCCTTCCAGCACGCCCTTAATATAACCATCCAAATCCCGAATCCAGGAATACCGCCGCCCGCCAAAGTCGGAGTGGGCCCCGGGGCCAAAGCCGATATAGGGCCGGGTCAGCCAGTAGCGCAGGTTGTGCCGGGATGCAAAGCCTGGCTTTGCAAAGTTGGAGATCTCATACTGCTCATATCCCGCCTGGCAAAGCCGCTCCACCGTCCACAGGTAGAGCTCTGCCTGGGTATCGTCGTCCGGCAGGACCTCCCCCGCCGCTACCCGCTGGGCCAGCGGGGTGCCCTCTTCCACCTTCAGTCCATAGCAGGACAAGTGCTCGGGGTTGAGGGACAACGCATGCTCCAGGGTGTTGTGCCAGCTCTCCTCGCTTTGCCCCGGCAGGCCATAGATGAGATCCAGGGACAGATTTTTGATCTTGGCCGCCCGGGCCGCCACCACTGCCTCATCTCCCTGCTCCACACTGTGGGGCCGGTGGACGGCAGCCAGCTCCGAAGGACAGGCGGACTGAAGGCCCATGGACAGGCGGTTAAAGCCCGCACGGCGCAGCGCCCGAAGGGATTTAAAGGTTACGCTGTCCGGGTTGGCCTCCATGGTGATCTCCGCGTCCTTCTCCACGGAAAACAGCTTCCTCACCGCCTTCAGCAGCTCCCGAAGCCGCTTGTCTCCGTAGTAGCTGGGGGTTCCGCCGCCGAAGTAAATGGTGTCCACGGGAATCTCTCCCGCCACCCGTGCCGTCTCCTTCATGTGAGCCAGCAGGGCCTTCTGATAGGCGTCCATCCGCTCCTCCGCCCCCGCCAGGGAGTAGAAGTCGCAGTAGTCGCATTTGCTCCTGCAAAAAGGAATGTGAATATATATACCCAATTTTTCTGTATTTTGGGATTTTTTCTCTCTCATACCGGTTCCTCCCGCCCCGCGGTCTGTTTTTTCTTATTATATCAAACTTCTCCCCCTTCGCACAAGGGCAAGGAATTCTTTCTAAAAATCCCAGGAAAAAAGAATTGACAAATCGAAATGCTTAGGGTATGATGATGACTAATCATTCAAAAACGCAATGAGCGGGATAGTAGGCTTGTCTGGATGCGCAGAGAGGGAGCGGCTGGTGTAAGCTCTCGTGAAGGACCTCCCCCGAACCTCACCCGTGAGCAGTCCTCCTGAACCGGCAGCTAGCCTCAGTAGGTTGGAACGGCCTCCCACCGTTATCGGGGCAATGAGCGCATGGCACAGCCACTGGCGGCCATGAATTTAGGTGGTACCACGGAGCATACGGCTTCGTCCTATCTGCGGAGATAGGGCGGGCCGTTTTTTGTTTGTCCGCCCCTCCAATTCATTATATCGGAGGTGTCGTTCCATGAATGGAGCACAGGCGCTGATAGAATCGTTAAAACGTGAGCAGGTGACTCAGATTTTCGGTTATGCGGGAGCGACCATCTGTCCCGCGGCGGATGCCCTGAAGGACACCCCCGAAATCGCCTATACACTGGTGCGCACCGAGCAGAACGCCGGCCACATGGCCTCCGGCTATGCCCGGGTCAGCGGCAAGGTGGGCGTATGTATGGTCACCTCGGGCCCGGGCGCAACCAACCTTATTACCGGCATCGCCACCGCTTATATGGATTCCATTCCCATGGTGGCCATCACCGGCCAGGTGCCCAGCCACCTGCTGGGCCGGGACATCTTTCAGGAGGTGGACATCACCGGCGCCGTAGCCCCCTTCTCCAAGCACAGCTATCTGGTCAAGAACGTCAACGACATTCCCCGGGTGGTCCGGGAGGCCTTCCACATCGCTTCCACCGGACGCCCCGGTCCCGTGCTCATTGATATTCCCATCGACGTACAGCAGGCCACACTGAAAAAGTTTGAGTGGCCTGAAGCCGTGAACATCCGGGGCTATAAGCCCAGCGTCAAGGGCAACGACCTGCAGATCAAGCGGGTGGCCGCCACCATTGCCCGGGCCAAGCAGCCTCTCATCTGCGCTGGCGGCGGTGTGTGGCTGGCAGATGCCAAGCAGGAGCTGCTGGAGCTGGCCGAGCGGGCCCAGATTCCCGTGGTCAAAACCATGATGGGCATTTCCCTTATGCCCACCGACCACCCCCTGAACATGGGCATGATCGGCGCCCACGGCAACCACTGCGCCAACCAGGCCCTGGCCAAGTCCGACCTGCTCATCATGGTGGGCACCCGGGCGGCCGACCGGGCCATCACCTCCCCAGACGAGATCCAGCGGCGGATGGCCACCATCCACATCGACGTAGACCCGGCGGAGATCGGCAAAAATATGCAGGCCGCTGTCCCCCTGGTGGGCAACGTGAAGGTCATTTTGCGCCAGCTGCTGGATATGGGCGTTCCGGCCACCAACTCCGGGGAATGGCTGGAGAGCCTGCGGGACTACCGCCGCGCCGAGCTCAGCCGCCAGTTCCCCAAGCGTCCCGGCTCTGTGTTCCCCGGCACTGTGAT
>CALWYG010000030.1 GCA_944385695.1 uncultured Oscillospiraceae bacterium | reverse complement strand
CATTGAGTTTGTGGACATTGCCGGTCTGGTGAAGGGGGCATCCAGAGGCGAGGGCCTGGGCAACAAGTTTCTGGGCAACATCCGCATGACCGACGCCATCGTCCATGTGGTGCGCTGCTTTGACGATGACAATGTGATCCACGTAGAGGGATCCACGGATCCCATCCGGGATATCGACACCATTGATCTGGAGCTGGTGATGGCCGACCTGGAAATGGTGGAGCGGCGGATTGACAAGGCCAAGAAGGCGGCCAAGGGGGACAAGAAATTCCTCCAGGAGGTAGCGGACTTTGAAGGGCTGCGGGATTGGCTCAACGACGGGAAGTCTGCCCGGTCCTATGAGGGGGCGGACATCGCCGGGGAGTATCCCGACTGTGAGCTGCTGTCCCTGAAGCCGGTGATCTACGCCGCCAACCTGGACGAGGCGGGCTTCTCAGACCCGGAGTCTGTGGACTACTACCGACAGGTGGAGGAGCGGGCCGCCCAGCAGGGAGCTCAGGTCATTCCCGTGTGCGCCAAGCTGGAGGCGGAGATTGCCGAGCTGGACGGGGAAGAGAAGAAAATGTTCCTGGACGATCTGGGTGTGGCCGAGTCCGGCCTGGACCGGCTGGTAAAGGCCAGCTACACGCTGCTGGGCCTGATTTCTTATCTGACCTCCGGAGAAGATGAATGCCGGGCCTGGACCATTAAGAAGGGAACCAAGGCCCCTCAGGCGGCAGGCAAAATCCACTCTGACTTTGAGCGGGGCTTTATCCGGGCTGAGGTAGTTTCCTACGAGGACCTGATGGCCTGCGGCACCATGGCCGGGGCCAGAGAAAAGGGCCTGATCCGTTCGGAGGGCAAAGACTATGTGGTGCAGGACGGAGATATCATCCTGTTCCGGTTCAACGTGTAAGAGGGCGTTTTTTTGAATATCTATTTGGACTTGTTTTGGACCTTTGCCAAGATGGGAGCTTGTACCTTTGGCGGAGGCTACGCCATGCTGCCCATCCTCCAGCGGGAGGTGGTGGAGAAAAAGGGCTGGGCCACCGACGAAGAGCTGACGGACTACTACGCGGTGGGACAGTGTACCCCGGGCATTATTGCGGTGAATACCGCCACCTTTATTGGCTTTAAGTATAAGGGAATTCTGGGCGGAATCATCGCTACCCTGGGAGTGGTATTCCCCTCTGTGGTGATTATCACGCTTATTGCCGCGTTTCTCTCGCAATTTGACCAGTATCCCGTGGTGCAGCATGCTCTGGTGGGCATTAACGCGGCGGTAGTGGCCCTCATTGCCTCCGGTGTGGTGAAGCTGGGAAAGACCAATCTGAAGGATCTTGTGTCGGTGGGCGTATTTGTGGGCGTTTTGCTTCTGGCACAGGGAAGCGGCCTGATTTCCATTGACAGCAGTACTCCCCTGGGAATGCTGCTCAGCTTGATTCTCTCCCCGGCAGGACTGATTGTTTTGTCCGGTGTGGTGGGCTATACCGCCCGTCGGCTGTCTCGCTTGGCGAAGGGAGGAGAGGGAACATGATGAAGCTGCTGCTGCTGTTTTATGAGTTTGCAAAGGTTGGACTGTTCTCGGTAGGCGGCGGATTGGCCACGGTGCCCTTTCTTCAGAGCATGGGAGAGAAGACCGGCTGGTTCACCAATGCCCAGCTGTCCACCATGATCGCAGTGTCGGAGTCCACCCCGGGCCCTATGGGGGTCAATATGGCTACCTATGTGGGGTATTCCATTTCCGGTATTCCGGGGGCTGTTATTGCCACGCTGGGCCTCATTACCCCTTCCATTGCGGTGATTATCATTATCGCGGGCTTTTTGCAGAAGTTCCGCCAGTCCAAGACTGTGGATGCGGTGTTTTATGGCCTGCGTCCCGCTTCCACTGCCCTCATTGCCTCGGCGGGACTGTCGGTGGCTATGTCGGTCTTCTGGACCGTGGGAGGAAGTGCTGAGCATGAAATCGCCCTGCATTGGCCGGTTATTTTGCTGTCACTGGTGATTTTTCTGGCCATGCAGCATAAAACTCTGAAAAAAATACACCCGGTAGCTTTTATTGCCGCAGCGGCTGTGGTGGGCGCAGTCTTTCAATTTTAAAAAAGCCGCCTGTTCTTTGAGAACAGGCGGCTTTGCCATGATGGATTTAGTAGCGGCGGACCACTGCCACCACTTTTCCGATGATTTCGGCGTTTGCTCCGTCGATGGGCAGATACTCCGGGTTTTCGGGCGTGAGCCAGACATGCCCATCCCGCAACTGATAGGTTTTGACGGTGGCTTCATCTTCAAAAAGGGCCACAACAATTTCGCCATTGTGGGCCTCCTGCTGGCGGTGGACCACTACCAGGTCACCGGGCAGAATACCGGCGTTCAGCATGGATTCACCGCGCACGCGCAGAGCAAAGTGCTCTCCGGACAGCCCCTGGGTGTCGAAGGTGCGGTAGTCCTCAATACATTCCTGAGCCAGAATGGGGGAGCCGGCGGCCACATTGCCCACCACGGGGATCTGATTGGCGTGGGGATCTTGCTCCTCCGCCACGGGGCCGCGGGGCATGCCGGGCAGGGAGATGGCCCGGGTTTTGCCTTCGGCCTTGACGATGACGCCCGCCTCTTCCAGTCCCTTCATATGGAAGTGGACTGTGGAAGGGGACTTCAGCCCCATGGCAGAGCCAATCTCCCGGACGGAGGGTGGATATCCGTGCTCCATGGTGAAGGATAGAATATAGTCGTAAATCTGCTGCTGTTTTCGGGTTAAATTGGCCATAAGAGCAGCTCCTTTCCAAGCGAGAGGGGATGTTGACAGCTTTTTGTGGAAAAAGTATATCATATTTCCGTCTGAATGTCAAACAAACGTTCCAAGAAAATGCCGAAAAAAAGAAAAATCGGGGAAATTATACACTCACTTCTGCGCTTATGTGCAAAACTTTGAAGTTGCGGATCTTGGTGCCCGGGGGAGTGCGAGGCCACTGGAAAGGAGACTATCATGATTTTAAAAGGGAACATTGTTCATGCACCTGCATGTGGAACTGTGGAGGTCCATGCCGGAAGCTGGTTGGTGACCCAGGGAGAGCGTGTGGTTGGGATTTACGATACCCTGCCGCAGACATATGAGGACCAGCCTGTGATCGATTGGGGAGACGGTCTGATTATCCCCGCCTTTCATGACCTCCATATCCATGCCCCCCAGATTGTGAACCGGGGGATTGGCTATGACGAGCAGCTGCTGCCGTGGCTGGAACGGTACACGTTTCCGACGGAAGCCATGTTTGCCAATTTGGATTTTGCCACGCGGGTTTGGAAGGCGTTTTTGAATCGGCTCTGGGAAACTGGGACCATGGGGTTTGCGGCGTTTGCAACGGTGCATAGACAGGCGGCCTGGCATCTGATGGAG
>CALWYG010000029.1 GCA_944385695.1 uncultured Oscillospiraceae bacterium | reverse complement strand
TATAAAATATCCATCAGGCCTGGTGAAGAGAAGAGCAAGGAGGAATTTACTATGGCTACGGCTAAGACTCCCAAGGCCCCCGAGGCCGTGAAGATTCAGAAGGTCGAGGAGGCCGTAAAGGCCGAACCGGTGGAAAAGGTTGAGAAGGAGGCCGTAAAGGCCGCAAAGACCGAGCCGGTGGAAAAGGTCGAGAAGAAGTCTGTGAAGGCTGAGAAGAAGGTGGAGAAGAAAGCCGCCGCAAAGCCCGCCGCTCAGAAGGTGGAAGAGGTTGTGATCCAGTTCGGCGGCGCAGAGTGGACTGCAGCCCAGCTGAAGCAGGCTGCCCAGGACGCCTATGTGGCCGAGGGGCACCGTGCCTCCACCATCAAGAAGCTGACTGTGTATGTCAAGCCCGAAGAGCACATGGCCTACTATGTGATTAACGACAAAATCACCGGCAGCGTTGCAATCTAACAAAAAAGCCCTCCCAATCGGGAGGGCTTTTTTTAATTTCCCAGCATGATATTCAAAATTTCCACATCGGTGCTCTTCATACCAACCCGGCCCATGCGGCCTACCGCTGCAATGGTATCTTCCGGATCCTCCATGGTCATTCCCTCTCCAGGCTGGAATACATTGCCCGCCAGACTCAGTTCCAGCGCCATGAGCGCATTTTCCACCGCAAGGCCGATTTTGGCCGCACAGCTGGCTTTTGCTCCGTCACACACCATGCCTCCCAGGGTCTCAATGCTGTTGGTGATGGTGTCACACATGACCTGATAGATTCGATCCTGTTCACCTGTCTGGTTCAGACGCATATAGGCCACCCCGCAGGCAGCTCCTGTGGCGGCGCTGGTGGCTCCGCAATAGGCACTCAGGCTGCCGATATACTTCTTCTGGTGAACACTGATAAGGTTGCCCAGCACCAGAGCCCGGTACAGCAGATCCTCATCCACCTGCCAGGCCTTCCCGTAAATCACAATCGGCATGGTGACGGTGATCCCCTGGTTTCCGCTGCCGCTGTTAATAACCACAGGAAGAGAGCAGCCGCTCATTCTGGCATCGCTGCCCGCCGCAGCCGCCGCCCGCGCCTGAAGGCGCACCTGATTCAGTCCGCTGGCGTTCTTTGCATTTTCCATCAGGATGCGCCCGGTCTCCACGCCGTAATTGCCCTTCAGCCCCTCGTCGGATATGGCGGTATTATAGGCAATCTGCCGCTCAATCAGCTCCCGTACATCCTCCAGGTGCACCTCATTGGCAAACTCCAGAATATTGGCCACGTTGAGCAGCATCCGGTCGGCCCCCTCGGGATTTTTCTCCTGACCGGGCTGCGGACGGTTGTCCAGAAGGACCTGTCCGTCCCGAACCATGTAGGTGATATTGTTGTGGTGCTCCTGAATTTCGATGGAGGCTGTGTGCTCCTCTCCCTCCAGCTCCACCACAATGTAGAGGTTGTCCACTTCCTCGACCAGTTCGCAGGTGCAGAACCCCTGGCTCACCAGCTCCCGGGTGGCCGCAATATCTTCGGGCGTAACGGTTTCCAGCACGGCCAGCTCCCGCTCCGGGTCGCCTCCAACAATTCCCAGGGTAGCTGCCACATCAATTCCACGCATGCCACCAGAGTTGGGCACGATGACTCCCTTTACATTTTTGATGATGTTTCCGCTGCATTTGACCACGCACCGCCGTGGCTTCTCCCCCAGCAGCTGCCGGGCCTTTGCCCCCGCATAAGCAATGGCGATGGGCTCGGTACAACCCAGAGCCACCAGCAGTTCCTCCTGGAGAATGTTCAGATGGTTGTCATAAAGTACCTGTTCCATTGGGCTTTTCTCCTCTTCCGTGTGATCTTCCGGGTGGGACTTCTGCCAAGGCAGCAGCCCCCCTCTCCGGTATTCCTCTGCTTCTATTGTATCCGCAACAGCCCCGGGTGTAAAGGGCACAAATCTCACCGAGCCAAATTTTTTCCCTTCCACCATGGAAAAACGCGCGGGAGACCTTTCCTCTCCCGCGCGCTTATATCGGTATGCGATCAGCACAGCCCTGTCAGGGCAAACTCATCCAATTCTTTTCCCAGCTGACACAGCAGCCGCTGCATATTTTCCTGGCCCGCATTTCCCTGCAATGTGGCACGCACGCTCTGGGTTTCCCCCTGCGTGGTCAGCGTCAGACTTGACACGGCAATGCCATTGAGTGCAGCCATATTGGCAAACAGCGCCAGCTTCGGCTCTCCGGAAGCGCAGGTAAACGAAACCTGGATTCCGGTATGCGCAGCGTTCAGATCCAGCCCCGACCGGCTGCCCAGTTCCTCCAGCACCCGCCGGCGCATGTCAGGCAGCAGCCCATACTGGTATCGGCGGCTGATGCTCATCAGCAGCAGCAGAAAATAGGCATACTCCGCCTTCCGCTCGGGCACCACGTCAGCGGTTCGTCCGGCAATAATTGCCTCTTCCCGGGACTGGACAAACACGTCCCCGCCGGTCTTCGCCTTCTCCTGGGCCACCTGCTGGGCACAGTCCATACGCTCCAGAAAGAGCGTTTTCACCTGGGTATCCACCGCGTCAATGTGGACTCTGATCTCATCCAAGGACATCTTACGTTCCCTTCTTTCCTGATGGTCTCACCGCGCCCCCACTATGTGGAGGCCCCGGTCATAGATGTTCTTCGTTCTTGTTCAGCCGATGACCAGCGCACCCAGAGGGTAGGCCACAAAGGTCAAAACCAAGATGGAAATAACCGCAAAGATACCGCCCCAAACAAACATGGAAGTGGTGGTGGTCCAGCCGGAACCGATGGCCACGGTGTTCACGGTGCTCTGTCCGGCAGGCGTCATATTGCAGACCGCCGCCGCAAAGCCTACCATGCACACCACCGCGCCTACGCTCACCGTACCGGCAGGCAGAGCGGTGAGAACTGACAGAGCCACAGCGCTTACCACGGTGGTAGTCACAATGTTGGAGGAGAAATTGGTCTCCACAACCGCCCAGGCCATGAAGAACAAAATCATTCCGGTAGCAGGCAGCGCGACCGTCACAGGAGACAGTGTAGCGGTGAGCCATTCGCTGATGCCGATGTCGCTGTTGGTCATGCAGGAGCCCAGCCAGGTGGCCGCGCCGGTCATCAGGATGCTGCCCCACAAAATCCCCTTGGAAGATACCTCTTTGAAGTTCAGAATCCGCTGGCCGTCCACCTTGCACACAAAGAGGATAACGCAGCCCAGCAGAGGAGGCATAGCGGTGGTCCAGCCATTGATGAGAGTGTACACCTCAGGCAGGCTCCCCTGGATCAGACTGGGACCAACCCAGAGCACCACAGTCAGCGCCATTGTGGCCAGGATGATCTTCTCCTTCCGATCAGCGGCAGGCACAGTCCCCCGCAAATCCATGGCCTTTTCCGGGTTAATATCCTGAATGTCATCGGGCCGATAGATGAACTTAAAAACCAGAATCAGCAGCAGGATCAGCAGTACACCTGTGGGAATCCCCATGGCCATGTACTGAAACTGGTTGACGTCATTCCCCGTGGCGGCAGCATAGTAGCCGATGGCCATGGTGGGCCACACATGACCGATGGCCGTCATTCCGGAGGAAAGGCTGATGCAGAAGGCGGTGCCCATCATCATCATATTTCCGGTCTTACCGCCCTTTTTGACCCCCAGCACTTTATAGATATCCTCCAGGAAGGGCATAAAGGCCACAAACAAAACAGAAGGAGACACAAACAGCCCCATAAAGGTTACAGCGGCCAGCAGGAAGCACACGAAGGACCAGGGGCCCCGGCGGGCAATCCGGTTGGTGATAAAATAAACTGTGCACCGGCGCACGAAGTTAGTCTGAGCCAGGGGGTACACCAGCGCAAAGGTAAACAGCAGGAACGCCACGGTACTGTTGCCGAACGCACCGCTGAAGGTTTTGCTGAATCCTACCGAAGGAATGAATCCCAGTGCCAGCAGCGTAATCATGCTGGGCCAGTCAATGGACACCGTGATCCACAGAAACAGCGAACCCAAAAATACACCGATGACGGCCACTGCGTCAGCCGATAGACCTCCCACCGGTCCAGCGACCCGGGACAACACCATAATCCCAATGGCGATTAACAAAAACAGCCATTCTTTTATGCTTTTGTTTCCTGTCACGTTAAAAAACTCCTCTCTTCTCCCCGCAGGCTAACCTTATGCTTTTACCTGCGAAGCTTCTGCAGCGCAAGCCTCATCGCCCTGGCGCAGAAACTCCTTGTTTTTACCGAATCGGCGAGTTTCATTATAATCCTGAAATTGACATTTTTAAAATACTCAATCCGCACAATATCTTAAAAAGAAAACTTTAAAACTTATATAAGTTTTATACAAATTTTTGTATATAAATTCATTTTGCATCTTGATACACTCGGATTGCTTTCCCTGTTCCCCCAAATAATTAAGGCTTGACGTCCCCATTTCGCCCAATCACTGGCAAAAGCCGGAAAAAAACGTCCTACCCCCACCGCCAAAAGAAAAGCGGAAACATCATGGTGATGTCCCCGCCGTTTTATTTTATAAGTATTCACGTTCTACCCATGGCCTGCGCTGTATTTCTCACGTCTTCGGAAGAAGAGTGCGGCGGTGGCTCCCGCGAATACCGTTCCACACCCATACATATATCCAAACCCATCATCTCGCCAACTGCTGCCAAACCAGCAAGTTGAACGTTCCAGATCATCCGCAAACAAAATAATGCCGGAAAACCTCAGTACCCCGTACATAATCCCCGCAGCCATCGCAGCAAGACACAAAAGAACACACGCACGCCCTATCATCTTACACTTCCACTGCAAACTCCACCGAGCCGCGGCAAAACAGAGTATGCCGCACAGCACAGCCATGGGCAAACGGACCATAGCCGTAACCGCAAACAGCTGAGCCATACCAGACGCTCCTTTCTTCCCGCAACGTGGACACAAGAACTGGCAAGTAACGTTCTTCTGCCATCAAAAGCGATAATACGTCAAGAAATGTACCAGTAAAAAAATCGGAGCAAGCCAACAGCTTGCTCCGATTTGTCTTGTGGGTAAAGTCTGGATACCACGGCATTTCAAGATAAGATCTGCCACCTTTGCCGCACCTTATTGCGCCGCCCGAAATATAAAAAGAGCAGTCATTGATACAACAAGGTTCTTCAAAAATGAAAAATGTTCGAAAAGCGGACCTCATTCACCTCTCATCGAGCGAAGGCACATTATTCAAGGGTTGGACCATAACTATTCAACAATTTCAAAAACTCGCCATCACTAGCTTTTTGTTTTTTTCTAACTCAGACAATAACCCCACAGAAGACTTAATAATTTGTCCTATGCTGAATATCTGTATCGTATTCGCACAGCTTGAACGTGAGACAATCCAGAAGCGCGTGACGGACGCTTATTACTCCCGGTGCCTGAAAGGTTTTCACATGAGCGGGCAGGCCCCATACGGTTATCAGTTGGAGCCGACAGTGGTTGAAGGTATCCGTACAAAGAAGATGGTGGCAGACCCCGAAACTGCTCAATATGTGAAACTGATGTTTGAGATGTATTCCGAGCCGGAAACGTCCTTTGGGGATATTACCCGTTACTTTGAGAAGCAAGGCATTAAGGTTTACGAAAAATCTTTAGTGCGAAGTTTTCTTTCCCAGCTTTTGAGAAA
>CALWYG010000028.1 GCA_944385695.1 uncultured Oscillospiraceae bacterium | reverse complement strand
TGTCACAACGATGACCGCAGGAGAGGCCGTGGAAACACTCACCGGGCACCGGCTGGAAACAGGCTTGCCGTTGACCGTCATCCCAGTAATCCGCTCGGACATCGCCACGGGGGTGAACGTAACAACTGACTGGAAGGCTCCGACCTTTACCTCATAGTCATACTCAAAGGGCACAAACTTATTGGGAATTACATACTTCAGCCGACCATCCGGCAGTTTGTCGTCCACGGTAGCAAAGCCGGTTTTATACTTAAAGTCGTGGCCCACCAGAGTGCCGTTCTTAAAGGTGATGTTGCTCAAGTGAGCGTTGGTCTTATAGTCAAAATACAGGCCGTCTTCAGGAAGGGCGTTCTTTCCCGTCCGGTCCGTCTCCAGACGGTAGTAGGTCTCTCCGTCATACTTGCCCTTGTACTCCGCACGGATCTGCTGGCCGCTCTGGGTCAAGCCGGTCCAGTTGAGCGTCTCATACTCATTGCCGTCCTGGGACATCAGAGTACCATCGCCTCTGCGGTTATCCGTCAGCACGGCGCCGCCGTAGTTTACGAACTTCTGCAGGCACTGCTCCCACATGGTCAGGTAGTCGCCGCCGCAGCCGATGCGGTTGTGGCCGGTATACAGCTCCTTCACCTGTCCGCCGTCCTTGGTGTAAATATCCATCAACTGCTGGTGCAAAGACATCATCAGATCCTGCTTTACTCCAGTAGCTCCGGTATTGTCTGCCACCCAGTAACGGTTAACGGCGTAAATATCGGAAGAGAACAGCAGACCAGTCTCACGGCTGTACAGCAGGATGGAAGCATCCTCATGGCCGGGCAGACGGACCACCTCGAATTTACAGTTGCCCAGGTCAAAGACATATCCCTCGTCCACTACATGTACGTTGCTGCCGGAATAAGTACCCTTCTGCTCAGAATCGATGACCGGATTCCCGCTGGTGTACTTCTTGTTGAACACCTGCAGCTGCCAGCTGCCGTCCACAGGGCCCACACGGTCACAGAAATAGATGTCCATACCAGCCAGATAACAGTCGGGCATGGTACCGTTGTGGTCACCGTGGTTGTGGCCCATAACAAAGACAAAGGGCTTGGTGGCAACTTCCTTCACCCGGTCCAGCAGAGTGATGGTGGTGTTGGTGGGCATCAGGCCGTCAAAGAGAATGCCCATCTTGCTGCCTTCAATGTAGTAAGCGGCAGCCTGGAAATTGTCAAAGAACCGATAGACGGCAGGATAGTTCGGGCCTGCTTCGTGCAGCTTATCAAAGGCAAAGTCATGCCACGCGGGACGCTCAATGCGCCACATAAAGCTGCTGACCGGGCTGTCCTCCATGCCGGGCTTTGTGGCGTAGCACTCCACTTCCACCAGGAAATGGATGCCATCATAGGGCAGGTCCTTGTTGTTGTTTAAGCCAAAGCAGGGGTCAGTGGAGTAACCGGGAATATAATCATACCATTCGCTCCAGCCGGTGCCGATGTACACACCCACACCGCGGTCCTGAACAAACAGTCCGTTCAGCTCCTTGTGGGAGTACTTGTCCACTTTGCAGCGCCAGTGGATGGTGGCATCCTTGGTGGCGGTCATCCATTCAGGGCGGACACGGACAAACTTCCGGTGACTCACGGGCATGGCCCAGACAGGACAAACTACCTTTCGGTCAATGTTTTCGATGATAATACGCGCCTCGGTGTCGGTGATGCCGTCCGTGGGATTCAACGTAGTATTGGTACGGCCCCGCATAAAATTACGGCCCACCAGAATATTTAAGGCGGCGTAGGCTTCCTTGTCGATGTTTTTTACATCGTCAAAGCCGGAGATGTAGTCGGTATCCAGTTTCTGCATTTTAAATGCGTTAACCAGGATCACAGCGGCGTCTTCCCGGGTCATTTCGGACATGGGATAGAACATATCCTGGGAGGAAGCAGCCGTAAGTACGCCCATATCCAAAGCGGACTCGATGGGTTTCACATAATCGGCATTCCCGGTCACATCGTAGTAGTTGCGGACCCGCTCGGTCTTCATGATGTTGCCCTGAGCGTCAATATCGGTACCATCGTCCATCACTGCATTATAGTGAGGCCAGCCGAAGTAGTTGGCCAGACGGACCATAAACGCGCCCCGGGTCATGGGGGAATCTACCTCGATGGAGTGAGCCCCGGCGGTCTGTCCGGTATGGAAGGTAACATCGAACTCGTTATCCCCCAGAGACCAGGTCACCGTGACGTCATATCCGCCCACGCCATCCCGCATTTTTACGGTGCCATCAATGTCGACGGACACCAGGTGCTTATTGCTGGTGCGCCAGGTTCCCTCCGTCTGGACCTCGCCCTTGCAAACGGCAACCAGCTTGATGGGCTGAACAAACTCCAGAGTGTAGGTCTTTCCCTTCATGTTCTCGGTGATGCCTTCGATGTAAATACCGTCGCCCTTTTTGCCGACGGTAGACTCACCGCTTGCGGTAGCGTTAGCCGCCGACGAGGTCAGGATTCCGCCGGGCAGAAGCGTTACCAGCCCGATGCCGGCAGCACTTGCGGCCAATCCCTTCACAAAGTCGCGGCGGGTAATGCCGTTGCGGTTGTCTGAATTTCCCATCTTCAATTCCTCCCTGTTTTTCATATATGGAACCTGTTCCGCCTGTCGGCTTTCCAGGCTCTATCCTTCTGGATCATTCGGCCGCCTCTTCTGCCTCACGCTTCAGCTTCCTGCGGAACACGATTTTGCACAGGATAATACTGGCGTAAATCAAAATAACCAACGGCACCGCCACAAGAATCTGTGAGGTGACGTCCGGGGGCGTAATAATCGCCGCCACCGTCAGAATCATCAGGATGACATATTTGAAGTTCTTCTGCAGCGTACTTGGTTTTACCAGCCCAATGCCGGTGACAGCAACCAATACGATGGGGGTTTCAAAAATTACGCCGAACGTAACCATGGTGGACAACAGATACCCTATGTAGGATTGAATGGAAACCATGGCCTGTACGGTTCCGGTCGTATTCAGCCTGGCAAAGAAACTCAGCAGGATAGGCAAAACGATCGCAAACGCAAAGGCCGCTCCCAAGGTAAACAGGACCAGCCCCACCAGCATAATTCCCACAAAGCCAATTCGTTCCCTGCGCTTGAGCCCCGGCCGGACAAAACGCCAGATCTCATAGGCGATTACAGGCATGGCAATCACAATGCCGCCCACAAACGCCACATTGATGTAGGACATTAACAGCTCTGCCGGCGCAATGTAGACAAAGGAAAAATAGCGTCCCTGTTCCAGCAGGTGATTGGTAAACCATTCGGCTTGACTCAAGCATCCGGAAAACGCAATCAGGAATGCTGCCACACACACGATCAGCCGCCGCCGAAGCTCCTTCAGATGGTTCAAAAGCGACATTCTTCCTTCTTCCGGAAGCTGATCTCCTGTGCCTGTTCCGGGAAACAGCCGCCGCTTTTTTGCCCTCTGAGCCGCCGTGGCTTTCGGTCTCACTCTTTTGGATTGACACTCAGCCTGCTGTGCAGCACAGGTTGTTGTCCCAGCTGCTCTTTGCTCCATCGGCATGGTTATTCCTCTTCCGTCGTTTTCTTTTCTCCGCCGCTTTCTGCAACTGCGCTGCTCTTCCGAAAGTTTCCGATGGTCTGCCCCAGGGCCTTGCCCAATTTGGGAAGCTTAGTGGGGCCAAAAATAAGTAGCGCAATGCCCAAAATCAGCAGCAGTTCCGTGGTACCTAGTCTTCCAAACATCTTAAATTCCTCCCAATTATCATGGCACAACAGCCAATTTTAAGAAGCCTGCTTCACCTGCGGGTCTTCTTGGTTCTGCTCTTCTTTGATCTCCTCAGCAGGCTCAGATGCCTCAGCCTCAGTGGATTTTTTTGCTTCTGAAACCTTCTCTTCCGGTTCGTCTTCCTCCATCAGCTCATCCCAGTTGGTGCTGTCCGCATAGTGCTTCAAGGTTCCAACTGCTTTTCCTGCCATCTTTCCCAGTGCAGGCAGCTTAGCCGGACCAAAAATCAATAGTGCTACCAGCAGAATCAGGATCAGTTCTCCGCTTCCTATTTTTCCCATGAATGATCTCCTCCCAAACGTTTCATATGGGCTTTTTACGCCTTCTTTTCTGCTCATCCCTTTGCAAAGCGCTCCGGAATGATTGCTTCAGGGTGCTTTTCAGTTGGTCAATTCCAACAAACCAAAACAGCCTGTCCATCTTTTTTTGCATCGTAACATAAAAGCATTTGAATGAAAATTTCATTTTTCACATTAACTCATGAAATTGTTCGATAATATGGTGTAATTCGCTAAAGTTATGAAAAGCATTCATAGTTCAACCCTTTTTTTCGTTTTTAAAAACAAAAATTCACCTATAAATTTGAGCAATTCCACAACAGTTCAAGCATGTTTTATGGTACATGAATGTACCGCCGTATAAAATCTTTTTGGCTCGGCTGTCTAACATCACTGTAAAATCAGAAAATTCTGGAAAAATTTGTTAGGGCAACTTTATTGAAAGACCAATCTTTTGGACATTGGGTTTTCTATGACGTTTCACTCAGCAGCATAAAAGCCCCTTTCCCTTGCCGGGAAAAGGGGCTTTTACTGGTTCCTCATCAATTGTAAACTTAAAGAAGATATTGGTTGACAAACGATCCTGATATGTGATATCATCCCATTCAAACGATGGCCTGGGCCGCTTTGATTAGGAGGGATTCATTTGCACGAAAGTCGGACAAAGAGGATGGCCCTGTGCGCCCTGTTTGTGGCTCTCATTGCCGCAGGCGCTTTTCTCAAGGTACCAATTCCACTGGTGCCCTTTACGCTTCAATTTCTGTTTACCACCCTGGCAGGGCTGCTGCTTGGCGGTCGGCTAGGTGGACTTTCCGTATGTGCCTACATCGCATTGGGACTTGCCGGTCTCCCCCTCTTCGCACAAGGCGGCGGACTTGGTTACATCGTCCAGCCCAGCTTTGGATACATCATCGGGTTTGCCGCCGGTGCCTATATGACCGGCACCATCGCAAACCGGAAGGAGCAGCCAGCCTTTTCCCGGCTGCTGGCAGCCAATTTTGTGGGGCTAGGAATTGTCTATCTCTTCGGGATGTTTTATTACTACCTGATGAGCCGGTTCTACCTGGGCTCTCCCATCGGACTGTGGCCGCTGTTTTTCTATTGCTTTCTTTTAGCCGTCCCCGGCGACATTTTGCTCTGCTTCGTAGGTGCTATGCTGGCAAAACGGCTGATTCCTCTGATTCGGAAAGGAAGGATTTGATATGGACTTAAATACACTGGAGCAGAAGGTCTTCCAGGGGGAATCGATTACCCGGGAAGAGGCCCTGTGGCTCTACCATCAGCCTCTGGAAGGGCTGTGTGCCGCCGCCGACCGGCTGCGCCGGCATTTCCGGGGCAACGCCTTTGATCTTTGTGCCATCCTCAACGCCAAAAGCGGTCTCTGCCCGGAGGACTGCCGCTTTTGCGCCCAGTCCGCACACAATCACGCCGGAGCAGAGGTCTATCCCCTTCTTTCGGAAGAAACGATCGTTCAGGAAGCAGTGAACCATCAAAACCAGGGCGTGCTGCGCTTCTCCATCGTCACATCCGGCAAGAGTCTGTCGCAGAAAGAGGTAGAGACCATATGCCGGGCAGCTGAGCGAATCCGCCGGGAGTGCCGTATTTCCCTGTGCGGCTCCTTCGGCCTGCTCAATAAGCAGCAATATGTGATGTTAAAACAGGCGGGGATATCACGGATTCACAACAATCTGGAGACTTCCCGGCGCAACTTTCCCAACCTGTGCACCACACATACCTTCGATGACAAGATTGCCGCGATCCGTGCCGCTCAGGCCGCGGGCCTCACCGTGTGCAGCGGAGGGATCATGGGCCTGGGAGAAACAGAAGAAGACCGGATCGACATGGCCCTTACACTTCGGGAACTGGGAATCAAGAGCGTCCCCCTCAATCTGCTCAATCCCATCCCAGGCACGCCCCTGGAGCATAAGAGGCATCTCTCCCCAGAAGATATGCGCCGGATTGCGGCGGTATATCGCTTCCTGCTCCCTGATGCCTCCATCCGCCTTGCCGGAGGCCGTGGGCTTCTCCCAGATAAGGGGGCGGGCTGCTTCCGCTCCGGGGCAAACGCTGCCATTTCGGGCGATATGCTGACTACGGCTGGCATTACGGTAGCAACTGACTTGGACCTGCTGGCGAAGCTGGGATATGAAGTGAGGCTGGAGCATGAGTAAGGGGCTGTTTATCATCGGCACAGGCACCGACGTAGGCAAGACCTATGCCGCTGGACTGATTCTGAAAACACTTTGCTCTGCGGGCCTGTCTGCCGCCTACTATAAAGCGGCGATGAGCGGCAATGTGCGCAACACCGACGGTTCTCTCCTTCCCGGAGATGCCATTTGCGTCAAAGAAGTCTCAGGCAGCCCCCAGCCTGTGGAGGAGATGTGCCCCTATGTCTATGAGGCCGCCCTCTCCCCTCACCTGGCCGCCCGGCTGGAAGGCCGCTGTGTGGAATTGGAACGGGTTCTGGAGGGCTTTCGTTCCGTGAGCCGAACTTATGATTATGTGGTCATGGAGGGCTCCGGCGGCATCCTCTGCCCCATTCGCTTTGATAACCAAACAAAGCTTTGGCTCCCGGATGTGATAAAGGCCTGTTCTCTGGGCTGTCTTCTTGTAGCCGACGCAGGTCTTGGCACCATTAACCACGTAGCTCTCACCGCCTTTTACCTAAAGGAGCACGGGATTGCGTTAAAAGGAATTCTCTTCAACCACTATATCCCGGGAAACTGTATGCACGAGGATAACGTGCGCATGTGCGAATATCTCACCGGTGTCAAAGCGGTGGCTCGGCTTCCGGACGGAGCCGAGCGACTTCCCATGACCCTCCAAGCCCTGACAGACCTATTTGACAATCTGAAAGAGGACTGAGCCTATGATCTGGTATCCTTATGAGCAGATGAAAACCATGCGTACCCCATACAAAATCGTAGACGCCAACGGTGTCTACCTCTACACGCCGGAGCGGCGGCTCATTGACTCCGTATCCTCCTGGTGGAGCGTGATCCACGGCTACAAGCACCCGGAGCTGAACCGCGCCATCACCGCTCAGGCAGAGCGGTTCTCCCATGTGATGCTGGGAGGCTTGACCCATGAACCGGCCCAAAGGCTGGCGGACAAGCTCCAGGCCTTTCTTCCCGGGGATCTGAATTACTCCTTTTTCTCTGATTCCGGAAGTGTGGCGGTGGAAGTGGCTCTGAAAATGGCCCTGCAATACTATTGGAACCAAGGCGAGCGCCAACGTACCATGGTACTTGCCCTGGAGCACGCCTACCACGGAGACACCTTCAAAACCATGGAGGTGGGGGATGACGAGGATTACCACTTTGTACAAAAGGCCTATGGGCCCAGTCCCCATGTGGTGCATATCCCCACGGAACTTCCCGCCCTGGAGGCTGCCTTTGCCCAGTACCATCAAATGCTCAACTGCATGCTGGTGGAGCCCCTTCTTCAGGGGGCGGGCGGCATGCGGATGTATGACCTGTCTTTCCTGAAGCGGGCCAGAGAACTGTGCGACCAATATGGCGTGCTGCTTATCTTTGACGAGGTAGCCACGGGCTTTGGACGCACCGGAAACCGCTTTGTGGCCGATCTGGTGCTCCCTGACATACTGGTTCTGGGCAAGGCCCTCACAGGGGGATACATTGGCCACGCCGCCACCGTGGCCAACCAAAAGGTTTTTGAGGGATTCTATGACGACTGTCCGGAGCACGCCCTCATGCACGGCCCTACCTTTATGGGCAACGCCCTGGCTTGCAGTGTGGCCCTGAAGTCCATTGAGCTGTTTGAAGACCAGGACTATCTGTCCAAAATCCGGCACATCGAGGCCATCACGCGCCGGGAGATGGCAGGGTTTGCCCACCCCAAGGTAAAAGAAGTGCGTATGTTAGGCGGCTGCGTGTGTGTGGAAGTGTATGACCCGGCTGACCTTCTGGGTTTCCAGCAGTTTGCCTATGACCGGGGCGTATTCAGCCGCCCGTTTCTCCGCTATCTTTATGCGATGGTCCCTTATATTATTACTGAAGAGCAGCTGGTGCAGGTGCTGGATACCATGAAAGCCTGGTTTATCCGGCAATAAACGACAAAAAACGCCTGGAAAATGGAAATGATCCATTTTCCAGGCGTTTGGCTTCTATTTGATAATCAACGCCACGGCATGGGCGGCCATGCCCTCCCCTGCCCCGGTAAATCCCAGCTTCTCTTCGGTAGTGGCTTTTACGTTGACGCGGTCTGCGGCCACCCCCATGGCAGCTGCAAGACAGCGGCCCATTGCCGGAATGTAGGGGGCCAGCTTCGGCCTCTGGGCCAGAATGGTGGCATCCACGTTGCCGATCTGCCACCCCTGCTCCTTCAGTAATGCGGTTACATACTCCAGAAGCTTTATGCTGTCCGCTCCGGCATAGGCCGGGTCCGTATCCGGAAAGTGGCGGCCGATATCTCCCAGGCCCGCCGCCCCCAGCAGAGCGTCCATCACGGCGTGCGTCAGCACGTCTGCATCGGAATGGCCCAGCAGCCCCAGCTCAAAGGGGATCTCCTGTCCTCCCAGGATCAGCTTGCGTCCGGTGGTAAGCCGATGGACGTCATAGCCGTGCCCTACTCTCATATCTGTCATAGCCTTCCCTCCGCTCTGGCCGTCAAAATCGCCTCTCCCAGCACAAGGTCAAGAGGCGTTGTAATCTTAATGTTTTCCCGGCTGCCCTGGGTCAACGTGACCTTCTTCCCCAGGCGCTCCACCGCCCCGCAGTCATCGGTGAGCAGTTCTCCATCCTCCAGTGCCTTCTGGGTGGCGGCCCGGATGAGCCCCGCCTCAAACACCTGGGGAGTCTGCACGGCCCGCAAAGTGGACCGCTCTACCGTCTCCACCCCCAGGCCGTCCTCCCAGCGCTTGATGGTATCGATCACCGGAATGGCCGGGGCAGCCGCTCCAGAGCGGGCAGCGGCAGACACCGCTTCTTCAATGACCTCCGGAGTGACCAAGGGTCTGGCTCCGTCGTGGATGGCAATCAGCTCTGCGTCCGGATCTACTTCCCGCAGGCCCGCCTGAACGGAATGGATTCGCTCCGCTCCCCCCACTATGACCTTGCGCACCTTATCCAGGGCAAAATCCTTGCAAAGGCGGCTGACCTCAACCAGCAGGTCCTCCCGGGTAACCACGACCACCTCGCCTACCAAAGGACAATCCTGAAAGGCATAGAGAGTATGTACCAGTATGGGCAATTCGCCCAGTGGGGTCAGTATTTTGTCAATTCCCTCCATCCGCCGGGCTGACCCGGCGGCCACTACCACCGCCGAACACCGGTGTGTGGCGGTCGTTTTCTTCCATTTTGAAAACAGTCCGGCCATAGAACAAACCTCCTGTCCATAAAAGAAGGGGCCGAAGGGCCCCCTCGTTCTATCATATTGGGCTGTGGGATCATTATGCCAACGCTGTATTCAGCGCTTCTTCCGCTGACTCATAGCTGACACTTTTCGCCAAAACAATCTCTGAAATCAGAATCTGCTTTGCTGAGTGAAGCATTTTTCGTTCCCCTGTAGACAGCCCCCTGGCATGGTCACGGGCTGTCAAGCCCTTGATCACCCAGGCCACCTCAAAGAGGTCGCCGCTCTTCATACGCTCCATATTTTCCCGGTAACGGTGATTCCAGTTGGCAGTCATCTCAACCTGGATATTGGGAATGGCGGCCAAGACACGGTCCGCCTGGGCCCCGTCCACAATGGGCCGCACCCCGATCTCCTCGCTGCTGTCTGTGGGGATCATCACCACCATGGAACGGTTGGGCAGTTTTAGGATATAGTAATCCCGCACAACCCCATCAACCTTCTTTTGGACGATGCTCTCCACCACGCCCGCCCCATGCATGGGGTGGACGACCTTATCCCCCACCTGAAACACCCTGAACCTCACTTTCTCAGCTACACAAATCACATTTTCTGCGCTACTGTGATACATTATAGCAATTTTATCCTAAAATTGCAAGTAAGAAACAGGATTATAGGAAAATTTTACATTTTATAGGCGTATTTTTACAAAAGAGGCCGGCTGCTTTTCGCAGCCGGCCTCTTCCATGATTGCTTATTCCTCGGTAGTAGGCTCCTCAGCGGCCTCCTCCTCAGCGGGGGCCTCCAGCAGAGCACGGATGGACAGGGAGATCTTCTTGTTCT
>CALWYG010000027.1 GCA_944385695.1 uncultured Oscillospiraceae bacterium | reverse complement strand
ATGTGAAAGGTACTACACTCTTTGTTAATGGGAAAAAGATTGAAAGACTGGAAGGACGTACACGCGAGGTATATAACTTCAAGCATAACAGAAAAAGACAAATTCTGGTATGTAGAGACACTGATATTCCCACTCAAAACCATTGGTGACGAATACATGGGTTTCAAAGGCACCCTTGTCCGGGAGAAGGATCAACCCCAGCAGACTGGCAGCGCCCCAACACAGATAGCCGGCTACCCGGCCCGCGGCCAGCGTGGCGGCCATGGGGAACAGCCCCCCCACGGCGGTCAGTCCCAGGCGTCCGGAGGGCGCTACGCAGGCCAGCCACAGCATAACCAGTGCTCCCGCAGCCAAAATACCGCCCAGGGCGGTTTTTCCCGTCCGACCGGGAACTCCGCCCCCCATTTAGCAGTGCCCTCCGCCGCACAGGCAGTTGAGGCAGAGCATGGTGGTACAGCAGTCCAGGCTGTCCATTCCTCCGCTGTAACCGGCGGGGCGGTAGCCTCCCGCCCCCCGCTGCATAATGGCCAGGGCCTGACGGTACTCCATGTTGTTGGGCTCCATCTGGACGGCACGGGAATAGTTCTGCATGGCCTCGTCCATCCAGCCCTTCCGGTAGGCAATGCTTCCGCTGAGGAAGTACCACTCGCCATCCCGCTGGTTGACCTCAAACAAGAGCCGCTCCGCACCGGCCAGGTCGCCGCCGTTGATCATGCTGCGTACCCGGGCATAGGTGGAATTGTTGGCGGAGGAATAGCTCTGCTGATAGCCTCCCCCATAGCTCTGGGAGCTCTGATACCCGCCACCGCCGGAGCGCTGCTTGGTGATGGTATCGTAGGCCTCGTTGATCTCCTTCATCTTCTCCTCAGCCAGATCGGCCAGAGGATTGTTCTGGTAGTTGTCCGGATGGTACTTTCTGGCCAGCTCCCGATAGGCCTTTTTGACCTCCTCGTCGCTGGCGTTTGGGCTCACCCCAAGGACGCTGTACGGATCTCTCATGTGTCGTGTCTCCATATCTTTTGTTTTTTGATCTGGGCCCAGCTGCCGTCAAAAACGGCCCGCTGTACCAGCGGCAAGCCCAGGTAGATCATATTTTCCAAAAGGGCTTTCCGGCAGCCGAACTCCCCCAGCTGGAGGGCGGTTCCCATCTGCCCCAGGGACTGCTCCATGGTCAGGGCCAGGGCTGCATCGTTTCCGGAGGGGCCATAGCGCGCCGCCACGGGATTGTACCGTACGGCAGCCTGATCCTCCGCCAGATCATCCCGGGCATCCGCCAGATAAATCCACCTTCCCAGGTGGTAGAGCAGCTGCCCCAAAATGCGCCCCCGCTCCCCCTCATGGGGGGCAGCAGACTGAAGAAGCCTTGCAAAGGTATCCGCTGTCCGGTCCAGAGAAGCACAGCGCTCCTCCTCCAGCTTCTCCAGCTCTTCCAGGCACAGCCTCACGCCCCGGTCAAAGTCCGGCACCCGCCGGGCAGCCTTTCGATAGGCCCCCCCCAGCAGCCACGACAGGGTACGGGCGGGCAGGCCGCCCAGCAGCCCGTCGTCCTTCACGCTGTCCCGCAGCTTCCACCAGGCCAGCACGACGCTCTCGTCCGCCGCCAGCTCCAGGGCCGGACTTTGGACGCACATGGTCTTCTTGACCAGGGGATTGGCGTGGCACCGCCCCTGACAGGGTTCCCAGCGCTCCTCTCCTTCCCACAGCACCAGGGCCAGGAAGGTGAAGTCAAAGTTCAGAAACATCGGGGCGATGAGACCATACCGCCGGCGCAGGCAGCGGCAAAGTCCGCAATAAGTAGCCCTGTAAAGGTCAAAATCCTTACACTTTAGCTCCGGGCGGTAGGGACGTACATAACCAAACACGCCGCGTTCCTCACCGGATATGCTTTAAAATCGAAAACTCCGGGGCAGTGCTGCGGGTCATGGAGCGGTTCAGAAGGAAGGCGGGGACAAAGCCCGCAGCCAACCCCAGCACAGCCGTCCCCATAGCGGCCAGGTCGCCCAGGTTCAGCAGGGCCTGTCCCAGCACATAACCCACGCCCAGCCCCACACAGGGGAGCAGAAAGACCACCACCGAGGTGCCGATGTTGTGGCCCACAGAGGGCTCCACTTCCACCAAGTCTCCCGGCTCCGCCCCAATTGGGTTGGTGGCCAGAGCCAGGATCTCCTGGGGAGGCTTTGCCGTGCAGCCGGCACAGGCTCCATCGCAGTGCAGTCCGCACTCCATCTGGCGCAGCAGAGAGACCTCCGCCACTCCATCCCGGACAATTTTCTTTACAATCGCATTTTGAACCATGGTTTTTTCCTCCAAAACTTGGAACCGCGCCGGTCTTTACCGGCTGATATTCACCACAATGGAATATTCTCCAATGACGCCCACCGAGCGGTTGGTATCCAAATAGACCCGAACGGGGACGGAGATCTGTCCGGTAGTGGTATAGTCGGTCAGATCTGCCACAATACGCAGCTGACTGGCGTCCACTGCCTCCAAATCCTCCGTCTTACCCCGGACGGTGATCTGCTTTTCCTGGGTCACCGCTACGCCGGTGTAGCCGTTGGCAGGCTGAAGGATGGAGATGTTGTCCACGGTAAAGACCTTGGTGTCCAGCCCCTTAACGGTAACGGTGACGGTGGCGTCCGTCTCGCCGCTCACATTCTCCAGGCTGGGGTCCAGGGAGATGGGGAAATTAAAGGTGTTGGTCCCGGTCACACGGGACAGGTCCACGCTGCCGATGGACAGCTCAGTGAGGTTATTGATGTCGCTCTCCTCCCCCGAGACGGTGATGGTCTTGGGGTCGATGTCATAGGTAATGTCGTCGGTGGTGGCGCCGCCGCCATTCTGGAAGCTGACG
>CALWYG010000026.1 GCA_944385695.1 uncultured Oscillospiraceae bacterium | reverse complement strand
TACACTGGGCATGTTCCAGGATGAGGTGCAGCCGCGTTCTGATGTGGGCCGGGTCCAGCGGTGAGTCCTCCTTGACCGGCGAGGGGAACATCCACCGGGAGTTTACGCCCTCCCTGTACTCTCTCAGAATGGCCAGGAGCGGCGGAGGCAGGCTGATTGTGCGGATGGAGGACTTTGTCTTGGGCTGGGAGATCAGGAGCCCGTCCCCTTTTGTCCGGTAGACCTGCTTGGTGACTTGTAGTTCTCCGGTCTCCAGATTCAGGTCACCCCATTGGAGGGCCAGCAACTCTCCCCGCCGCAGCCCGGTGGTCAGCTCCAGCAGGAACAGCTCGAAGTACCCCTCCGCCTTGGCCTGGATCAGAAACCGCTGGATCTCCTCACGGGTCAGCACCTGCATCTCCCGGGCCTTCTTGGGCGGCAGTTTGCAGCCGACGGCGGGATTCACGCGGATCAGGCCCTCCTGCACCGCCCTCTCCAGTGCGGACCGGCAGTTCATGTGGCAGGCCCGCACCATGCGGTCGGAAAGTCCTTTGCCGTAGTACTCCACATGGAGGAGACGCCCGCTCTTTTTCAGCCGGGCGTAGAACTGCTGCAGGTCGTTCTGGGTCAGCTGATTGAGGGGGATACTCCCCATCTCCGGGATGATGTGCTGATATATCCTGCCCTCATAGCCCGCCCGGGTGGTGGGCCGGAGCTTCGGCCTGGAGTAGTTCTGATACCAGAAGTCCATCCACTCCCCGAAGGGCATGTCAGGCTTGACCTTGTCTGACTTGGGCGGAGCGTACTGCTCCTGCAGCTTCTTCAGTTTCTCCAGGCATTCACTCTTTGTCTTGGCCAAAACATTCTTCGTGTTGGGGCGGTTCTTTTCATCGTAGCCAATAACCACCCGGCCCTCCCAGCGGCCGTCTTTTCTCAGGCGGACGGTGCCTTCACCGTTCTTTCGCTTCCTTGCCACGGTTTCCACTCCTCTCCCAAGATGTCTGTCATGAAATCCCCCACGATGTTTGCCGCCTGTTTCTGCATATCGCCGGTCACATGGGTGTAGGTGTCCAGGGTAAAACTGGCGTTGGTATGGCCCAGGATGCCGGAGAGGGTCTTGGCGTCCACGCCGCCAGCCAGGGCGTGGGTGGCAAAAGTGTGACGTAAATCGTGGAACCTGATGCTGGGAAGTCCGGCGTTTTTCAGGATTGTCTTCATCCGGTTGTAGGCATAGCCGGGATTGACCGGCTCCTCCGGGTGGAGCGGGTTGGGGAAGATCCACTGGCTGACAGCGGTTTTCTTCCGCTCCCGCAGGCGCTGTGCCGTGCTGTCCGGCAGGGAGATGGTGCGCCGGCCCTTGTTGGTTTTCGTCTCTCCGATCCCCAGCGTTCCAAATTTGCGGGAGCTGACCGACCGAAGGATCTTCAAGGTCCCGTCTGTCTCGTCGAAGTCCTCCCACTGGAGTCCGCAGATCTCACCCCGGCGCAGGCCGGTGGTCAGTTCGGTGTAGAAGAAGTCCCGCCACACCTCGTCCTGCTCAACAGCCTCCAGGAAGGTATCCAACTGCTCCTCGTTCAGGATCTGCTTGGGCCGGTAGTTGGGCTTGGGGATGACGGTGCCCTCTGTGGGATTCCTGGCGATCAGGTGCGCCCTCTGGGCGTCCTTCATGGCGTGATGGAGCATGGCGTGGATGCGGGAGAGCATGGCGTCCGAGAGCTGGTGTCCATACTCCGGGTGTTCGTGGATACGCCCCTCCCGCTTCAGCTTGGTGTACATCCGCTGCACGTCTGTCGGGGCGATGCGGGAGATCACCTTGTCGCCTAAGATTGGCTTGATATAGAGCTTGGCATACTGCCGGTAACTGTACAGGGTGCTGGGGCGGATGGTGCCCTCTTTGTACTCGTCCAGCCAGCGATCCAGCCACTCGCCCAGGGTAATCCTGCTGTCTTCGGTCAGTTCCACGTCCTGATAGGCTTCGATACTTTGGTGGAGTTTGCTCAGCAACTCCTTCTGGGTGCGGCCGTATACATACCGGAAGATGGGCTCGCCATTGGCTTTGTGCCCCACCACGATCCTGCCCTCCCAGCGGCCATCGTCTTTCTTCCGGACCATGCCGTCACCGGACGGTCTGCGCTTTGCCATGTTGATCACCTCCTGAGTTTATCTTTGATTTGCGGCGCAATTTCTGAACGGCTCACTTGATAGGCGGGAACTTATGGGGCTCCGCCACCCATTGATACACCACGGCGCCGCAACGGCGGCAGATCAGATACCGAAGCCGGTTGCCCAGAAGGCCGTGCTTCTTGAAGGTGACAATGGCCTCGCCGTGCTGCCAGCCCAGGCCAAGATCGTCGCTCCCGCAGTACTGGCACCGCTGAACCGGGATTTGATTTGCTGTCATGGTTCATCCCTCCTTATCAGCAACACACAATACCACAGAAACAGGAAATAGCCAGGGGCACCGTCCAGAGTTCAAAGAAAGTTATCATTTGGTTCGGCATCGTACCCATTGCCAACGGCATCCCAATCTCCGCCGTGCGCCAGGCCCTTTTCTGGGGGAAAGGGTTTTAATTGTTTATGCG
>CALWYG010000025.1 GCA_944385695.1 uncultured Oscillospiraceae bacterium | reverse complement strand
AGAGATCGACCCCACCATTCCCGAGGCGCTGGAGGCCATCACCATGAAGGCCATGGCCCCCAACCCCAATAACCGCTACTCCTCCGCCGATGAGATGCTCGCCGATCTGGAGGAGTTCCGGAAGAATCCCGATATTAACTTTGAGTACCATGTGGCCGACTTTTCTCCGGAGGCAGAGCTGGACGAGGACCGCACGCAGGTCCGTCCCATCCCCTCCTCCCACAGAAGCGGAACCCAGCGCGCATCCCATACCGCTCCCCGGGAGCCACGGCGGGAGCGGGAGTATTCGCCGGATGAGGATGAGCCGCCCCGCAGGGGGCCCATGTGGCCGGTGATCCTGGCGGTAGCCGGTGTTCTTCTGTTTGTGAGCCTGGTATTTTTCTTCCTGTGGAATTCGGTATTTTCCGGGCTTCTGCAGCCTCCGGAGACGTACTCCGTACCAAATCTGGTGGGGAAGATGTACGAGGATGTGAAGGACGATACGGATTTGCTGGGTGAGCACTTTACCATCGTCCTGGGTGACACCGTGGCCGATGACTCCGAACCGGGTACCATCATCAAGCAGGACCCGGAGGACGGAAAGAAAGTGACCGGCGAGCTGACGGAGATCACCATTACCATCAGCGGCGGTCAGGAGATGATCGAGATGATCGACCTGACCAACATGGACTTCCAGACTGCCTACAACACTCTGGTGGAAATGGGCCTGAAGCCCCTTACCCCTGAGTATGAGTATGACGATGAGGTCGAAGAGAATCATGTCATCTCCTACACCCCTCTGAAGGGCGTACCGCTCTCTCCCGGGGATGAGGTACAGATGGTGGTGAGCAAGGGCCCGGAGAAAAAGACCTTTGAAATGCCGAATCTGGCGGACATGACTCTGGAGCGGGCGAAATCCACCATTGGAACTTATAACCTCAGCGAAGGTAAAGTGGATGAGGACTATGATGATACCATCCCCGCCGGTCGGGTTATCAGCCAGTATCCCACTGCAGGCACCGAGGTGGCCGAGGGGGATCAGGTGAACCTGATCGTCAGCCTGGGGCCCGATCCCAGCACCCTTCCCCCTGAAGACACCGAGGTGACCAAGACCATCTATGTCCCCATGCCCGGAGATGCCGAGGGGCTGGTGAATGTGCGGGTCCTGGTGGACGGGGAAGAGGTCCTGAACCAGGCGCTGGACGCCACCATGTCCGCCCAGGTGCCTGTGACCGTGACCGGAACGGGCGTTAAGACCGTGACCTACTACTTCAACGGCGAGTATGGTGGCTCCATGACGGTGGATCTCACCCAGGACAGCGGCACATGAGCGAGGGAATCATTCGCAAGGCCCTCAGCGGTTTCTACTATGTGGATGACGGGCAGCAGGTGTTTACCTGCCGGGCCAGAGGAAAGCACCGTCATGCCGGCCAGTCCCCTCTGGTAGGGGACCGGGTGCGCTTTACCCCCCTGGAAGATGGGGCGGGGGCGCTGGACGAGATTTTGCCCCGGAAAAATGAATTTTACCGCCCTGCGGTGGCCAATATCGACCTGTTGGTGGTAGTGGCCGCCCAGGCCATCCCGGTGACCGACCCCTACCTCATTGACCGGGTTGTGGCCATTGCCGAGAGCCGGGGATGTGACAGCCTCATCTGTGTGAACAAGTGTGATCTGGTTCCGGGAGAAGATCTGGCCCAGATCTATGAGAAGGCGGGCTTTCAGACGGTCCGCCTCAGCGCCCAGACCGGGGAGGGCGTGGAGGAATTGCGCCGGGCCATTGCAGGAAAGGTTTGTGCCTTTACCGGGAATTCCGGCGTAGGAAAATCCAGCCTCCTGAATGCGCTGGAGCCGGACATGGATTTGGCCACCGCCCAGGTCAGCGACAAGCTGGGGCGGGGCAGGCATACCACTCGCCATGTGGAGCTGTTCCGCCTGTCCTGCGGGGCTTTGGTGGCGGATACGCCTGGCTTCTCCTCCTTTGATGTGGACCATATGGAGCTGGGGCGGAAAGAGGAACTCCAGTACGCCTTTCGGGAGTTTGCCCCTTATCTGGGCAAATGCCGGTTTCAGGACTGCGCCCATTTGAAGGAAAAGGGCTGTGCGGTACTGGAGGCAGTGGCGGCGGGAGAGATCCCTGCTACCCGGCACCAGAGCTATCTGCGCCTCTATGAAGAGGCAAAGGCTATCCCGGATTGGGAGCGAAAAGAGGACAAAAAAAGGTGATTGGAACTTCCAATCACCTTTTTTCTGTCTTCCATTGTTAGGATCTTACACGCCGGCGGGCTTACGGTCTTTCAGATGGATGAACCACATGACCCAGGCGGGGGCGAGACCGCCCAAAATGTTCCCGATGGTAACGGGAATCAGGTTTTTGATCAGGAAGTTGGACAGGGTGAGAGCGGACAAATCAATGCCCACCTCAGCGGCCAGCTGGGTGTAGGCGGGGACCGTCTTGGCCATGAGGCCGGCGGAGATGTAGTACATGTTGGCCACACAGTGCTCAAATCCGCACATGACGAAGAAGGCCACGGGGAGATAGGCACAGATGATCTTGCCGGCGCTGTCCTTGGCGGACAGGGCCATGAGAACGCCCAGGCAAACCAGCAGGTTACAGAAGAAGCCCAGCACCAAGCCGTTCTGGAAAGGAATGGCGCATTTGGCAGCGGCTACCTTCATGGTGTATACCGCCAGCTGTCCGCCGCCCAGATCCATCTGCCCAAACCAGGCGCAACCTCCGGCCACAATCAGAGAACCGACAAAGTTGGCCAGGTAGACAATGATCCAGCTGCGCAGCATTTGCATCAGAGTGCACTTTTTGTCCAGCAGAGAGATCCCGATGAGGCAGTTGCCGGTAAACAGCTCCGCTCCCATAATCACAACCATTCCAAGACCGAAGGGGAAGAGAAGTCCGCAGATGGTCTTGATGGTCCAGGGATCGGTGATACCATAGACCGCCGTGTTGGTGGAGGCGCCGCCCAAGGCGATGAGGATTCCGGCTAAAATACCCAGAACGATCAGCTGGGAAGTGGGGCGCGTGGCCTTGCCAGCGCCAATATCAGAGTAGCGCTTGGCAATGTCGGCAGGGGAGAAGCTCAGTTCCATACAGGTTCCATCCTTTCCTTGACTTTGAAACATCCCGGCCAGTAACGAATAATTAATAAAAATATATCATAAAAGAGCAAAAAATTCAACGGGATTAAGGTAAAACTTCGGAAAACGAGCACAAAACATTGAAAAATGTAATTTTTTTAAGAGAAATGCGCGACTGACATAAAAATATAAGCTTACATAAAATAGAAAAAACACTGTACAAAACAAATGATTTTTTACACTAAATAATAAAAAAATAATGCACTTTGACTACGGAATGGCGATGTTTTAAAGTGAAAAAGTGCGGTAAAATTCGTAAAGTAAAGCCTGGGATTCACTTAATGAAAAAAAGCATGTTTTTCAAAAAGAGCAACAAAAATCCTGTACGAAAAGAGGAAAATGATGTATAATACTACCATCGTAAACCCCATTAGGTGACCACAAAATTTACATTAATTTTAAGGAGGCCATCGTCATGACTGACATTGAAATCGCCCAGCAGTCCACTATGCTGCCTATTGTTGAGGTTGCTAAGTCCATCGGTATTTCTGAGGACCAGCTGGAGAACTACGGTAAGTACAAGGCCAAGGTGGATATCCACGCTCTGAAGGATCTGCCCCGCAAGGCTAAGCTGGTTCTGGTGACCGCCATCAGCCCCACCCCCGCCGGCGAGGGCAAGACCACCACTTCCGTGGGCCTGGCCGATGCTCTGAACAAGCTGGGCAAGAAGACCATCGTCTGCCTGCGTGAGCCCTCCCTGGGTCCCGTGTTCGGCGTCAAGGGCGGCGCTGCCGGCGGCGGCTATGCTCAGGTTGTTCCCATGGAGGACATCAACCTCCACTTCACCGGCGACTTCAACGCCATCGGCATTGCCAACAACCTGCTCTCCGCACTCATTGACAACCACATTCAGCAGGGCAACGCCCTGGACATCGACACCCGCCAGATCACCTGGAAGCGCGTGGTGGATATGAACGACCGTCAGCTGCGTCACATTGTCTGCGGCCTGGGCGGCAAGGCCAGCGGCGTGCCCCGTGAGGACGGCTTCGACATCGTGGTGGCCTCCGAGATCATGGCTGTTCTGTGCCTGTCCACCGGTCTGGCTGACATGAAGGCCCGTCTGGCCAAGATGGTCGTGGGTTACAGCCGTTCCGGCAAGCCCATCACCGCTCACGATCTGAAGGCTGAGGGCGCTATGGCTGCCGTTCTGAAGGACGCCATCAAGCCCAACCTGGTCCAGACTCTGGAGCACACCCCCGCTTTCATCCACGGCGGCCCCTTCGCCAACATTGCTCACGGCTGTAACTCCATCCAGGCCACTGAGACCGCTCTGAAGCTGAGCGATTACACCGTCACCGAGGCCGGCTTCGCCGCCGACCTGGGCGCCGAGAAGTTCCTGGACATCAAGTGCCGCGCCGGCGGGTTCCATCCCGACGCCGTGGTCATCGTGGCTACTGTCCGGGCTCTGAAGTACCACGGCGGTGTACCCAAGGCGGAGCTGAACCATGAGGACCTCAATGCTCTGGAGAAGGGCGTGCCCAACCTGCTGCGCCATGTGTCCAACATCAAGAAGGTCTACGGCCTGCCCTGCGTTGTGGCGGTGAACAAGTTCCCCACGGATACCGACAATGAAGTCAAATTCATCATCGAAAAGTGCCGTGAGCTGGGGGTGAACGTGGTGCTCTCTGACGTGTGGGCCA